>JAPOKK010000082.1 GCA_029977665.1 Pseudomonadota bacterium | reverse complement strand
CCGCGCCGTAGGTTGCGAGATGGATCTTCTTCATGCGCCACACACCGGCTTCCTTGACGTACTCCTCGTGGTAGTGCCCCCAGCCCTTGAAGTGGCAGGTCGGTAACATGACGTAGTCGAACATCGCCCAGATCCCGCGCGCGGTGGTTGCGCCCGTCAGCTCGAGCTCGGGCATGAAGCCCTGGTGGATCGATTGGGCACCGGTCATCAGCGTGCTCACGCCGTCGACCAGCGCGGGGCGACCGTCACAGCCGATGTCGAGCGGCAGGTCGGCGCTCGCCCGCGGTACGCCCTCGTAGAAGGCATGTACGTCCTCGGTGAAACACTCACGCCACGGTTCCCACTGCTGGGTATCCATGAGGCGGAAGTAGCGGGCTTTCAGCTGGCGGATCGCCTCCAGCTCGTTCATCTCGTCTATTGTCATGTCGCGCTCCCCACGCTGGTTATCAAGCAAGGCGCCCCGACGATAGGCCAGGAGCGCGCTGCCGGGCAAGCGCCTCAGCGTCGCGACAGGTAGGGACGCGAGCGCGGCAGTCTGCCGAGCAGTTCGTTGAACAAGCGCTGCCCACCTTCGGACAGCTGCGCGTCCGGGTGCTCGCTGCAGTAATCGTCCATCCAGGCGAACACGGCTTCCGCGTCGGTGATGGCCAGGACGTCGACGCGCAGCGCCGTCGCGAGCGCGGTCATGAAGCCGCTCAGCCACATCTGCGGCGGGTGCACGTCGCGGCCGCTCGCGCGGCGCGCGGACCACTCCGTGCACGAGAAATCGGCGATGCTCGTTATCGCCTGCGCGCTAGACGCGCCCGTGGCGAGCAGCAGGACGAGACAGAGATGGCGCATGGGCTCGGACTCCGCGGGGACAGCAGTACACGCGCGAACCGGTCCGCCCCGGAACGGCGCTCGCGTTCGTCGCAAGGCGCAGTCTATACGGGATGAACGCACCACGCAGGACCACGCGGCGCGCCGCCCTCGCATCCATGACCGCGCCGAACCCGCGCAGGCAGCGTGAGCGCGGCGTCCGCCGAGCGACAGCGCCATCCCGCCCGCGCGAGCGGTGATGGCACTGCCGCCCGTTCAAGATCGCGTGATCAGCCAGCAGCGGTGCGGCTGCCGCCGCTTGAAGTCCTCGGGCACGGTGCGCGCGGTGATTTCCTCGCAGCACCAGTCGCGCTCGAGCGCGGCATCGAGGCGGAAGCCCTGTCGGTTGTTGGAGAAGTACAGGCATCCGCCTGGCGCGAGCAGCGCCGCGCTGCGCGACACCAGCGGTACCTGGTCGCGCTGCACGTCGAAACTCGCGCGCATGCGCTTGGAGTTCGAGAAGCTCGGTGGATCGAGCACGATGAGGTCGTAGCGCGCGGTATCGCGGGCGGCGCTCTCGAGCCAGGCGGTGACGTCGGTGCGCAGCAGGCGATGACGTGCGCCGTCATCGAAACCGTTGAGCGCAAGGTTGCGTCGCGTCCAGTCCTGGTAGGTCTGCGACATGTCGATAGTCAGCGTGCTCGCAGCACCCCCGGCGGCGGCGTAGACGGTAAAGCTGCCGGTGTAGGCGAACAGGTTGAGAAAGCGCGTTCCCGCCGCAGCCTCGCGCACCAACGCACGCGTATCGCGGTGATCGAGGAACAAGCCGGTATCGAGGTAGGCGGTGAGGTTAACCTCGAAGCGCAGGCCGCGCTCGGCGACCACGAACGACTCGCCGGGCACGTCGAGCTTCTCGTATTGCGAGGTGCCGCGTTGGCGGCGCCTGAGCTTGAACGCGCAGCGCGCGGAGTCGACCTCGAGCGCATCGGCGATCGCGGCAAGGTGCTCGCCGATGTCGGCGTCCGTGAACGGCCGCTTGCCTTCGAACAACTGCACGTGTAGCCAACTGCCGTAGCGGTCTACCGCGTAAGGGAACTCCGGCATGTCGCGATCGTAGACACGCCACGCGTCGAGTCCCTCGCGCCGCGCCCAGCGCCCGAGATGCCGGGCGTTCTTGCGCAAGCGGTTGGCCAGCGCCTCGACCGCGCCCGTTGCCGTCATCGCACCACCAGGGTCACGTCACCGATACCCTCGACGACGAAGCGGCACGTTTCCGGCGCGTCCGGGAAACGCGTCGTCGCGATGCTGCCGGTGGAGACGATGTCGCCCGCGCGCAGGCCCTGGCCGCGCGCGGCGAGATGGTTGGCAAGCCAGGTCAGCGGTTCGAACGGGTGACCGAGCACGTCGGCACCGCTGCCGCGATCGATCTCCTCACCATCGCGCAGCACGCGCGCTATGACGCCGCCGAGGTCGGGCCATTCGCGACGGAACTCTCCGAGCACGACGCCCTCGTTCCAGCTGTTGTCGGCGACCAGCGAACCGATGTCCGTCACGGCATAGTCGGCGGCGCGGTCGTCGACGAGTTCGATGGCCGCACACACCGCCTCCACGGCCGCCGCAACCGAGTCGCGCGTGTAGGGCGCGCCGGCCGCCGGCAGGTCGCGCCCGAGGCGTGCGGCGATTTCGGTCTCGAGGCCGAGATGCACGTAATCCGCGCGCGCGATGCTGGCGCCGCTGGCGATGACCTGCGAATCGAGTATGGCGCCGGCGATGGGGCTGTCGATGCCGAGCAGGGCCTGCATGCGTTGCGAGGTCAGACCGATCTTCCAGCCCGCGATCGCGCTGCCCTCGTAGGCCCGGCGCAGGGCGACATAGCTCTCCTGCACGGCGTATGCCGTGGCGAGGTCGGGCAGCGCGTGGGTGCCGCCAAACGGCGCGAAACGTTCGCGCGAGCGGTGCTGGGCGAACAGGTCCTTGGCGCGACGGCGAATAGCGTCGGACATGATGATGCGCTCCCCGGGGCAGACGAGCGTCCTATTCTAGAGCGCATCCGGGCCGGCGCATCGTCGCCGTCGCCACGCTACACTGCCGCCACGCGCAGCCGGCGCCGGCCGCGCCCCGAATTCGCGAGGAGCATCCGTCATGAACGCCGCCAGTCACGCCGAGACCCATACCGCTTACCGCACCTGTCCGCTGTGTGAAGCGACCTGCGGCCTGGCCATCAGCGTCCGTGACGGCCGCGTGCTTCGCGTGCGCGGCGACCGCGACGACGTACTCAGTGGCGGTTACCTGTGTCCCAAGGGCGTCGCGCTCGGCGAACTGCATGACGATCCGGATCGTCTGCGGCGGCCCCTGGTGCGCCGTGACGGTCGCCTGCAGGAGGCGAGCTGGGAGGAAGCCTGGGCACGCGTGAACGAAGGCCTCGCGCCCTGGCTTGCAGCGCGCGAGCGGACCGGCATCGGCGTCTACGTCGGCAATCCGACCGTGCACAACCTCGCCGGCTCGCTGTTCCTGCGTCCGCTGCTGAAGGCGCTCAACACGCGCCAGCTGTTCACCGCCTCGACCGTCGACCAGATCCCCAAGCACGTCGCCAGCGGCCTGATGTTCGGCGATCCCTTCGCCCTGCCGGTGCCGGACATCGATCGCACCGACTACCTGCTGCTGCTCGGCGCCAACCCGTGGGAATCGAACGGCTCGCTGTGGACCGCGCCCGACCTGCCCGGGCGTATCCGGCGCCTGCGGCGTCGCGGCGGGCGCTTCGTGGTCGTCGATCCGCGGCGTACACGCACCGCCGAGCACGCCGACCTGCACCTTGCGATCCGTCCCGGTTGCGATGCCCACTGGATGCTCGCCCTGGCCCAGGTCATCGTCAGCGAAGGGCGTGCCGCGCCCGGCCGCCTGGCCGCGTTCACCGACGGCCTCGATACGCTCACCGCGCGGCTCGCCGCGTTCACGCCCGAAGCGGTCGCCGCGCGCTGTGACATCGATGCCGCGACGACGCGACGGATCGCACGCGAACTCGTCGAGGCGCAGCGTGCGGCGGTCTACGCGCGCATCGGCAGCCATGCCAACCGGCACGGCACGCTTGCCGCCTGGGCCACCGAGCTGCTCAACATCCTTACCGGCAACCTCGATCGCGAGGGCGGCGTGATGTTTCCGCTCGCGCCGCACGACCGCGTGCACGATGGCACACCCGGCGGGCGCGGCTTCGCCACCGGGCGCTGGCACTCGCGCGTTGCCGGGCATCCCGAGGTCATGGGCGAACTGCCGGTGGCCTGCCTGGCCGAGGAGATCGAGACGTCCGGCGATGGCCAGATCCGGGCCCTGGTCACCATCGCCGGAAACCCGGTGCTGTCGACGCCGGATGGCGGGCGCCTCGACCGTGCCTTGGCTGGCCTCGATTTCATGCTCAGCGTCGACATCTACCTCAACGAGACGACGCGTCACGCCGACGTCGTGCTGCCACCGCCTTCGGCGCTCGAGCGCGCGCACTACGACATCCTGTTCCTGCGCTTCGCGGTCCGCTCGGTGGCCAACTACTCGCCGCGGTTGTTCGCGGCCGAAGGCCCCGCGGAGGAGGACATCCTGTTGCGACTGGCCATGATCGCAGCGGGCGAAGGCAGCGGCGGGGACGTCGGCGCGCGCGCCGAAGCCTACCTCGCCGAACAGGTCGCGCGCGAAGTGAGCAACCCGGCATCGCCCATCGCCGGCGCTGCCGTCGCGGACATCCTCGCGCGCATCGACGGCGAGGAGCCCTGCGATCGCATGCTCGATTTCCTGGTCCGCACGGGCCCGTTCGGCGACGGCTTCACCGACGATATGGACGGCCTCAACCTCGCGCGGCTGCGTGCAACGCCGCACGGCATCGATCTGGGTCCGATGCGGCCGCAATTGCCCGTCCGGCTGCGCACGCGCGACGGCCGCCTGGCGCTGGCCGATGCTGCCATCGATGGCGAACTCGCCGCCGCGGCGGCGGAACTCGCCACGGCGCCCGCGACCGACCGGCTGCTGCTCATCGGACGGCGCGAGTTCCATTCCAACAACTCGTGGATGCACAACCTGCCTTCGTTGATCGAGCGCCCGGAACGCTGCACCTTGCGCATGCACGCGGACGACGCGGCCGCGCGCGGTCTCGCCGACGGCAGCCGCGTCGCGCTGCGCTCGGCGGCCGGTGTCGTCGAAGTGCCGCTCGAGATCCACGACGAGATGCGCCCCGGCGTGGTCAGCCTGCCCCACGGTTACGGTCACCGCTTCGACGACACGCGCCTCGCTCGCGCCCGCGCGCACGCCGGCGCGAGCGCGAACGACGTCGTCGTCGCCGACATCGACCCGCTCTCCGGCAATGCCGTGCTCAACGGCGTCGAGGTGACCGTCGACATTGCCTGAGCCGCCCCGCCGCTTCTCGGCGTGCCGTGCATTCGATAACATGGGCGCTGCGCAAACGCGCCACAGGGGAGTACCAGTTCGATGACATCAAGCCTGCCCATCGTGGGGCCGGAGGGCGTCACGCCCGCCTGGATCACGGCCGCCCTCGCCGCCAAGGGGATAGACGCGACCGTCGCGACGATCCGTACCGAGACGGTCGGCACCGGCCAGCTCGGCGAAACGCGCCGCTTTCTGCTCGACTACGCCGGCACGCCGCCGCCCGCGGCACCGGCAACCCTGGTCGGGAAGTTCCCGTCGGACAACGAAACCGCGGCCAACACCGGCAAGCAGATGGGCTTCTACCGCTCGGAACTGATGTTCTACCGCGAGCTCGCCCATCGCACCGCGATCAACACGCCCGAGGTCTACGCCGCGGAACTCGGCCCGGACAACGACTTCGTGCTGCTGCTCGAAGACCTCGCGCCGGCCGTGCAGGGCGACCACATGCAGGGCTGTTCGGTCGACGAGGCCCGCCTCGCACTCGACGAAGCGGCATTGCTGCACGCGGCCTTCTGGGACGACGATGAACTCGCCGCGCAGTCCTGGCTGTACGTACCCGAGGGCGCACAGGGCTTCTACACCACCGAGCTGGTGGAGAGTTCCTGGGCGCATTTCGAACGCACCTACGCGCACCGCATGGACCCCGCGGTGATCGCGGTGTGCGACAAGTTCGTGCGCCGGCACGCCGCCTGGAATGCGCCGCGTGCGGCGCCGAAATGTTTCTCGCACAATGATTTCCGCGTCGACAACATGCTCTTCGGCGGACCGCGCATCGCGATCGTGGACTGGCAGACCAGCGCCTACCTCGGCACCGGCATGGACGTCGCCTACTTCCTCGGCGGCGCCTTCGACCGCGACACGCGCCGCGCGGTCGAACGCGACCTGCTGCGCGACTACCACGAACGCCTGCTCGCGCAGGGCGTGCGCGACTACGACTTCGAACACCTCATGGCCGACTACCGGCATTACAGCTTTGCCGTGCTGGTCGTCGCCATCGCCGCGACCGTGATCGTCAAGCCGACCGAGCGCGGCGATCGCCTGTTTATGAAGATGGTCACCGACGGCGCTTACCAGGCCATCGATAACGACGCCGTGGACGCGCTCGACGCGCTCTGAGCGCGCACCGCGCCCGCTCGACATGCAGCCAGCCAGGAGACGTTCATGCGCCTCGCCAAACCCCATATCGACATCGGCCTGTTCACCACGGATATCGACGCGCATACCCGGTTCTGGGGCGAGACCGCCGGTTTACGGCTCGATCATCGCCTCGAACTCGGCATCGAGGGCATCGTGCAGCATCGCTACGACGCCCACGACTCGGTGATCAAGGTGAACCACCACCCCGGACCGCTAGCCGCGCTGCCACCGACGGGCTACGTCGGCCTGACCATCGCGCGCGACGGCGCGCCGGCCTGGAGCGGCCAACACCCGGGCGGCGACAGCGTGCACCTGGTGCCGCCCGGCACCGATGGCGTGGTCGGCATCGGGGTGACCGTGGCGACACCCGATCCGGAGCGCATGATGGCTTTCTACACGCATGCCATGGAATTCGAACAGGTCGGCGATCGCAGCGTGCGCTGCGGCGACAGCCTGCTGTTCGTCGTCGAAGGCGCTGGCGGCACACCGGCGGAAACCTTCATCGGCCCCAACTTCCGCTACCTGACGGTACAGATCTTCGACGCCGACGCCGCCTGCGCGCAGATCGCGGCCCGCGGCGGCGCCGTGGTGCAGGAGCCGATCACGCTCGGCGACGTCGCGCGCTACGCTTTCGTCAGCGATCCGGACGGCAACTGGATCGAAATCTCCGCGCGCTTCTCCCTCCCCGGGGTCGCGCGGCCGTCGGCGCAATGAGGCCGGCCGGCACCGGCCGCGCGGCGCGGTGATCCAGCGGCGACCGGGCGGCGTATCTCGAGCGTGAACGACATCCGTCGAGTCCGCTCAGCAGGTCGCCGTGGCCCGGGCCGCGCACCCCTCCTCCCCCACGTGCTGCTCGTGGGCCGCGGCGACCTGCGCCTACCCCCGCGCCGCCTGGCGCTCGTGATGTTCGCCGGGCTGATACTCACTGCCGCTGCCCGCGTGGCAACGGCATGCGCAGACAGCGCCGAGCTGGCCGCGTTCATCAGCAGCCGCTACGGCGAGACCATCGAGTTCGACGTGCTGCGCAACGGCAAGCGGGTCGGCGAGCACGTGACGCGTTTCGCGCTCGATGGCGAGAACGTCCGCGTCGAATCGCGCATGCGCCTCGACATTCGCATCCTGCTCGTGCCGGTCTACGACTTCACCTACGAGTCCCGTTCGCATTGGTGCGGCGACGGCTTGCTCGAACTCGACGCGCGCGTCGACGACAACGGCGAGGAACGCCGCACGCTCGCGCGGCGCGAAGCCGACGCGCTCGTCGTGCGTCACGGCGAACGCGTGCTCCGTGCCGACACCGGCCTGCTGCCGACCGACCACTGGAACCCGCGCGTCGTAGCGGAGCGCGAAGTACTCAATACCCTCACGGGCAACGTCAACGCCGTGAGCATCGATCCCTGCGCGCAGGGCGAACCGCTCATCGAACAGGCGGCCCCTGGCAGCGTCTGCTACGCCTACTCGGGCGATCTCGAGACGCGCGTGTGGTACGACTCCCGCGGCCGCTGGAGCGGTCTGGCCTTCGCCGGCGGCGACGGCTCGCAGATTCTTTACGTCTGCCGCAACTGCACCGCCCCGGCGATCTGACGTGGCGTCAACCGCCGAACGGGTCTGGATCACGGGAGCCAGCAGTGGGCTCGGCGCGGCGCTGGCCGAGGAGTATGCCGGCGCGGGGGCGCAGGTCCTGCTCACCGCCCGACGCCGCGAGGCGCTCGCCGAAGTCGCCGGGCGCTGTGGCCCGCAGGCGGCCATCCACCCCGCCGACGTGACGCGACCGGACGAACTTGCCGCGGTACTCGACGCCATCGAACGCGACGGCGGCATGCCGGACCTGGTCATTCTCAACGCCGGCACCTACCAGCCGATGGGCCTGGCCGAGTTCGACACCGAGGCCATCGCCGCGCTGTTCGCGCTCAACGTGTTCGCGTTCACGCGTGCCGTCGAGCTGCTCGCGCCGCGGCTGCGCGCGCGGGGCGGCGGCCATATCGCGGTGACCGGCTCTGTCGCCGGCGATATCGGCCTGCCGTACGCCGGCCCCTACAGCGCGAGCAAGGCCGCGCTGGTCCGATTGTGCCAGGCGCTGCGCCCGGAACTCGCCGCGGACGGTATCGACCTGTCGCTGATCGAGCCGGGCTTCGTGCGCACGCCGCTGACCGCGAAGAACGACTTCCCGATGCCGTTCCTGATCGATGCCGACGTCGCTGCGCGCATCGTGCGCCGCGGCCTCGAGCGGCGCCGCTTCCGCATCCGCTTTCCGCGGCGCATGAGCCTCGCGATGCACCTGTTCGCCGCCCTGCCCGAAGCCTTGTCCTACCCCCTGCGCCGACGCATGCTGCGTTCATGAACGCGGCTGCGTCGCTGGACGCCTACCTCGACTGCCTCGCGCATCTCGATCAAGCGCATCTCGACGCGCTCCTCGCGCTGTGCACCGCGGACGTGCGGTTTCGCGATCCGTTCAACGACGTACGCGGCGGCGCCGCGTTCCGCGCGGTGTTCGCCGACATGCTGGAGAAGCTCGACGACATCGAGTTCCTCGTCGATGCGCGCGCGCTAGAGGCCGCACCGCGCGCTGACGGCATGCAGGTTGCCCTCGTCAGCTGGCGGTTGCGCGCGCGCCTGCCGCGGCTCGGCGGCGCGGCCTGGGCGGTCGCCGGATGTTCGGAGATCCACCTCGATCGCGATGGCCGCGTGTGCGCGCATCTCGATTACTGGGATGCCGCCAGCGGCCTCTACGAGCGCCTGCCCTTGCTCGGCTGCCTGCTACGCTACCTGCGTCGCCGTCTCGCCGTACGCGTGTGAGCGGCGCACCAGGGGTGCGCGCAGCATGACGAACACCACGAACTTGAGCAGGACGGGAACGACCACGTAGCCGATCAGCAAGTGCTGCGCATCGACCGGACCGGCATCCGCCGCGCCGGGGTCCTGCACGCCGAGCCCGACGAAGGCCGCGGCGACGGCAAGCGCCAGCGCGAGCTTGGTCGCCATCGTCCACAGCGCGAATGCGCTCGCGGTACGCTGCCGCCCGCTCACGGCGCGGTCCTCGGCGAGTACGTCAGCCTGGATCGACGGCGGCAGGGCGAGGTCGGCGCCGAGCGAGAAGCCCGACAGCAGGCACACGGGGTAGAACCAGGTCGCGCTATCGGGGCCGAGCCAGGCGACCTGCACGAAGACCGCGACGTTGAGGGCGATCGCGCCACGCCACGCACGCTGCTTGCCGTGCCGCCTCGCGAGCGCGAGCCACAACGGGGCGCCCGCGACCGCGGCGCCGAAATAGCAGGCCAGTAGCAGGAACGTGTCACGCTCGCCGAGCGCCAGCCAGTCGCTGACGACGAGCGGGAACAGCACGGCGGGAAGGCCGTTCGCGATGCCGTTGACGAACCAGCAAGCGAGCGTGCGGCGGCAGGCCGGTACGTGCAGCAGCTCACGCAGGTCGCGCCAGGTGACCGGCACATGGTGCGCCTCCCGCGCAGGCTCCGGCACCAGCCACAGCAGTGCCGCGATGGCCGGGATACCGAGCACGCCGGCGGCAACGGCCAGCGCGACGAAGGGCGCCGGGGCCGCACCGTCGGCAGCGCCGGCGAGCAACCAGGCCGGCAGGGCGAGCGCGACGAGCATGCCGACGAGGCCGGCAACTTCGCGGCTCGCGGCAATCAGCGAGCGCTCGTGGACGTCGTCGGAGAGCTCTGCCCCCCAGGCGGTGTACGGAATGGTGAACAGGCTCCATCCGCCGAACAGCAGCACCGCCCCGCAGCCGAGATGCAGCGCACCGGGCGGCTCGGGCGGCATTGCCAGCATGGCCATGCCGATTGCCGCGAGCAGCGCACCGGCGAGCGTCCACGGCTTGTAGCGCAGCCCCCTCCAGGCGACGCGGTCGGTGAGCAGACCGACCAGCGGGTCGGCGAGGAAATCGAGCACCCGCGCCACGGCCAGCACGACCCCGGTGAGCGCGAAACCGAGACCCAGGTCGCGCGCATACCACGTCGGCAGCAGTACCGCGACCGGGATCACCGGCAGCGCCGCGGCCAGCCCCGGCGCGCCGTAGGCAACCAGCGTGACGCGACGCAGGCCGCCTGCCGGTGTCATCGCGCGTGTTCGACCCGAATCTGGACCACGTCGGTGGCCCCCGTACGGAAGCCAGCCTCGCAGTAAGCGAGGTAGAAATGCCACAGGCGCCGGAAGCGTGCATCGAAGCCGAGCGCGCTGATCGCCGGCCAGCTCGCATCGAAGCGTTCGCGCCAGCGTGCCAGCGTGCGCGCATAGTCGAGCGCACAGGCATGCCGCTCGGTAATGCGCAAACCGGCGCGCGCCAGCGTCGCGGCAAGCGCATCGTCGCTCGGCAACATGCCGCCCGGAAACACGTAGCGCTGGATGAAGTCGGGGTTGCGCCGGTAGTTGTCGAAACGTTCCTCGGCGATCGTGATGATCTGCAGCGCCGCCGCCCCGCCCGGCGCGAGGCGTGCGGCGAGCTGCCGCGCGTAAGTGTCCCAATAGGCTTCGCCGACGGCCTCGAACATCTCGATCGAGACGATGCACGGGTAGCGCCCGTCGAGATCGCGGTAGTCGCGCTGCTCGACGCGGGTGCGCGCCGCGAGGCCGGCGGCCGCGAGGCGCTCGCGCGCGTAGCTGCACTGGGCGGGCGAGATCGAGACGCCGGTCACGTCGGCGTCACGCGTCCCGGCGGCGTACTCCATGAAGCCGCCCCAACCACAACCGATCTCGAGCACGCGATCGCCGGCTCCGACGCCGGCCAGGTCGGCCAGTCGCGCATACTTGCGTAACTGTGCGTTCTCGAGCGGTTCATCGGCGGCGTCGAACAGCGCCGCCGAGTACGTCATGCTCGGATCCAGCCACTGGGCGTAGAAGTCGTTGCCGAGATCGTAGTGGAAAGCGATGTTGCGCGCGGCCTGGCGACGGGAATTCGCGTGCAGGCGATGCCACAGGCGATCGGGCCAGGTGAGCCAGGCGCTGCCGGCAGCCGCGCTGCCGAGATCGCGCTCGTTGCGAGCGGCCAGGGCCAGCAGGGCGGTGAGGTCGGGACTGTCCCAGTCGCCGGCCAGGTAGCTCTCCGCGAGCCCCAGGGCACCGCGCGCGGCAAGCGCCCACAGCGGGCGGTAGTTGCGCAGCTGCCAGACGCCGCGGCCGCCATCGGCAGCGTTGCCGCCAGGGCCGAAGGCCAGCACCTCGCCACCGGGCGTCTCGATGACGAGTTCACCGTGGCGGATGCGGCGTCCGAGGGAACAGACGAAGCCCAGGGCCGGGTTGCGCCAGGCGGCGCGCGGACTCGGGGCGATGCTTGCGCTCTGCTTCATGTAGCTTTTCCTGTCGAGATGGAACGGTCACCCACGGTGACATGTCGGACCACGGGTATGCCCTTGAGCCACAGCTTGAGGGCTTCGTAGTGGATCGCGGCGATGACCTTGAGGGTCGCCGCCGGGTAGCGCCAGGCCAGCGCGCGCAGCGTCTTCGCGCTGAACGGCTGCCGGCGGCCGGCGAACACCGCGCGCAGGCGCAGCGACGCCTCCTCGCGGTAATCTATACCGAGCGTGAGACGCGCGCCGGGTTCGCGCACGGCGAATTCATAATGGCCCCGCATGTCGAAGAACGGCGAGACGAACAGCGCCTTGTCGCAGCGCTGACGGATGACCGCGCCGCCCGCGTGCGCGGCGACCGGGACCACGTAGCTGAGCCGCTCGCCGAACGTGTTGTTGACTTCGTAGAGCATGGCGACGAGATGCCCCGACGCGTCGTGGCAATAGACCACCGTGATCGGGTTGAAGACATAACCCAGCACGCGCGGCATGCACAGCACGCGGAAGCGCCAGTCTTCGCGCACGATACCCGCCGCAGCCAGGGCCTCCTCCAGCCAGTTCCTGAACGGACGGCCGTCACCGCTGCCGTGATCGGCATCGAAGAACGAGAACCACGCCGCGCGGTTGTAGCCGAACAGCCGCGAGCGGCGGTCGAGCGCGGGTAGTTCGTCGAGGTCGAGCAGCAGGTAGAACACGCCGTAGCGCAGCGCGTGGGCGCGCGGCGCGGGGCGGCGGTGAAATACCGTGCCGAGATAGACCGCGGATGCTTCCGGCGCACGCACGGCGCCGCCGCCTGATTGCATCGACGCCGACATCGCCATCAGGCCGCGCGCGAGCGCTCGGCCGCGTAGCCGTCCGGCAGGCGGTCGAACCCTGCGGCATCCCGCCACGGCACCACCGCGCCGAGCTGCTCGGCGACCCACAGCCCGGACTGCAGGCCGTCCTCGTGGAAGCCGTGGCCGAGCCATGCACCACAGTACCAGGTGCGCCGGCGCCCCTGCAGCGCGAGCGACCTGTTTTGCGCAGTGGCGGTCTCGCGGTTGAAGATCGGGTGGGTGTATTCGAAACGACCGTGGGCAGCGCGCGGGGCGCTCAGGGGATTGAGGGTGACGATCAGGTCGCGCTGCGTCGCGAGCGGCTGCAGCCGGTTCATCCAGTAGCTGACGCTCAAGGGCCGTGCTTCGCCGAGCCGCACATCGTGGATGTAGTTCCAGCTCGACCAGGCCGCGCGCCGGCGCGGCATGTGTGCGGGGTCCTCGTGCAGCCAGGCAACGTTGTCACTGTAGTGCACCGCGCCGAGCACTGCGCGCTCGTCCGCGTCGGCGTCACCAAGCAGGGCAAGTGCCTGGTCGGCGTGCGTCGCGACCACGACGTCGTCGAAATGCTGCGCGTGGCCCTGCGCGTCGGTGACGCGCACGCCGTCGCCGGAGCGATCGAGACGGGCGACGCGCGCGGCCAGGCGCGCGTCGGGCTGCGCGTCGGCAAGCAGGCGCGCAACGTATTCACGGCTGCCGCCGGTGACCGTCCGCCATTGCGGTCGCTGCGTGAGCGTGAGCAGGCCGTGGTTGTCGAAGAAGCGGATGAAGGCATCGGCCGGGTACTGGCGGATGTCCGCCCGCGAAGCCGACCATATCGCGGCGGCCATCGGCACGAGGTGGTCTTCGACGAAGGCCGCCGAGTAGCCCTCGGCATCGAGCAGCGCGCCGATGCTGAGCCCGGCGAGGCCGCGTTCCAGGTAGCGCGGTGCGTGCCGGTAGAAGCGCTGGATGTCATGCAGCATGCGCCAGAAGCGCGGGCGCAGCGTATTGCGGCGCTGCGCGAACAAGCCGTTGAGGTCCGAGCCGGCATATTCGACGCGTCCGCCGTCCAGCGAAACCGCGAACGACATGTCACTGGGCGTGGTCGGCACGTCGAGGTGTTCGAACAGCGCGACCAGGTGCGGGTAGTTGCGCGCGTTGTAGACGATGAACCCGGTGTCGACGGCCAGCGGGCTGCCGCCGCCATCGATCTCGACCGTATTCGCGTGACCGCCGCAGCGCTCGTCCTGCTCGTAGAGCGTCACGGCGTGACGTCTGGCCAGTGCCCAGGCTGCTCCGAGCCCGGCAATGCCTGCGCCGATGACCGCAATGCGCTTGCGGCCTACATCGTTCTTCATGGAGCCCCTCCGCCCGGTGTGCTTTTTGCGATTATTACGACACGCGCCAGCGCCAGGATCACCCCGGAGACTCGATGATCCCCCGACGTGATCCGGGTTGTTGGACCGGGCGTAGAATGCGCATGACTCGATCCACACACGCCCGCAACCGTGCCATGCCCAATATCATCAACCTGGGCGGTAATGAGCCGGACCAGGCCGCCGCCGAGCGCGCCGCCGAGACGCGCCTGCTCGAACGCGTTCGCGACGATGGCGACCGCAGCGCGTTCGAGCGGCTTTTCGCCCTGTTCACCCCTCGTCTCACGGCCTGGGTGACGGCGCAGGGCTGTGAAGCCTCGACCGCGGAGAGCGTCGTGCAGGACGTGATGGTCACCGCGTGGACCCGCGCCCACCTGTTCGACGGAGCCAAGGCCAGCGCCCGTACCTGGATGTACACCCTGGCGCGTAACCGCATGATCGATCATTTTCGCGCAGGCGAGCGACGCAACCGTGCCCATGACGGCTATGCCACGCTCGAGCCCCTGACGCGCGAAGGCAGCGAGGCACCGGAGCGCGACGCCAACCGCGCGCAGGTCGCCGCGCTACTCGAAGAACTGCCGGCGGAGCAGCGACGTATCCTGCTCCTCGTATACGTCGAGGGGCGCTCGCACCGGGAAATCGCCGAGATGCTGAGCCTGCCCATCGGCACGGTCAAATCACGCACGCGGCTGGCCTTCAACCGCTTGCGCAAGCTGATGGAGGGAGATGCCTGATGAGTATCGTGCATCACCCCAGCGAAGCCTGGCTGCTGGATTATGCGCTCGGCAATCTCAATGAAGCGTTCGAAGCGGTACTTCGCGCGCATGTCGGCGTGTGCGCCGAGTGCCGCGAGGCGATCGAGTTCGCAGAGCGCTTGGGCGGCGAGTTGCTGCAAGCGCTGCCGGCCGCGGGAGCGCCCGGTGGCGCACGTGAGATCTGTGACGAGTACGAGCAGCGCCACGCGGGTGCGGCCGCCGTGTCGCGGGCACATGGCCTCGGCGCAAGCGACGATATCGAGCAGTTCGTGCAGGTGTACCTGAACTCGAGTCTGGATGCGCTGCCCTGGCGGCAGATCGGGCGCGGTCTGCGTCTGTGCCGTCTGTCGGAACAGGATGGTGCACGGATGTGGATGCTGCGCGGCCAGCCGGGCACCGTGCTGCCGGTACACGGCCACGCCGGCAGCGAACTCACGCTGGTACTCAAGGGCGCCTATTTCTGCGGCTCGGAGATTTTCCGCGCCGGCGATATCGAAGACGCCGACGAGAGCACGGAGCATCGGCCCGTGATCACGCGCGATGGCGAATGCGTCTGTCTCGCGGTGACCGAGGGACGGCTGCGCTTCCGCGAACTGGCACCGCGCCTGGTGCAGCCGTTCGTGGGTATCTGACGCGGGACGCTCACCGTCGCGACTGCTCGAGTCGCGCGAGCCAGGCCGTACCGCCGAGGTTGCGCATCTGGCGCAGGATCCACGCCTGGCGCGCGCGCATCGAAGCGTCCGGTTGATCGAGACGATACCGTCGCGGGTTGGGCAGCGCCGTGGCGAGCAACGCTGCCCGGTGACGATCGAGCGACCCGGCACTACGCCCGAAATAGCGTTGCGCCGCGGCTTCAACGCCGTAGATGCCGGGGCCGTACTCGGCGATATTGAGATGCAGCTCGAGGATGCGTCGCTTGTCGAGCAGGGCCTCGAGCAGGATCGTATATCCCACCTCCAGGCCCTTGCGCAGCCAGCTCCGACCCGACCACAGAAACAGGTTCTTCGCGACCTGCTGGCTCAACGTGCTGGCGCCGCGCAGACGGGCGCCGTCGCGATGGGCCTCGAGCGCATCGCCGATCGCGTCGAGGTCGAAGCCGTGGTGGTCAGGAAATTTCTGATCCTCGGCCGCGATCACCGCGAGCGCGACCCACGGCGAGATGGCGCCGAGGCGCAGCGGCCGGTAATCGAGTTCTAAATCCGCATCCCCCTGCCGCCAGGCATCGAGCCTCGCGG
>JAPOKK010000105.1 GCA_029977665.1 Pseudomonadota bacterium | reverse complement strand
CGGCGCAGCACGGGGCGCGCTGCCGCGCGCCGTCCCGCGCGGCCGGGCTCACAGGAAACGGAACTCGAAGCTCGTCGCCGCGGCGTCGGGGCCGGCCAGCTCGATGACCACGTAGACGGGCTGCCGCGGCGGCATACCGGCGGCAACCGGCATGCTGTGGTCGAGGTATTCGGCGGGGTCGAAGCGCCGCGCGCCGACGGCACGGCCGCCGGCATCGTGCAACACGAGTTCGATGATCGGAAACGGGGCGCTCGTCGCGCCGTCGTTGACGAGTGTCGCGTTGACGAGCAGGGCATCCTCGTATTGCGGATGCTCGCGCACATCGCGGGCGAGCAAGCGGACACCGCCGCTCCCATCCCCCGCGTGCGGTGGACAGGGCAGCCGCGCGCACAGCCGTTCGAGCCACGGAGCGACAGCCGGCACCGCCGCCGCCAGCGCGGCCCGCTCGACGAGGGCGAGCTGCAGCACGAGGGTGAGCCCGAGCAGCACGCAGGCTACCGCCCACCACGGGCGGCGCCGCGGTCGCCGTGCCTGCGCGTGTGCCAGTGCCGCGTACTCTTCGCGCAACAGCGCCGGCACATCGTCCTCGAGCGCCGACCCGCGCGTGCCGCCGGGCTCGCCGCCCGGGCTGGCCGCTGTCCTGCGTTCCGCGACCTCCCGTACCCCGGCCTCTGGTACTTCGACCTCCCGTACCCCGGCCTCTGGTACTTCGACCTCCGGTACTTCGACCTCCGGTACTTCGACCTCCGGTACTTCGACCTCCGGTACTTCGGCCTCTGGTACTTCGGCCTCTGGTACTTCGGCCTCTGGTACTTCGGCCTCTGGTACTTCGGTTTCTGGTACTTCGGTTTCTGGTACTTCGGTTTCTGGTACTTCGGTTTCTGGTACTTCGGTTTCCGGTGCTTCGGCTTCCGGTGTCCCGGTCGCTGTCCCCTCGACGGCTGCGGTGTCGGCTGCGACGGTCCGGGGGACGTTCGCGTCGGGTACTGCGGCCGCGGGGGCCGCCGGTTCGCGCACCGGTGGCGCTGGCGCGTCGAGGCGCGGCGCCGCCGCGGGCTCGTCGTCGACCAGCGTCGCGAGCGCGCTGAAGACACGGTCGCAGGTGCCGCAGGTGACACGACCGTTGGCGACGCTGAGCTGCTCGGCGCGCACGCGGAACCAGCTCTGGCAATGTGGGCAACGCGTCAGCACGGCGCGCGATCTCCCGGCAGGGGTGGGGCGGCGTCGATTGCTGGGTGCGCCTCGCGGCCCGCGGGACACACGGCGTTCGACCCGCGCAGTGTATACGCGATGTCGGCGCGGCGCAGGGCGCGCAGCCGGCGGGCAGCGCTCAGTCGGCGCGGCGCCGCCCGGCGACGAGAATCCACTCGCCGCGTGCGCGCGGCGGCGCGAGCTCGAACGCTTCGCCGTAGGCCGCGGCGATGGCGTCGGCCTGCGCGGCGAGCAGCCCGGTCAGGGCGAGTTGCCCGCCCGGGCGCACCAGCGCGATGAGACGCGGGGCGAGCGCGAGCAGCGGTTCGAGCAGGATGTTGGCGACGAGCAGGTCGGCCGGCGCCAGGGTCGCGTCGTCGACGTGGGCAATGGTGACGCGTCCAGCCGCGCCGTTGTCGCGCACGTTGGCCTGCGCCGCGGCGACGGCATCGGCATCGATGTCGACACCCGTCACGGTCGCGGCGCCGAGCGCGGCGGCGGCGAGCGCGAGCACGCCCGAGCCGGTGCCGTAGTCGATCACGCTGCGGCCGTCGAGCGGCGCCTGTGCGGCGAGCCAGTCGATGGCGAGCGCCGTGGTTTCGTGGGTACCGGTGCCGAACGCCTGGCCGGGATCGAGCCGGATGAGGTGGCGCGCGCCGGCCGGCGGCTCGAGCCAGCTCGGACACACGCAGATACCACCGGCGAAGCGCAGCGGCTGCCAGTGCGCTTTCCAGGCATCGGCCCAGGCGGTGTCGGCAATGTGCCGCGCGCCGATCGGCGCCTGCTCGCCGAGCAGCGCGCGCAACGCCGCGGTGAGCAGGTCGGCGTCGCACGCGCCGTCGAACAAGGCCTCGACGGTGAAATGCGACCAGTCGGCGTCGTTGCGCACGCCGGGTTCGTCGAACAGCGCGTGATCGCCGGCCGCCTGGGTGACCGCGGCGGCGCCGAGTTCCTCGAGCAGAACCTCGAGCCGCGGCCAGGCCTCGCGTGACACCTCGACCGTCAGCTCGAGCCAGGCGGGCGCTTCGGTCACGGCGCGGTATCCGGCGGCGCGGGCCTGGCGGCGCGCGCGTTCAGGCCAGGCCCAACCGGCGTTCGAGGAAGTGGATGTCGGTGCCGCCGGCGCGGAAGGCGGCATCGGAGACGAGATCGATGTGCAGCGGGATGTTGGTCTCGATGCCTTCGATGACGAGCTCGGTGAGCGCGTTCTGCATCCGCGTCAGCGCCGCTTCGCGGTTCTCCGCGTGGCAGATCAGCTTGCCGATCAGCGAATCGTAGTAAGGCGGCACGACGTAACCGTCGTAGATGTGCGAGTCGATGCGCACGCCCGGACCGCCGGCTGGATGGTAGACACTGATGCGACCGGGCGAGGGGCGGAAGTTGTAGGCATCCTCGGCGTTGATACGGCACTCGACGGCATGACCGAGGATCTTGATGTCCTCCTGGCGGATGTCGAGCGGCTCGCCGGCGGCCACGCGCAGCTGCTGCTTGACGAGGTCGATGCCGGTGATCTCTTCGGTCACCGGGTGCTCGACCTGGATGCGCGTGTTCATCTCGATGAAATAGAACTCGCCGTTCTCATAGAGGAACTCGAACGTGCCGGCACCGCGGTAGCCGATGCGCTTGCAGGCCTCGACGCACAGCGCGCCCATGCGCTGGCGCGTTGCCTCGTCGATGCCCGGCGCCGGCGCTTCCTCGATGATCTTCTGGTGACGGCGCTGCATGGAGCAATCGCGCTCGCCGAGGTGGATGCAGTTGCCGTGTGTATCGGCGAGCACCTGGAACTCGACGTGGCGCGGACGTTCGAGAAACTTCTCGAGGTAGACGGCATCGTTCTGAAACGCCACCGCGGCCTCGCGCTTGGTCAGGCCGATGGCGTTGCGCAAACCGGCTTCGCTGTGCACCACGCGCATGCCGCGCCCGCCGCCGCCGCCGGCGGCCTTGATGATGACCGGGTAGCCGATGGCCCGCGCGAGCGCGGCGTTCTCGGCGATGTCATCACCGAGCGGCTTGCCCGAACCAGGTACGCAGGGCACGCCGGCCTCCTGCATGGCCTTGATGGCCGAGAGCTTGTCGCCCATCAAGCGCATCGTCTCCGGGCGCGGACCGATGAAGACGAAGCCCGACTGCTCGACGCGCTCGGCGAAATCAGCGTTCTCGGACAGGAAACCGTAGCCCGGATGGATGGCGACGGCGTCGACGACCTCGGCGGCGGCGATCACGGCGGGGATATTGAGGTAGCTCTCGGTCGGCGAGGGCGGGCCGATGCAGACCGATTCGTCGGCGAGCCGCACGTGCTTCAGATCGCGGTCGGCCGAGGAATGCACGGCGACCGTCTTGATACCGAGATCGCGGCAGGCGCGCAGCACGCGCAGCGCGATCTCGCCGCGGTTGGCGATGACGACCTTATCGAACATGGAAATCTTCTCCGCGCGTGCCGCCGGCAGCGGCATCGCGCATGGCGCGGGGACACGGCGCACGCTCGCACGAGCGGCTCACGATCGACATGCGTACGCGTCTCAGGCGATGACGAACAGCGGCTGGCCGAATTCGACCGGGTGGCCGTTCTCGGCCAGGATGGCGGTGACCTTGCCGCCGATCTCGGCCTCGATCGGGTTCATGATCTTCATCGCCTCGATGATGCACAGGGTGTCGCCGACGTTGACGGTCTGGCCGACGCTGACGAACGGCGCGGAGTCCGGCGACGGCGCACCGTAGAACGTGCCGACCATGGGCGATTCGACCACCGTGCCCTCGGGCGCGGGCGGCGCGACGGGGGCTACGGCCTCGGGCGCCGGCGCGGCTGGCGCCGGGACGGGCGCTACCGGTGCCGGGGCCGGTGGCGCGTAGTGCACCGTGCTCGTGCCGCGGCTGATGCGAACCGATTCCTCGCCTTCGCGGATCTCGATTTCGGCGACGCCCGATTCCTCGAGCAGCTCGATGAGTTTCTTGACCTTACGGATATCCACCTGCAGTCCCCTGTGGGCGGCCGTTGCGCCCGCTGATTGATTGGTTCGAGGAAACCGCCGCTTCGGCGCCGCGCACTGCGGCGGGTCCGTGGGCGGAATCACTCATGATTGCGATGCCCCGGCTCAGGTGCGGCGGCGGTGCGCAGCGAGCACCTCGTCCGCCGCCGCCAGGGCGAGTTCGTAGCCGGCCAGGCCGAGCCCGGCGATCACGCCTACCGCCACGTCCGCCAGGTAGGAATGGCGCCGGAACGGCTCGCGCGCGTGCACGTTGGAGATGTGCACCTCGATGAACGGGATGGCGACGCCGAGCAGGGCATCACGCAGCGCGACACTCGTGTGCGTGTAGGCGCCGGGGTTGATCACGATGAGCTCGACGCCTTCGTCGGCGGCGGCGTGGATGCGATCGACCAGCGCGCCCTCGCCGTTGGCCTGGAAGCAGCATGCCTCGTGGCCGCGCTCCGCGGCCACGGCGACGAGCCGCTCCTCGAGCTCGGGCAGGGTGGTGCGGCCGTAAATCTCGGGCTCGCGTCGGCCGAGCAGGTTGAGATTCGGGCCGTTGATGACGAGCAGCCTGGCCACAGCCGGCAATCCCCTTTTCGCGGGTGCGTTGAAACGAGCCGCGAAGCTATCACATCGGGACCGCCGGCGGAAACACGTTTTCCGATTTTCCCGGCAACTTATGCCCGTTAGGCGGCGCTAATCGGACCTTTCAAGAACCTTTCAGAAATCCGGCGAGGCGCTCGGCAGCCGCGTCAGCAGGCCATTCGCCCTGCTTGGTGAACAGTACCTCGCCGGCCGCATCGAGCACCACGGTGTAGGGCAGACCGCCGATCTCGTTGCCGAGGGTCTGCATCAGGCGCACGACGTCGTTGGCACCGACCAGCACCGGGTAGTTGACGCCTTTCTCGGCGACGAAGTCGGCCACCGGTGCGGCTTCGTCGAGCGCGATGCCGATGAACTGCAGCCCGTCCGCGCCGTGCCTTTCCTGCAGCGCGACGAACGCCGGGATCTCGCGCAGGCAGGGCGGGCACCACGTCGCCCAGAAATTGAGCACCGTGACGCGGCCGGCGAGATCGCCCAGGCGCTGCTGCTCGCCGGCCGGTGTCGCGAGACGCCAGTCGAGCGTGGCGTCGGCGGCGTTGCCGGCGCGCGCCACGCTCACCGCCGGCCCCACTGCCGGTCCGGCAACTGCCGCCGGCGGTGCGCTGACGTCCTGGCGCAGGGCGCGGTGGGTGACGTAGCCCGCGCTGCCGGCGAGCAGTGCGAGCGCGACGAGAACGAGGTGGAAAGGGCGCATCAGGGTGGGGCGAGTCCGTCGAGATGATCGTGAAAGGTGTCGGCGTCGACGAAACCGACGAGGCGCTTGTCACGCAGCTCGGCGCCGTCGCGGAAGAACAACACCGCCGGCGGCCCGAACAGCTCGTGGCGCGCGAGCAGCGCCTGGTCGCGGGCGTCGTTGGCGGTGACGTCGGCGCGCAGCAGGGTCAGGCCGGCGAGACGCCGGCTGACGGTCGGTGCGGCAAAGGTCTCGCGCTCGAGGTGTTTGCACTCGATGCACCAGTCGGCGTAGACGTCGAGCATCACCGCGCGCCCCTCGGCGGCCGCGGCATCGACCGCGGCGGTCAGTTCTTCGGCGCTCTTGACCGCGCGGAAGGCTGGCATCGCCGCCGCCGGGCGCGTGCCGCCGGCGAGCGGCGCGAGCGGCGCCAGGGGATCGACCGCACCGGCCGCGGCACCGACCACGAGCACGCCACCGTAGAGGAGCAGCAGCAGGCCGAGCGCCTGCGCGAGGTGGGTGCGCGCGGGCGCGGCACGCTCGGTGCGCGCGAGCGCGCCGAGCGCGACCGCGCTGCCCAAAGCGAGCGCGGCCCACAGCACGAGCACCAGCGGCCCCGGCAGCACGCGTTCGAGGAACCAGATGGCGACGCCCAGGAAGACCACGCCGAAAACCTGCTTGACGCGTTTCATCCAGGCCCCGGCGCGCGGCAGCAGCGCACCGGCCGAGGCGCCGACGGCGAGCAGCGGCGCGCCCATGCCGAGGCCGAGCGCGAACAGTGCCAGGCCGCCGGTCGTCGCCGAGCCGGTGGTACCGATGTAAGCGAGCGCGCCGGCGAGCGGCGGCGCCACGCACGGGCCGACGATCACCGCCGAGAGCACGCCCATCACTGCGACGCCGACCAGCGAGCCGCTCTTCTGGCGCCGGCTCAGGCCGTCGAGGCGCGCCTGCAGCGCCGATGGCAGCTGCAGCTCGTAGAAACCGAACATGGACAACGCGAGGGCGACGAAGACCGCCGCGAAGGCGACGATCACGGCCGGCTGCTGGAACGCGGCCTGCAGATTCTGCCCGGCGAGCCCGGCGGCGACCCCGGCCAGCGCGTAGGTCGCGGCCATGGCGAGCACGTAGACCGCGGAGAGGGCGAGCGCGCGCGGTGTGGAGACCGGCTGACGCTGGCCGACGATGATGCCGGAGAGGATCGGGACCATCGGGAAGACGCAGGGCGTGAGCGCGAGGAGCAGGCCGAGACCGAGGAAGGTCAAAAGTGTGGCCCATAGTGAGCGCTCACCCAGGTCGCGCGCGATGCGGTCGCTGGCCGACAGCACGGCGACGCCGCCGGGTGCCGGCGCGGCAGCGTCGAGTGACGGCATCGCAGGCTCGGCGGCGCTGCCCGAAGTGATCCCCGGGGTGTTGCCCGGGGTGTTGCCCGCGGTACGGCCCGGGGCGCCGCGCGCCGGCGTGAACGCGGGCGGCGCGACGGCCACCGTCTTCGTGATCGGCGGGGAGCAGATGCCATCCTCGGCGCAGCCCTGGTAGCGCACCTCGGCCTCGATCAGCGCGGCGTCGGCGGCTGCCTCGAGGATCGGCAGGCGCACCGTGATGTCGTGCTTGTAGACCTCGACGCGGCCAAACTCGGGGTCGTCCTTGGGCTCGCTCGGCGGCAGCTCGGCGGCGCCGAGGGCGACGTCGTCGCCGCGCGGCGTGAAGCGGAAACGGTCACGGTAGAGGTAGTAGCCGGGCTCGATGGCGAAGTCGAGGCGCAGCGCGCCATCCGCGTCGAGCGATTCGGTCAGGCGGAAGGCCTCGTCGGGCGGCAGGAATTCGCGCTGGCCGGCCGCGTCCGCGCCGCCGAGGCGCTCGAGCGCGTCGAGCACGCCCGCGCCCGCCGGCCCGGCGACGCAGAGCACGAGCAGCGCGAGGCTGCTCAGGACGAGACGGCGGCGTCGATCCATGCGAGGTAGGGTCCGGAACCGTGTGTCACATCGACCGCGATGATCTCGGGGAGTTCATAAGGATGGGCTTCGCGCCAGGCCGCCTCGAGCGCGCCGAAGCCGGCCGCGGTGGTCTTGGCGACGAGCAGGATCTCGGCGTCCTCTTCGATGTGGCCCTGCCAGGCGTAGACCGAGGTCACGCCTTCGACGAGGTTGACGCAGGCGGCGAGGCGCTGCTCGACGGCCGCGCGCGCGAGGCCGAGCGCGGTGGCGCGGTCGGGGCAGGTGCACAGCGCGACGACGGCCTGCGTCCCGGTCGTGGCCTGGGAGTTCGCGTGTGTGCTCGCGTGCGTGCGGGGTGCACTCATGTCTCTATCCTGGTCTGCTCGCGGATCACGGGCGGCGGCACGGTCCGGGCTCGCTGCCTCGCCGTTCCGTTGGCCACCCTGTTAATCGCCCTGTTAATGGCCCTGTCAGCCCCCCATGTTATCGTACGGGCCCGCCGCAGCGTGCCCCGACGGCGGCGCCCGCCGCGCGCCGCACCGAGCCATTTCAAGGTATCCGCCCCGAGTCCATGCCGGTCTTCCTGCTGTTCGTCATCCTGCTCATCGGCATCCCGCTGACCGAGCTCTACGTGCTGATCAAGGTCGGCCGCGCGATTGGCGCGGGCACCACCATCGGCCTCGTCATCCTCACCGCCGTGCTCGGCGCCTGGCTGCTGCGCCTGCAGGGCCTGGTCACGCTGGCGCGCGTGCGCGCCGCGCTCGAGGCCGGCGAGCTGCCCGCGATCGAACTCGTCGAGGGCCTGATCCTGCTGATCACCGCCGTGCTGCTGCTGACCCCCGGTTTCATCACCGACGCCATCGGCTTCCTGGTCCTGCTGCCGGGCGTACGCCGCGCGCTCGCCAAGGGCCTTGCCGCGCAGCTCGTGGTGCGCAGCATCCAGCCCGGCGGCCGCGGACCGTGGCGCCCGGGCGCTCCCGGTGAGCGCAGCGGCGCGCACGACACGCATACCTACGAGGGCGACTACCGCGTCGAGAACGACGACGACGAGCCGCCGCGCCGCCTGCCCTGAGCGGCCGGCGCGCTCACAGCGCCGCGAGTTTCGCCGCGGCCAGGTCTAGCGTCGCGTCCTCCTTGCAGAAACAGAAGCGCACCACGCGCTCGCCGGGCGGCGCGGCGTAGAACACCGACATCGGGATCGCGGCGACGCCGACCTCGGTGGTCAGCCAACGCACGAACTCGCGGTCCGGCTCGTCGCTGATGGCGGCGTAGTCGGCGAGCTGGAAGAAGGTGCCGGCGCTCGGCCGCAGGCGGAAGCGCGAGCCGGCGAGCGCCGCGTTGAAGCGGTCGCGCTTGGCCTGGTAGAACCCCGGCAGCTCGTCGAGGTGTTCGGGATGCGCGGCCATGAAATCGGCCAGCGCATGCTGCACCGGGGTGTTGGCGACGAACGCGACGAACTGGTGCACGCGGCGCAGTTCGGTGGTCAGCACCGGCGGCGCCACGCAGTAGCCGGTCTTCCAGCCGGTGACGTGGTAGGTCTTGCCGAACGAGAACACGGCGAAACTGCGCGCGGCGAGCACCGGGTCGCGCAGCACGCTCTCGTGGCGGCGGCCGTCGAACACGAGATGTTCGTAGACCTCGTCGGCAATGACGATGAGGTCGTGGCGCACGGCGAGTTCGCGCAAGGCGGCGATGTCGTCCGCTTCGAGCACGCTGCCGGTCGGATTGTGCGGCGAGTTGACCATGATGAGGCGCGTGCGCGGCGTGATCGCGCGCGCCACCGCGTCCCAGTCGATGCGGTAGCCGGGCGCGGCCAGCGTGAGATGCACCGGCACACCGCCGGACAGGCGCACGGCCGGGTCGTAGCAGTCGTAGACGGGATCGAACAGGATGACCTCGTCACCCGGGCGCACCACAGCGGTGACCGCACAGTAGATGGCCTCGGTCGCCCCCGGGGTCACGGTGACCTCGGTGTCGGCGTCGATGTCGCGGCCGTAACAGCGCGCGACCTTGGCCGCGATCTGCGCGCGCAGCGCCGGCACGCCGGCCAGCGGTGCGTACTGGTTGTAACCGTTGCCGGCGTAATGCTGCAGGCGTTCGCGCAGCACGGCCGGCCCGTCGTAGTCGGGATAGCCCTGCGAGAGGTTGATCGCGCCGTGGTCGTGGGCCATCTGCGACATCACCGTGAAGATGGTGGTGCCGACGTCGGGCAGCTTGCTGTCGAGGCGGGGCGGGGGAACGGTCATGGTGGCTCGCGGAGCGGTTGCCGGCAGGGGTCGCCGGGGCGCTGCAGTCTATACCGGATCGGACGGCCCGCGCAGGGTGGTCGCGGCACGCGGCGGGCTGCGAGTTCGGATCGTTTGTTGGACAATGGCGCGCAGGTGGCACGGCCAGCGCCTGCCGCCCCCTGCAACACGCGACGAAGCCGACGCCCCGCCCCCATGACCGCTGCCGACACGACCCTCCCCGAGACCCTCCTGCCGCCCGGCCTGCCGGGTTGCCTGCGCCCCGAGCTCGAGATACTCGCGGCGCGTTACCGCGAGGCGGCGGCGGCCTGCGAGACGGCGGCGCCGCTCGATACGGCACTGCTGGCCGTGTTTGCGCAAAGTCCCTTCGTCGCCGAGTTTGCGATCCGGCGTCCCGGCGACTTCGCCGTGCTCGTCGCCGATGCCGCGCCGCGTTCGCGGGCCGACTACGACACCCGCGTCGCCGGTGCACTTGCCGACGCTGCCGACCAGGCCGCGGCCAAGGCCGCGCTGCGCCGCCTGCGCCAGGCCGAGATGGTGCGCATCGCCTGGCGCGACCTGCACGCTGGCGCCGATGTCGACGGCATCATGGGCGAGCTGTCGGATTTCGCCGACGCGGTCGTCGCGACCAGCGTGGCCTGGCTGCACGATCGCCTCGAGGCGCGCTTCGGCCGCGCCTACGGCAGCGACGGCCGGCCGCTCGAATTGGCCGTCATCGGCATGGGCAAGCTCGGCGGCCACGAACTCAATTTCTCCTCCGACATCGACCTGCTGTTCGTCTACGGCGAGAACGGCGAGACCCGCGGCGGGCGCCGCGAGCTGCCGCACCAGGAGTACTTCGACCGCGTCGGGCGCGAACTCATCGCGCTGCTGAACGAAACCACCGGCGAGGGCTTCGTATTCCGCGTCGACATGCGCCTGCGCCCGTTCGGCGACGGCGGCCCGCTGTCGAGCTCGCTCGCCGCGCTCGAGCATTACTACGCGGTGCACGGGCGCGACTGGGAGCGCTACGCGCTGATCAAGGCGCGAGCGTTGTCCGGCGACGCCGCCACGGTGACACAGTTCGAAGCCACGGTGCGCCCGTTCGTATTCCGCCGCTACCTCGATTTCGGCGCGCTCGACGCGCTGCGCGAGATGAAAGCGATGATCAACCGCGAGGCCAGTTCGGCCGAACTGGCGAGCGACGTCAAGCGCGGCAGCGGCGGCATTCGCGAGATCGAATTCACCGGGCAGTTGTTCCAGCTGACGCGCGGCGGCCGCGAGCCGCGCCTGCGCGATCGCTCGCTCGTGCGCACGCTCGACGCCTGTGCCGAACTCGGCTTTCTCGAACGCGAGGACGTCGCCACGCTGCTCGCCGCCTACCGTTACCTGCGCACCACCGAGCACCGCCTGCAGCAGGTACGCGATCAACAGACCCATGCCCTGCCGGACGACGACTGCGCACGCCGACGCCTCGCCTTCGCCATGGGCAAGGCCGACTGGGACGCTTTCCGCGACGTGCTCGAATCCCACCGCGAGGCGACCCGCGCGCATTTCGCCGAGCTGCTCGAAGCGCCGGCCGAGGACAGCGAGGGCGCCGCGCCGTGGCGCGACATCTGGCGCTGCGAGGATGACGCCGACGGCCTCGCGACGCGCTTCGGCCAGCTCGGCCACGCGGCGAGCCGAACCCAGATCGAGGTGCTGCTGGAACTCAAGTCCGAACGGTTCCTGTCGCGCCTGAGCCGCCAGGGCCGCGAGCGGCTCGACCGCCTCATGCCGCTGCTGATCCGCGCCACCGCCGAGGGCGGCCTGTCCGATGCGGCGACGCGCCGCCTCGCTGACCTGCTGCACGCCATCGCGCGGCGCAGCGTCTACCTCGCGTTCCTCGCCGATAACGAGGGCGCGCTCGAGCGTCTCGCCCAGCTGTTCAAGGCGAGCCCGTGGATCGCCGATCAGATCATCGCCCACCCGCTGCTGCTCGACGAGCTGCTCGACCCGCGCGCGCTCTACCAGCCGCCCGACCGTGCCCGTCTCGACGAATTCGTGCACCTGCAGGTGCGCGAGGACGAAGGCCTCGAACAGGCCATGGACGCGCTGCGCAGCTTCCGCAACCAGCAGGTGCTGCGCGTCGCCGCGAGCGACGTCACCGGCCACCTGCCGGTGGCGCGCGTCAGCGACCAGCTGACGTTCATTGCCGAGGCGTGCGTGAACAAGGGCCTGGAAATGGCCTGGCACGATCTCACGCGGCGCTTCGGCGCGCCGTGCTGCGACGGCGATGACGGCCGGCGCGAGGCGCGCTTCGCGGTCATCGCCTACGGCAAGCTTGGCGGCTGGGAACTCGGTTACGGCTCCGATCTCGACCTCGTCTTCCTGCACGACTCGCAGGGTGCCGCGCAGCACACGGCGGGGCCCAAGGAAATCGAGAACGACGTCTTCTTCGCGCGCCTCGTACAGCGCTTCATCCACGTCCTCTCGACCACCACCGGCGCCGGCGTCGCCTACGAGATCGATACCCGCCTGCGCCCCAGCGGCAACGCGGGGCTGGTCGTCTCACCGGTCACGGCCTACGCCGATTACCTTGCCGAGAAGGCCTGGACCTGGGAGCTGCAGGCGCTGGTGCGCGCACGCGCCGTGGCTGGCGACGCCGCGCTCATCGCGCGCTTCGATGGCGTGCGCCGCGCGGCGTTGGCGCGCCCGCGCGACGCCGCCGTGCTGGCCGCCGACATCACCACCATGCGCAGCCGCATGCGCGGCGAACTCGACCGCAGCAACGACGCCCTGTTCGATCTCAAGCAGGGCCACGGCGGTATGACGGATATCGAATTTGTGGTGCAATACGCGGTCCTCAGATGGGCCTGCGAACATCCGCCCCTGCTCGTCTGGACGGACAACCTCCGGTTGCTCGAGACGATTGCCGACCTGGGCCTGCTGCCGGCCGAATCCTGCCGGCGCCTGCACGACGCCTACTTCGCCTACCGCGCCGACATCCACCGCTGCGCCCTGCAGCAGTCGGACGGGCTGGTCGAAGCCGAGCGTCACCGGGAACACCGCGGCAACGTCGTCGAGATCTGGAACTCTGTGTTTGCCTGACGCACGCTGACAGTTAACGAGGGAGTCGAGACGATGAGTTACGCCGATCGCGACGGGGTGATCTGGATGGACGGGCAGACCGTGCCGTGGCGCGAGGCCAACGTGCACGTGCTCACCCACACGCTGCATTACGGCGTGGGCGCGTTCGAGGGCATCCGTGCCTACGAGACCGAGCGCGGCACCGCCATCTTCCGCCTCGACGACCACGTGCGGCGCCTGTTCGATACCGCCAAGATCCTCGAGATGGACGTGCCGTTCAGCGTCGAGACGGTGCGCGACGCCTGCATCGACAACGTGCGCCAGAACAAGCTCGCCTCGGCCTACATCCGTCCGCTGGTCTACTACGGATCGGAAGGCATGGGCCTGCACGCGAACAACCTCTCGGTGCACGTCGCCATCGCGTCGTGGTTCTGGGGCGCCTACCTCGGCGCCGATGCGCTCGAGAAAGGCATCCGCATCAAGACCTCGTCGTTCACGCGCGGCCTGGTCAACAGCGTGATGCCGCGCGCCAAGGCCTGCGGCAACTACATCAATTCGATCCTCGCGCTGCAGGAAGCCGCGCGCGACGGTTACGACGAGGCGCTGCTGCTCGACAACGAAGGCATGGTCGCCGAAGGTTCGGGCGAGAACATCTTCGTCGTGCGCCGCGGGGTGCTTTACACGCCCGAACTCGCCTCGCTGCTCGAAGGCATCACCCGCGACACCATCCTCGGCCTCGCCCGCGAACTCGGCATCGAGGTCGTCGAGAAGCGCATCACGCGCGACGAGATCTACATCGCCGACGAGTGCTTCTTCACCGGTACCGCGGCTGAGGTCACGCCGATCCGCGAACTCGACAACCGCCAGATTGGCGCCGGCGTTTGCGGCCCGGTGACGCGCAAGCTGCAGCAGGCTTATCTCGACCTCGTGATGGGCAAGCGCGATGCGCCGGCGGAGTGGCTGACGATCGTCTGAACGCGCTGCGCGCCGCTCGCGGGTTGCCGACACGGTGAGCCCGCGGCCGCTCGTCGCGTGGCAGCTCGCCGATGGCAAGCGCGGACACGAACGCCAGGCCGAAGGACTGCTCGGCGCGCTCGCCGAGCGCGTGCCGCTGGCCACGCACGTGGTCGCGATCACGCGCGGCCGCGCCGCGCAGCTCGGCGACTGGCTCACGCGGCGCTTTCCGCCCGGCCGCGG
>JAPOKK010000280.1 GCA_029977665.1 Pseudomonadota bacterium | reverse complement strand
CATCGGGGCTTCCACCGGGGGACCGCCGGTGGTCGCCGCGATCCTGAACGCCCTGCCGGCGGAATTTCGACTGCCGATCGTCGTCGCCCAGCACATGCCGGGAACGTTTACGACCTGCTTCGCCGAACGCCTCGATCGCCAGTCCGCGCTGACCGTCAAGCTGGCCGAGGACGGCGAGCGCCTCGCGCGTGGCACGGCCTACATCTGCCCCGGTGGCTTGCAGACCGAACTCGACCGCGCGCCGGGCAACGTGGTGCAGCTGCGCGTCGGTCCCGGCATGACGGGTACGCGCCACCAACCGAGCATCAATGTCACCTTCGGTTCGGCGGCGAGAGTATTCGGACCGCGCGTGCTGGCCATCGTGCTGACCGGCATGGGCGATGATGGCTGCCTCGGCGGTCGCGATCTCAAGGCCGCCGGTGCGCCCGTGTGGGCACAGGACGAGGACAGCTCGGTGGTGTTCGGTATGCCGCGCGCGGTCATCGAAGCGGGGCTGGTCGACTCCGTCCTGCCATCGACGGCGATCGCGCCGCGCCTGCTGGAGGCGGTATGACATCCTGCCGCGTCACGTTCGGCGAGCTGAGGAGAACGCGATGAGCCGTTTCGATGCGCTCAGCCTGACCGGCATCGTCGTCGCGATCGGCGCGGTGGTGCTCGGCCAGCGGCTCGAAGGCGGTTCGCTTGGCGCACTGCTCAACGGTCCCGCGATCCTCATCGTGGTCGGTGGCAGCATCGGCGCGACGATGCTGCAGTCGCCGCTGCCGGTGTTCCTGCGCGCGCTCGCCATGTTGCCCTGGGTGGTGCACCCGCCGCAGGTCGAACTCGCGCGCCAGGCACGCGAGATCGTGCGCTGGTCGCAGCTCGCCCGCCGCGAAGGCCTGCTGGGGCTCGAGAAAGTCGTCGGCCAGGTCTCCGACCGCTACGCGCGCAAGGGGTTGCAGCTCGTCATCGACGGCAACGATCCGCTGGTCATCCGTGAGACCCTGGAGCTCGATTGCCTCGCGCGCGAGCGCCGCGATCTCGGCGCCGCGCGGGTGATTGACGGCATTGGCGGCTATGCGCCGACGCTCGGCATCCTCGGTGCCGTAATCGGACTCATCCAGGTCATGAACAACCTCGCCGATCCCGCGCGGCTGGGCGAGGGTATCGCGGTGGCGTTCGTCGCCACGGTCTACGGGGTGGGGCTCGCCAACCTCGTGTTCATCCCGGTGGCGAACAAGATCAAGGCCGTGGTGCGCGAGCAGTCGCGTTTCGAAGAGCTGGTCGCCGTCGGTATCGTTGCCATCGCGCAGGGTGACAGCCCGCACGTGGTCGAGGCCAGGCTGCAGGGCCTGACGCGGGTCTGAGCGATGCGGCGCCATTTCCATACCGAGCTGCTCGAGGACCTGCACGACGACGGTGCGCATGCGGATCGCTGGATCCTCTCCTATGCCGATTTCATCACGCTGCTGTTCGCGTTCTTCGTCGTGATGTACTCGATCTCCTCGGTCAATGACGGCAAGTTTCGCGTGCTCTCCGCGTCGTTGCTCGAAGTCTTCCAGGATCCGCGCGTGAATGCCGCGCTCGAGGAGCGACGCCGCGCGCGTGGCGAGGAAGCGCTCGCCGTGCCGAGCTCGCTCGACGGTGAACTCGACGTCGAGCAATGGCTGAGCGATCCGCTGGCCCTGCGCGCGGAAGACCTCGCGGCAGTCGTCGAAGTGCTCGCAGCGGCGCGCACCGACGTGCCCGCGAGCGTTCGCGAGAGCGAGGATTGGACCGAGATCGAGCTGCCGGCGGGCGCGGCTTTCACCGAGGACGGCCGTCTCGGAGACGCCAGCGCGGCGTTCATCGACGATCTCGCCGAGCTCGCGCGTGCCGTCGACGTGCCGGTGCGTATCGAGGGCTTCACCGACAACGTGCCGGTCGTCGCGGCCGAGCCCGGCTCGCACTGGGAGCACTCCGCGTCTCGGGCCGCTGCCGTGGCTGCGCGCCTGGTTGCCGCCGGGGTCGATCCGCGACGGGTCTCCGCGACCGGTTTCGGGGCGCAGTATCCCGTCGCCAGCAATGCCAGCGCCGAAGGCCGCGCGCGCAACCGCCGCGTGGTCATCGCCATTGCACGGCACGCCGACGTGCCGGCCGTCGCCGCGAGCCTCGCTGCACGCGCCGAGCGTGAGGAAATCGCGCCACGAACTTTGCAACGCATTACCGAGCTACCCGGCCCGGAGGTAATCACCTTATGAAGATTTGGACCGTGATGGCGCAGAAAGGCGGGGTCGGCAAGACGACCACCGTGGTCAATCTCGCGGGCGCCCTGGCGCGCCATGGCAAGCGCGTGCTGATGATCGATCTCGACCCGCACGGCTCGTGCTCGAGCTACTTCGGCTTCGATCCGGACGCCGCCGGCACCAGCGTGCACGACCTGTTCGACGCGGCCGCCGAACAACGGCGATGCGACGTTGCGAGCCTGGTGCGCAGCACCACCACGCCGCGCATCTCGATGCTGCCCGCGGCCACCGCGCTGGTCTCCCTCGAGCGTCGCTGCGGTGGCATCAAGGGCATGGGGCGGGTGCTCGCGCGCCAGCTGCCGGCACTTGCCGAGGACTACGACTACTGCCTGATCGACTGCCCGCCGACGCTCGGCATGCTCGTCATCAACGCGCTGGCGGCCGCGGAGCTGCTGATCGTGCCGATGCAGACCGAGGAACTCGCGCTGCGCTCGCTCGACCGCTTGATGCGCACGCTCGAGCTCTACACCAATTCGACCGGCCGCGTTCTCCCGCACATCGTGGTGCCGACGATGTTCGACCGCCGCACGCGCGCCTCCCGCGACACCTTGCTGTCACTGCGTTGCCGCGAAGACATCACCCTGTGGCCGGACTACATTCCCGTCGACACCCAGCTGCGCGAAGCGGCGCGTATCGGCGTGCCGCTGACGAGCTGGCAGCCCGATGCGCGTGGCAGCCTGGCCTATGCGCGGCTGCTCGATGCGCTGGTGCGCGAACGCACCACGCGCCTGCGCATCGCCGGCTGAGCGCCCGAGTGATGGACATCCTCAAGACCTATTTCGAAGAGCACCTCGACGACGAGTCGCCTCCGCGCGAGAACGAGCGGGTGCTGCACATGGCCTCGTTGGCGACGCGTTACCTCTTGTTCAAGGTGGGACCGTTGCGCTTCGCCCTGGCCAGCACCGACGTCGCGGCCGTGACACGCACGCCGGAGGTGGATTGCGAGTACCTGAGTGGCGCCACGGCGGCGCCCGCGCGCTACCGCGCCGCGGCCCGCGTCGACGATGGTCATGACACCTACCTGCACCTAGCCGGTACCCGTTTCGGCCTCGGGCCGTGCAAGGTCGACGGCGACGTGGTGTTGCCGGCCGGCGAGATCGTGCCGCCCGCCGCCGGTCAGGCCGAGGACTGGATCGTCGGCACGATCGCCGATCCGCCGAGCCTGGTGCTCGATCGCGCGCGCCTGTGTGCGCATCTCGTGGATGCCGCACGCAGTTGAACGAGCCCGACGGCGGTCAGGGCAGTTGGCACGGAGCCTGCATTCATATCCCATACCCAGGGTCGTGCGACGGAAGTTTGACGCGCACGGCCGGTGCTACAGCCGAGGAGTCGCATCATGAGCGCCGTGTTCGAGGAAAAGCATGACGAATTGTTCCGCTGGGTGACGTTCCGCCTGGCCGACGAGACCTATGGCATCAATGTCATGCAGGTCCAGGAAGTGCTGCGCATGACGGATGTCGCGCCGGTTCCCGGCGCCCCGCATTACGTCATGGGGATCATCAACCTGCGCGGCAACGTGGTGACGGTGCTGGATACGCGCAAGCTGCTCAACCTGATGCCGGGCGAAATCACCGAGAGCTCGCGCATCATGGTCATCGAGTCCGGCAAGGTCACGGTGGGCCTGCTGGTCGACAGCGTCGCGGAGGTGGTGAACATTTCCGCGTCTCAGATCGACCCCGCGCCGAGCGTGGGCAACGACGAGAGCTCGCGCTATATCCACGGCGTGTTCAGCACCGAAGAGCAGATCGTCATCCTGATCGATCTCAACAAGCTGATCAGCGAAGAGGAGCGCGACGCCATCAGCCTGTTCTGACCGGCGCGCGTGACGAGCATGGATATCAAGCCGGTTCCCGCGATGACGCCGACCGCGCCGGTGCGGCGCATCGATCCGCAAGAGGAACACGGAGGCGAACGCGAGCAGCGCCAGGAATCCGACGCCGAAACCGAGCGCGAGCACGAGTCCGGCCACCCCGATCACAGCATCGACACCTACGCATGAACGCCATCGCCCCCGACAATCTGCCCCTGCTCGTGCTTGCCGCTGCATTGGCCCTGGCCGCAGGCGGCAGCGTCGTCGCGGGCCTCGCCCTGGCACGCCGTAACCGTGCGCTCGGCAAAGCGCTCGCCGTCCAGCACGAACGTATCGACGGCCTCGAACGCGATCTCGGCGCGATCCTCACCTGTTCGCGCCGCATCGGCGATCGCCTAGCCGACTCAGAGCGCGCGCGGGCCGCGCTGCAGAAGCAGCTCGACCGGCTGCGCCACCACGCCCAGGGCGGCGACGAGCATCTCGCCGTCGAACACGCCATGAAGCTGCTCTCCGGGGGACTTCCACTGGACGAAGTCGTGCGGGTGTGCGAACTCTCCGAAGGCGAAGCCGAGATCCTGCAGAGCCTCGCGCGGTTCCGCGCCGCCGCCTGAAGACGGCGAGAAGGCGCATTCGGGTCGCCGCGCCCCATCCCCAACCGCGTCGAGAATCCGTTACAATCGCGCCCCGGCCAAAGGCGACGCCATGAACGGCGCGCCCCGCGGGCCGCCCGACCGCAAACGCGCAAGCCGCCGGTCGGAACAATCCGGAGAGGTGGCCGAGTGGCTGAAGGCGCACGCCTGGAAAGTGTGTATACGGTAACCCCGTATCGAGGGTTCGAATCCCTCTCCCTCCGCCATTGCTCTCTGAAAACCGGCGTTCGAACCACCAAGCGACCGATCGCTCGCACCCGAGAACTTAATCGGGTACGGCGAAGGTCAGGTCTGCCCAGAGCGTTTCCCAAACGGCATCCGTGCTCCGATGGCGCTCATGCGGCGGCCGGAAAAT
>JAPOKK010000430.1 GCA_029977665.1 Pseudomonadota bacterium | reverse complement strand
GGTTCGACGGCGCCTATCTCGACGAATACGGTGACTTCCGCCCGAGCGTCTGGGGCAATGTCATCCGGCCGACGCTTTCGGACAAGCAGGGCTGGGCGGTGATCGGCGGGACGCCGAAAGGCCGCAATCAGTTCTACGAGGTGGTCGAGGCCGCGCAGCGCAGTCCCGACTGGTTCTTCCTGCGCCTGCGCGCGTCGGACAGCGGCATCCTGCCTGAGACCGAGCTCCACGCGCTCCGCGCGCAGCTGACGCAGGACCAGTACGATCAGGAATACGAGTGCTCATTCGACGCGGCGATCCTCGGGGCGTTCTACGGCACCGAAATGCGCGAGGCGCTCGACGCCGGGCGGATCACCGCCGTGCCGCACGACCCGGCCCTGCCCGTCTACACCGCGTGGGACATCGGCTGGCGCGATGATACGGCTATCTGGTGGTGGCAGGTCGCCGGCGGCGAGATTCATGTCGTCGACCATCACGCCAGCAGCGGCTCGACCGTCGCGGATCTGGCCGAGATCGTGGCCGGGCGCCCGTATCGTTACGGTCGTCACTACCTGCCGCACGACGCCCGCGCGAAGACGCTGGCGAGCGGCGGCCGGAGCGTGGTCGAGCAGCTGGCCGCGCTGCTGGGCGGGATCGGCAAATTCAACATCGTGCCTGATCTGGGCGTGCAAGACGGCATCCAGGCCGCACGCCTGATGCTGCCGCGCGTCTGGTTCGACGCCGAGCGCTGCCGCGAGGGCATCGAGGCGCTGCGCCAGTACCAACGTGAGTACGACGAGGATAAACGCGCGTTTCGGGCCTCGCCGCGACACGATTGGACGTCGCATTCGGCCGATGCATTCCGCATGATGGCGGTCGCTTGGAGGGAGGAGCCTCGGGTAGAAACTCCGCCGGCTGAGCGGCCATTATTGATAGGCCCCCAAAATAGCGCTACCCTCAATGATCTGTGGTCGACCGCGCCGCGCAGGAGCGCCAGGATATGAGCGATTCCGAATATCACGCCGCGATGGGCGAATTCGCCGGGCACATGCTCTGCACCGCCGTCGCCGCGCATTTCATGCATTGGTCGACGACCTCGTACGCGGCGCACAAGGCGCTGGGCGAGTATTACGAAGCGATTCCGGACCTCGTCGACGCCGTCGTCGAAAGCTATCAGGGCTGCTACGGCCTCGTCGGCAAATTCCAGGCCCGCATGGACAACCCGCGCGGCAAAGGCCCCGAGGCGCTGGTTTCGTATTTCGAGGACCAGAAGGCCTACGTCGAGAAGGCGCGCAAGAAGCTGCCCGACCGCAGCGAGCTGCAGAACGACATCGATGCGATCGCGTCGCTGATCGACAGCACGCTCTACAAGCTCCGATTCCTGTCCTGAAGAGGCCCGCATGTCCGGCGTTTCCTACCCCTACGAGTACGCCTACGAAGCAGTCGCGGCATCGCAGACCAATCAGGTGCTCGGCCCGACCGGCGCGACGCAGGACTACCTGCACCGGATCGTCGTCGCCGTGGCGACCGCCGCGACCTCGACGGTGTCGGTGATCGACGGATCGACCACGATCCTGGCCATCCCGGCCAACACGCCGATCGGCGTCTATTCAATCGAGATCAACGCCTGCTCGGCCACGGGAGCGTGGAAGATCACGACGGGCGCGGGCGTGACGGTGCTGGCGGTGGGGATCTTCTCCTGATGTCTGCGGCGTGGCAGCGAAAGGAAGGCAAGAACCCGGCCGGCGGCCTCAATGCCAAGGGGCGCGCCAGTTACAAGGCCGAGACCGGCGGCACGCTGAAGCCTCCGGTGAAGAGCGGCG
>JAPOKK010000213.1 GCA_029977665.1 Pseudomonadota bacterium | reverse complement strand
GGGAGAGAAAAGAAGACCCCTTTTCCGCCCACCCCCCCCTCGCCGGCACGGTCGGCATCGAGGCACGCGGGCGGCCGCGCCTGCGCATGAGCAGCACCGAGGACGCCGCGACCGCCGCCATTGATCCGGGGACGCGCCCGTTCCGCGTGCACGCGCTCGGCGAGGATGGCGCGCAGTTGTTCCGCGTGGCAAGGCAGGTCATCGAGCGCCAGTTCGCGCTCTCGGCGCAGGGACGCCCGGCCGGCGAACTCGACGTCACCGAACTCGACGGACAACACCAGAGCGACGACTGGGTCAGCCGTACGTTGCGCAACGGCGTGCTCGCGGCACTACCGCCGGAGCGCATCCTGCAAGTCCTGATGCGTGCCGGCGAGATGCCGGTCAGCGCCGGCCAGGTCATCATCGACCAGGGTGCACCGGGCGATTTCTACTACCTCATAAAAGAGGGGCATGCACGCGTCGCGCGCCGCATCGATCGCGCCGGCCTGGTTCACCTGGCCGAGTTCGGCCCGGGCGACGGCTTCGGCGAGGAAGCGCTGGTCGCCGACAACGCGCGCAACGCCTCGGTCACGATGACGACCGACGGCGTGCTCCTCAAGCTCGACCGCGCCGATTTCCGCGAGCTCGTCCGTGACCCCCTGCTGACCCCGCTGAGCCGTCCGCAGGCCGAAGAGCGCATCGCCCACGGCGCCCTCTGGCTCGATGTTCGCTACCCGGGCGACTTTGCCCGCTGGCACCTCGATGACGCCGTCAACCTGCCGCTACCCTTGGTTCGACTGCAATATCACCGGCTGGACGCGAACGCGCGCTACGTGACCTACGGTACCGATGTCTCGGACAGCGCGGTGGCGGCATTGCTGCTACGCTTGCGCGGCCTCGATGCCAGCCACCTCGACGAAGCCGTGATTGCACCGGCAGCGTTCGGGGAACTGACGCCGGATGCCGCTATCGCACGAAACCAGGAGGAGAACATGTCCGACCACGCGCCACCGTCGATGTTCGACGACATGCGGACCGCGGCCAGCACACCCGAATCGCCGGAACACTACGCCGATACCTATACCGGGCAGAGTCTCGCGCAGTTGGTCGAGGAGATACACAGCTCGGGCATCGCCCCCGCGACGACGATACCGGCTGATGCGCCCGCGCCGAGCGACGATCCGCCCCGCATCGATCTCGATGGTACGGTGTTCCGCGTTGACAGCCTGCACGACGACGACGAGGTCGATGAACCGACCGCGCCGCCTGACGCTACGCTCGCCGCGGCGCCTGCACACGACGCCATCGGTCAGCTCATGGCCGAGTTCGAGCAACGCCTGCGCGGCGAGGTCGAGGCCGCTCGGCGCGCAGAGCGTGCGCGCCACGAGCAGCGCTTCGCCGAGCGCGTCGCACTGATGCGCAGCCGCGCCGAGGAAGTGGTTCGCGAGAAGCTCACCCAGGCACGCGCACGCGACCGCGAACGGCTCGCCCAGCGCGAGCGCGAACTCGACGATTTCCATGCCAGGCTGGCCGGGCTCGCCAATCGCGTCACGCATCAGAAGGCACGCATCCAGGAGGCCCGCAACGCGCTTGCCGAGAAACTCGCCGCGGTGGAATCCCTGCACCGCGAACTGAGCACGCTCGGTCAATCCATGACGCGTCAGCTCGATGAGCTCGACAGCCTCACCACGGCCGAGCCGGTGCCCGCAGCGAACGCCGCGCAGACCGAACTCGACACCGACCCGCCGGGCCACGGCAGCTGAGCGCACCACCGCATCTCACTCCTCCGTCCCGGGCCCGGCTTCGGCTCTCGGTGCCATGCGCGCCGTGCGCACGGCACGTGACGAACGTCCCGCTGCGGTAATTGTTCGCAAGCTCGGCGCATCATTGTTTAACGATTGGGCACTCTTCACTACCATCGTTTCCTGACGGACAGGAGTGAGGATGCCGTGCCATGGACGACCGCTTCCGGAGCCCGGTGCTGCGCGCCCGGCTACCCGACTCTCGCTGCGCCGCGTTAGCCGTCCTGATCGCCTTGTGCCCCGCGGCCGGAGCCGCCGACGGCACGACGGCAGAGATCGCGCGAAGTGGCCTCGGATCGGCCAATTTCGACGGCCTGTTCGCGAATTTCACCATGCCCGCGATCAACAACGTCGGCACCGTGACTTTCAATGCCCGCCTCACCGGAACCACGGATGGCAACACCAGCGACAGCGGCGTCTACCGTTACTACGGTGCGGGCCGCTCCACCGTCAGCCCTGTGATCAGCAGCGGCGTGCAGGAAGTGCTGCGCGAGAACCAGTCGATTTCGCTATCTTCCGGCAACCTCGTCGCCGGAGACCTGTATCTGACCGCGACGCGACTCGAGAACACACCCATCGGCGGCGTTGTGCCGGTCGCCGGGCAGTTCAGTGCCCTGGCCCTGGAATTGCCAGTGCGCGCCGGATTGAGCGATGGCGACACCGCGATCCTCGTCGAGAGTTCCTTCGGCGAATTCACGCGCGTCGCCGCCGAGGGCGAAACGGTACCGAGCGGCAACGGCACGTTCGGAGACCTGACAGGCTTCAACCTGTTCGGCATCGGCGGCAATCGCGAGGTCGGCTTCTTCGCGGCGATGAACGATACGGAACAAGGTGCCGACGACAATACGGGCCTGTTTCGCTACGGTCCGGGCGGCGGCGTCGTCGAACTGGTCCGGGAAGGCGGCAGCGCGGGGGGCGCCACGCTGAGCGGCACGTTCACGCCGCGTATGAACGGGTTCGGCGCCGTCGCCTTCCTTGCCGGACTCGATAGTGGCGACCCACAAAGCGATGGTGCACTCGCCACGATCGTGCCCCATGGCACCGCCGCTTCGCTGCGCGTGGTCGAGGGCGAAGCGCTCGCAGATGGCGACGGCGCCTTCGATCGATTCGGGGAGTTGCGCATCAACAACGACGGCGCGATCGCGTTCGGTGCGCTGCTGCGTGACACCGATGGCATCAACGGCAACAGCAGCGCGGACGACAGCGGCATTTTCGTGCACGACGCGCTCGGCACCCGGACGCTCGTGCGCGAAGGCGATGCGACACCCACGGGGGATGCGCGCTTCGGCCGCTTCGAAGATGCCTTCTCCGGCGACATTCCACGATTCGCGTTCAATGACCTTGGCGAGGTCGCTTTCGAGATCGCGCTCAGCGACACGTCCTCGGATCGCAATACCGGTATCTATCGGGCGTCGGACGACGAGATCCTCGAGATCGCACGCGAAGGCGACATGCTGGCGGGCGGCACGTTTGCGGGTTTCGACGGTCCGGCGCTGAACAATACCGGGATCGTGGTCTTTCTCGCCGAGCTCGTCGTCGGTATGGAGGTGGGCGGCGAAGGCACGTTCCCGATCCTCGAAACGACGCTGGTCATGAGCGACGGCGTCGACTACGCGATAGTTGCCCGCGAAGGCGAAGACCTCCCGGGCGGCACGCTGCTCGACATCCGTTTCAACAACGAATGGCGTGGCGCAGCGAACGGCCTGAGCGATGCCGGCATCGTTGCCTACGAGGCCATCTACGCGGATGGCACCCGTGCGATCAACACCTGGCGACCGAGCCTCACCTGGCGGCAAGCCGCTGACGTCGAGAGTGGTAGCTGGGACGAACCCGGGAACTGGTTCATGGGCCTGCCGCCGAGCGCCGCGCATGACGTCAATCTCGACCCGGACACCCACCTGACCGTGCAGGGCCCGGGCGCGGACACGAGCGTGCGCTCGCTCACGCTCGGCCAAGGCGCTGGAACGGCGCGTCTCGAACTCGGCGAAGGTATCCTCGAGGCCCTGGACGGCACCCACATCGGCGCCAACGGCATACTTGCCGGCGGCGGCACACTCGCGGGCGCCGTTGTGAACCAGGGACACGTCGAGGTCGCCGCGGGCACCCTGCTCACCTTGGCCGGCGATTTCGTCAACGACAACCTGGTTGTCCTCGGAGACGGCGCGACGATTGCGTTCGGCGGCCGCTACAGCGGCACGGGCGGCATCGCGGGCAACGGCACCAGCAGCTTTGGCGGCGGTCTCGCACCCGGTGCGAGCCCGGGTCTGCTGAGCATTGCCGGCGACGCGGTACTCGAAGCCGGCAACGTGCTCGAGATCGAGATCGCTGGCCTGACGCGCGGCGACACCTACGATGCCATTGACGTCGGCGGCACACTGAACCTCGGCGGCACCCTGGAGATTCTCGTTCTCGAGGGCTACCAGCTCGGCCCCGGCCAGTACTACCTGCTGCTGCAGGCCGCGGTGCTGGAAGGCGATTTCGACGAGGTTCTGCTGCCGAACATCACCGGGCTCACCCTCGCGCTCGTGCGCGATGGCAGCACCCTCGGCCTGCGCGTGCAGGCGGTGCCGCTCCCGCCGGCGGCGCTGCTGCTTGCGTTGCCACTGATGGTTCTGCGCCGCCGCCGCTGAGCCCTCCCCAGGGCCAGCCGCTCGCCGCGGCCCGAGCGACCCCGTCCATCGCACAGGCGCGACGCATCGCGGACATCGCACGGACCGCCCCTCGTCCATGACCCGCCCGTGTGCAGGAGTGTGCGACAGGTCTCACCCCCCACGACACTTCCGTGACGCGTGCCGCGTTTCGGCTTTCAAGACGCCGCGAAAGTTCGCCGCTGACCTGGCTTCATCGCGCACGGGAAGCGCCTCGCTCGCAACGCGTGCGTGCCATCGCGTGCTGCCGCACCCATCCACCAATCAGGGGTCACGATCAATCGATGTCACTGCGCAACCGCTTCTCGCATCTTCGTGCCGGGGCCTGCTCCCTGGCTATCCTGCTTCTCACGGTAACGACTTCGGCCGCAAACGAATCGCCGAACCACCTGCCCCTCGCGATCGGAAAGCAATGGACGATGCATTCGGAGGCATGGAACGTCGATATCGCTTTCGCGGTTGAAGTCCATGAGCATGGCGCCTACCAGGTACGCATGAACAATCCCTGGATCGCGTGGAGCTACGCTTTCGTACCATTCGGTGAGCGGATCTACATGCAATCGTTTCGCGCCGGCGACGCCGCGTTCGACTTCGGCGGCTACGTGCGGCTGTTCGACTTTGGCCTGGCACAAGGTGATGCTCATGACACGCCCCTCGGCCCGGTCACGGTTACTGCGACCGACAAGGTCGTCGTCACCGCGACGGCGCGGTACGAGAACTGCATCGAGCTGACCCAGGTTGCCGCAGACGGCTTCGAACAGCGTTTCACCTTTGCGCCCGGTGTCGGATTCGTCGAGTACCGCATGGCCGGTGGCGTGTTCTTGCTCGATGAAAGCCGTTCGGTACTGAGCGGTACGCCGGAGAGTTTCGTGCTGCCGACCCTGCCGGCGCAGCCGCGGGGCAACCGCGCGCTCGGCATCGACGTGACCATGGCCGAGAATGGCGACTATCTCGCTGCGTTGGAGTCGGCGCGCAACGCCGGCATGCAGGAGATCGGCATGCTCCTCGAGTGGAATGCCGTCGAGCAAACACCGGGGCAATACGACACGCGGTTCCTGGAAATTGCCGACAGCTTCTTTCACTCGCTGGGCTTGTCCCTGAACCTGACGCTGGCACCGATCCACAACGTACGCAACACGCTGCCGGCGGACCTGCAGGGATTACCGCTCGATCACCCAGACGTGATCGCGCGTTACCAGCAGCTGCTCGACGCGGTCTTCGCGACACTGCCGAACATCGAGCTCACTTCGCTCGTCGTCGGCAGTGAGATCGACGCCTTTCTCCTCGGCTCGCCCGAGCGCTGGCAGCAATTCGAGAACTTCTTCAGCCAGGTGGCGGGTTACGCGCGTGCGCGCCGCCCGGGCCTCGCGGTCACGACGGAGTTCCATTTCTTCACGGGCCTGCTCGGCCCGGATCGCGCGCGCCTGTTGTCGCTTATGTCCCATGCCGATGTCATCGGCGTGACTTACTATCCGCTGGACGCCGACGACGCAGTGCTCGATCCGGCCTTCGTCGACCTCCACTTCGGCATGCTGCGCGACACCTTCCCCGGCAAGTCGATCAACTTCTACCAGATCGGCTTCCCATCGAGCACCCGACTCGGGGGTAGCGAAGCCCTGCAGGCGGCGTTCGTCAGTCGGGTCTTCAACGCGTGGGACACGTATGCCGACGCCATCAAGCTCGTCGATCTGACCTGGTTGCACGACCGCTCACCGGTCGAGGTCGACGCAACCAGCGCCCAGTTCGGTCAGGACGGCGCCAACTTCGCAGCCTTCATCGGCAGCCTGGGTTTGCGCGGACACGCCGGCGATGGCGCCGACAAGCTTGCCATGCCGCGGCTGCACTCGGAGGCCGCGGCACGCGGCTGGTGACGGCGGCTTCCCGGTTCCGCCATTCAGCACAAAGCACGCTGAGTTCTCGCGAGGCCTGACGAGCGCCTACCGAGGGATTGACTCGAAAACGCTTGGTGCGTTTTCTCGCCCCTGCGGGGCGCCCCCGCTACGCTGCGGCGTCCAATCTCACTTTGCGAGATTGTCGAACCGAGGCGTTCTCATCGGCGATCCCTCTCCGCCATATATGACAAAGCCCGCGGTGCCCTCACTTGACCTGACGAGCGGCTACCGAGGGATTGACTCGAAAACGCTTGGTGCGTTTTCTCGCCCCTGCGGGGCGCCTTCGCTGCGCTGCCGCGTCCAATCTCGCTTTGCGAGATTGTCGAACCGAGGCGTTCTCATCGGCGATCCCTCTCCGCCATATACGACAAAGCCCGCGGTGCCATCACTTGACCTGACGAGCGACTACCGAGGGATTGACTCGAAAACGCTTAGGCGTTTTCTCGCCCCTGCGGGGCGCCTCCGCTGCGCTACGGCGTCCAATCTCGCTGCGCGAGATTGTCGAACCTAGGGGTTCTCATCGACGATCCCTCTCCGCCATATACGACAAAGCCCGCGGTGCCATCACTTG
>JAPOKK010000015.1 GCA_029977665.1 Pseudomonadota bacterium | reverse complement strand
GCTCGCCATCAGGTGGGCCGCGGCGCCGTCGGCGATGAGGGTCACGTCGATGCCATCGGCGAGCAGTTCGAAGGCAGTCAGGCGGGCGCCCTGCAGCCACGGCCGCGTCTCCGTCGCGAACACCGCGTCGATCACGCCGCGCCGCCAGCCCGAACGAATCACGCCGAGCGCCGTCCCGTAGCCGGCGGTCGCGAGTGCACCGGCGTTGCAGTGCGTGAGCACGCCGGCACCGGGTGCAATCAGTGCGGCGCCGAAATCGCCCATGCGGCGATTGCCGGCGAGGTCGGCCGCGTGGAGTTCACGCGCGTGCGCTGCGAGCGCCGGAAACGGGTCGCCCGGGCCCGCGGGAATCGCCGCGCTCATGCGGTCGAGTGCCCACATCAGGTTGACCGCGGTCGGCCGCGCCGCGCGCAGGCGCGCGATCTCGTCGGCCAGGCCGTCACGCCAGTCGGGCGAGCCGCTCGCGTGCCACGAACGTGCGGCGAGCGCGACGCCGTAGGCGGCCGCGATACCGATCGCCGGCGCACCGCGCACCACCATGTCTCGAATCGCCGCCTCGACCTCCGCCGCGGTCCGACACACCACGTGGGTGACTTCATCGGGCAGCCGGCGCTGGTCGAGCAGTACGAGCGTGTCGTCCTGCCACAGGATGGGATTGACTGCGGGATTGACGTCATCGTGCATGAAAGCCGAACCATTGCGTGTGATACCGTATTCTGACATTCCCGCGGTTCCATTTCAGTCATGAGCAACGTGCAGGCCGTGCATGCGGGCTGGGTGATCCCGGTCGAACCCGATGGCGTCGTGCTCGAGCGCCACACGCTCGTCATCGACGGCACGCACATCGCCGCGATCGTGCCGACCGCGAGCTGGCGCAACGACCTCGGCGCGACCGAGATCGACTGCCGACGGCACGTCCTCGTGCCGGGCTTCGTCAACGCGCACACCCACGCCGCGATGTCGCTGTTCCGCGGCATGGCCGACGACCTGCCCTTGATGGAATGGCTCGAACGGCACATCTGGCCGGCCGAGGCACGCGTTGCCGGCCGCGAGTTCGTGCGCGACGGCACGCGTCTCGCCGCGGCCGAGATGCTCACCGGTGGTACGACCTGCTTCAACGACATGTACTTCTTCGGCGACGAGGCCGCGGCAGCGGCGATCGAAGCGGGCATACGGGCGGTCATCGGCCTCATCGTGATCGGTTTCCCCAGTGCCTGGGCCAGCGATGTCGACGAATACTTCCGCAAGGCCGAGGCGGTGCACGACCAGTACCGCGGGCATCCGCTCGTGACCAGCGCCTTCGCGCCCCACGCGCCCTACACCGTCGACGATGCCGCGCTGACGCGCGTGGCAACGCTCGCCGAGGAACTCGACGTGCCCGTGCACATGCACGTGCACGAGACCGTCGGTGAGATCGAGGGTGCGCTCGCCACGCACGGCGCGCGCCCGCTGCGGCGGCTGGAAGGCCTCGGACTGCTCTCGCCGCGCCTGCTCGCGGTGCACATGACCGCGGTCGACGAAGACGAGTACGAACTGCTCGCACGGACCGGGGTGAGCGTGGTGCACTGCCCGGAGAGCAACCTCAAGCTGGCGAGCGGCTTCTGCCCGGTGGCGCGCCTGCTCGGTGCCGGCGTCAGCGTCGCCCTCGGCACCGACGGCGCGGCGAGCAACAACCGCCTCGACATGCTCGGCGAGCTGCGCAGCGCCTCGCTGCTGGCGAAGGGCGTGTCCGGCGATCCCTGCGCGCTGCCGGCCGCGCAGGCGCTGCGCATGGCGACGCTGTCCGGCGCGCGCGCGCTCGGCCTCGACCATGCCATCGGCTCGCTCGAGGTGGGCAAGCTCGCCGACCTCGTCGCGGTCGATCTTTCGGCCCTCGGCACCCAGCCCATCTACGACCCGCTCTCGCAGCTCGTCTACGCGAGCCAGCGCAGCCAGATCAGCGACGTCTGGGTCGGCGGGCGCCACCTCGTCAGGCAGGGCGAGCTGACCACGCTCGACAGCGACGAGCTCCGCGCCAGCGCAACCGCATGGCGCTCACGCATAGCCGAGGCGTGAGCGCGCGGCACCCGCCGCGCGTCGGCGTCAGGTGCCGATCGCCGGGTTGGCCCGATCCCAGCGATTGACGATGTCGCAGAACAGGTCGGCGGTGCGTTCGGCATCGTAGATGGCCGAGTGCGCGGCCTCCGCGTCCCACGCGAAACCCGCGGCGCGGACCGCACGCGCGAGCACCGTCTGGCCGAGCGCGACACCGGCCAGCGCCGCGGTGTCGAACGTCGAGAACTGGTGGAAGGGGAACTGCTTGATACGCGCGCGCTCGCTGGCCGCCTTGACGAACGCGAGGTCGAACGCGGGATTGTGTCCGACCAGCACCGCGCGGGTGCAGTTGTGGCGCTTGATGTCGGTACGCACCGCGTCGAACACCGATTCCAGGGCCTCGGCTTCGTCGACCGCGAGACGGAACGGGTGGTAGGGGTCTATCTTGTTGAACTCGAGCGCGCGCGGGTCGAGGTTCGCGCCGGCGAACGGCTTGACGTGGTGAGCGACGGTGCGATCGCGCCGCCAGCCGGCGCTGCCATCGAAGGCCAGCAAGACCGCGGCGATCTCGAGCAGGGCGTCGGTGTCTGCGTTGAAGCCCGCGGTCTCGACATCGATGATGACCGGCAGGAAACCGCGGAATCGTTCCCGGATGCGATAGTCAGGCATCGGCACTCGGGCAAGTCGGGCGCATGGCGTTCACGGCAGGCAGGGTCTCGGGGTCGCCATTAGACGCGATGGCACGCCGCCATCGCAAATCCGCGCCCGCGGGCAGCGCCGACTGATGCCGGCGCGTGCGCGGCGCGAGGTGCCGGCACGTCGAATCCGGCTGGCGCGGGCGGTATCATGCGCGCCACCCGCCGCGGCGTGCGGCGCACGAGCCCACAGGAGTATCCCCCGCCGTGTCCCCGAGCGATCCGAACGCGATCCTGCCGCTCTCCGAGCTGACCGCCCTGTCCCCCATCGACGGCCGCTACGCGCGCCACACGGCTCCGCTGCGCGGCTGGCTCAGCGAGTACGGCCTGATCCGCTATCGCGTGGTGGTCGAGGTGGCATGGCTCGAGGCGCTCGCCGCGGAGCCGGGCATCGCGGGCCTCGCACCGCTGCCGGCGGCATCGCGCGAGCGCCTGCGCGCGCTCGTCGAGACGTTCGACGTCAGCGCGGCCGAGCGCGTCAAGGCCATCGAGGCGACGACCAACCACGACGTCAAGGCGGTCGAGTACTACCTGCGCGAAGCGTTCGCCGGCGATGCCGCCCTCGAAGCCGCGATTCCCTTCATCCACTTTGCCTGCACGTCGGAGGACATCAACAACCTCGCCTACGCGCTGATGTTGCGCGATGCGCGCGACGCCTGCATCGCGCCGGCCCTGCGCGGCATCGCGACGACGCTGCGCACGCTCGCCCACGCCTTCGCCGATGTCCCCATGCTGGCGCGCACGCATGGCCAGACGGCGACACCGACCACGATGGGCAAGGAACTGGCGAACGTCGTCGCGCGCCTGGAAGCGCAGCTCGACGCCTTCGCGACGGTCGCCCTGCGCGGCAAGATCAACGGTGCGGTCGGCAACTTCAACGCGCACGTCGTGGCCTGTCCGGGCGTCGACTGGCCGCGCTTCGCGGCGCGCTTCGTCGCCGAGCTCGGCCTCGAGCACAATCCCTACACGACGCAGATCGAGCCACACGACTGTATCGGCGAATACGCCCACGCGCTGGTCCGCGCGAATACGATTCTGGTCGATCTGTGCCGCGATACCTGGAGCTACATCTCGCTCGGCTATTTCCGCCAGCGCAAGCTCGAGCACGAGGTGGGCTCATCGACCATGCCGCACAAGGTCAACCCGATCGATTTCGAGAACGCCGAAGGCAACCTCGGGCTCGCCAACGGGCTGCTCGAGCATTTCGCGCTGAAGCTGCCGATTTCACGCCTGCAACGCGACCTCACCGACTCCACGGTGCTGCGCAATCTCGGCGCGGCACTCGGCTACACGCTGATCGCCTGCCGCTCGCTGGACAAGGGCCTGGCCAAGCTCGAAATCGATCGCGCCAGCCTCGCCGCCGATCTCGAACAGGCCTGGGAAGTCCTGGCCGAGCCGGTCCAGACCGTCATGCGTGCGCACGGCATTGCCGATTCCTACGAGCAGCTCAAGGCGCTCACGCGCGGCAAGCGCATCGATCGCGCCGGCCTGCATGCCTTCGTCGACGGCCTCGAACTGCCGGAGACGGCACGCGCCGCGCTCAAGGCGCTCACGCCGGCGAGCTACGTCGGCCTGGCCACGGAGCTCGCGCGCGATGTCTGAGACGCCGGCACGCGTGCTCGGGGTGTCCGATGAACTCCTCGACATCGACGCGCGCGCCACGCTCGCCGCGGTGAGTCTCGCGATGGCCGCGCAATGCTCGCGCGAGCTCGACATCGTCAGCCGTCACCTCGACCCCGCGATCTACGACGACGACGACTTCGTCGCCGCGGTCAAGCGCCTCGCTCTCGCCAGCCGCCGCGCGCGCATCCGCCTGCTGGTCACCGACACCCGGCCACTGCTCGCACGCGGCCACCGGCTGCTCGACCTCGCCGCGCGGCTGAGCAGCTTCATCGAGCTGCGCGTGCCGGCGCCGCCGCACAAGGACTTCAATGAAGCGATGCTGCTGGCCGATAAGCAGGGATACATTCATCGCCGTCACGCCGATCGTTTCGACGGCAATGCGAACTTCAGCGACCGCCGCACCTGCGCGGCGCTGAGCGAACGTTTCGAGGAAATGTGGGAACGTGGCGCACCGGATCCGAACTTCCGGCGCCTGCACATCTGAGTAAGCGCGAACGCTGGCCGCCAGCGCGGACCGCGGGGCGCACGGCGGGGCGAAGCGTTTCCCCGGCAGCGGAGACTCCAGTGGCCGAATTTCGAGTTCGACGACACGCTCCCACGCGTACCACTTGCCGCGCGGCCCTGCTCGTCGTGCTCGCCTGGTTGAGTACGAACGCCTGCGCCGATGCCCGGGTGACGGAGATCATCGAGCTCGAGCACGCGCTGCTCGACGACGTCGTGCCCATCCTGCGCGAGCTGGTCAGCCCAGGCGGCACCGTGACCGGCATGCACAACCAGCTCGTGATCCGCACCACCCCGGCGAATCTCGCCGACCTGCGAGGCGTACTCGCACGCCTCGACCGCGCCCCGCGCCGGCTGCGCATCAGTGTGCGCCAGGACAGCGGTAACGCCTATCGCTGGCGCGAAGACGAACTCGCGGCGCGCATCGACGCGGGCGACGTCAGCGCCGGCGTCGGCGCCCCGCGCGGGGGCGCCGGCGCGCGCGTCGAGCTCGGTGGCGAGAACGCCGCGATACGCTACCGCAGCTATGCCACCGAAGGTGCCGAAGACACGGCCCAGGGGCATTTCGTCACCGCCCTGGAAGGGCGCCCGGCATGGATCGGCACCGGGCAGGACGTGCCGCTCGCCAATCGCCAGCTGCAGGTCACGCCGTGGGGCGCCGCGGCCTTCGACAGCATCGAGTACACCCATGTCGGCAGCGGCTTCTACGTCACCCCGCGACTCGGCGGCGACGACCAGGTCACGCTCGACATCGCCCCCTACGCCGATGCACGCGCGGGCGACCAGGGCGCCGCCATCGCGCGCCGCGGCCTCGACACCACGGTGCGCGGCCGCCTCGGCGAGTGGCTGCCGCTCGGCAGCGGCGGCGAGACCCGCGATGCCGGCTCGCACGGCATCGTCCACCGCACGCGCGACGCCGGCAGCCGGCACTACGACGTGTGGGTCCGCGTCGACCTGATCGAGTGAACGTCGCCGCGCTTCGCGCACGCGCCTGAATCGCCGCACCAGCGCCCTACGCGCCCCGAACGGACGCCGCGGGTCGTGCGTCGCCTGCCAGAGTGAGGCCATGGCGGGGATGCGCATGCGCAGCATCCCGACAGGTTCGCGCGAAGACGCTGACGATGCCGATCACGGTCCTTTGCGTCGCCCCGGCACATTCACGACAATAGGCGCCCCGCGGCCCTCGCCGCCGCCCCGCCATCGCAGGACCTCGCGCCGATGCTGTTGCTCCAGGGCACCCGGGCCCTTTCCGAATTCCGCGTAGCCAAACGTCTCGCCACCGCTCCAGTCACCCCCCGTACAGCCGCTGCCACGCACGTCTACGCCGCCTGGTTCAGCGATGATGCGCCGGCCAGCACCGAGGAGACCGCGCGTCTGCTGGCGCTCACGCGCGCACTCGGCACGATCGACCCGTCATCGCCGCCGCCGCTCGACTTCGTCGTCACGCCGCGCCTCGGCACGCGCTCGCCGTGGGGCAGCAAGGCCGGCGACATCGGCCGCAACTGCGGGCTGGCGCGGCTTGCGCGCATCGAGCGTGTCACAGCCTGGACCTTCGAGGGTGTCGACGGCGACGCGCTGCCGGCGCTCGCCGCCTGCCTGCACGACCGCATGACGGAAAGCGTCCTCGACTCGTTCGCGGAACTCGCGCGCCTGCACGAAACCGCGCCCCCGGCACCGCTCGGCATCGTCGCGCTCGGCGACGATGGCCGCGGCGCGCTCGTTGCCGCCAATGCACGGCTTGGCCTGGCCCTCGCCGATGACGAGATCGACTACCTCCTCGCCCGTTACCGCGAGCTCGGCCGCGACCCGAGCGACGTCGAGCTGATGATGTTCGCGCAGGCCAACTCGGAGCATTGCCGCCACAAGATTTTCAACGCCGACTGGACCCTCGACGGCGCGCCCCAGGCCCACAGCCTGTTCCAGATGATCCGTAACACCTTCGAGCAGCACCCCAACCAGGTACTCTCGGCCTACCGGGACAATGCCGCGGTCACGACCGGCTACCCCGCGCGCCGCTTCCTGCTCGATCCGGCAAGCCGGGTGTACGGCGCGCGCGAGGAGCCCGCACACGTCCTGATGAAGGTCGAGACCCACAACCACCCGACCGGCATCTCGCCCTACGCCGGCGCCGCGACGGGCGCCGGTGGCGAGATCCGCGACGAAGGCGCTACCGGGCGCGGCGGCCGTCCCAAGGCCGGCCTGACGGGGTTCCATGTCTCGCACCTGCGCCTGCCCGGCGTCGACGCGCCGTGGGAACGCGCGCGCCCGCTCAACCCGCGCCTCGCCAGCGCGCTCGAGATCATGCTGGACGGACCAATCGGTGCGAGCGCGTTCAACAACGAGTTCGGCCGCCCGGCCCTGGCCGGTTACTTCCGCAGCTTCGAGCACGTCGGCGAGGACCGCGTGCTGCGCGGCTACGACAAGCCGGTGATGCTGGCCGGCGGGCTCGGCAACGTCAGCGGCGGACACGTCGAGAAACGGCGCATCGAGCCCGGTGCGCAGATCGTCGTGCTCGGCGGACCGGCGATGCTCATCGGCCTCGGCGGCGGCGCCGCCTCCTCGGTCGCCTCCGGCACGATGGACGCCGAACTCGACTTCGCCTCCGTACAGCGCGACAACGCCGAAATGCAGCGCCGCTGCCAGCAGGTCATCGACGCCTGCTGGGCCGCCGGCGATGCCAACCCCGTGCTCATGATCCACGACGTCGGCGCCGGCGGACTGTCCAATGCGATTCCTGAGCTGCTGCACGACAGCGGGCGCGGCGGCGTCATCGAACTGCGTGCGGTGCCGAATGCCGAGCCCGGGCTCTCGCCGCTCGAAATCTGGTGCAACGAGGCGCAGGAGCGCTACGTGCTCGCCATTGCGCCGGACGACGTGGCCAACTTCGAGGCACTGTGTGCGCGCGAGCGCTGCCCGTTCGCGATCGTCGGCGAGGCCACGGCCGAGGAGCGCCTGGTGGTGACCGACCGCCTGCTCGGCGCGCCGGCGATCGACATCCCCATGGACGTCATCTTCGGCAAGCCGCCGCGCATGTCGCGCAGCGCGCAGCATGCCGCCGGCGCGCTGCCGGCACTCGACCTCGAAGCGATCGACCTGCACGAGGCGACGCGCCGCGTGCTGCGCTTTCCCGGCGTCGGCGACAAGCGCTTTCTCATCACCATCGGCGATCGCACCGTCGGCGGACTCGTGGTTCGTGACCAGATGGTCGGCCCGTGGCAGGTGCCGGTCGCCGATTGCGCGGTCACTGCGGCCGGCTTCGATGGCGTCACCGGCGAGGCGATGGCGATCGGCGAACGCACGCCGGTGGCGCTGCTGGACGGACCGGCTTCCGCGCGCCTCGCCATCGGCGAGGCCCTGACCAACCTCCTCTCGGCGCGCATCCGGGCGCTGGAGGACGTGGTGCTCTCGGCCAACTGGATGAGCCCGGCCGGACACGACGGCGAAGATGCCCGTCTCTACGACATGGTACGCACGGTCGGCCTCGAACTCTGCCCCGCGCTCGGCATCAACATCCCGGTTGGCAAGGACTCGATGTCGATGCACACCGCCTGGCAGACCGACGGCGCCGAGTGGCGTACCGTCGCGCCCGTGTCGCTCGTGGTTTCGGCCTTCGCTCCGGTCACCGACGTCACCCAGAGCCTGACGCCGATGCTCGCCGACGCGCCGGACAGCGTCCTGCTGCTGATCGATCTCGGCGCCGGACGGCAGCGCCTCGGCGGCTCCATCCTCGCCCAGTGCTGGCACGCGCCCGGCGGCAGCCCGCCGGATCTCGATCAGCCGGCACTGCTCGCCGATTGCTTCCGCGCGGTCCAGATGCTGAACGAGAGCGGCCTGTTGCTCGCCGCGCACGATCGATCGGATGGCGGCCTGCTGGTGACGCTGGTGGAAATGGCGCTGGCCGGACGCCGCGGCCTCGACGTCGAGCTGGACGTTCTCGGCGACCAGCCGATCGCAGCGCTGTTCGCCGAAGAACTCGGCGTCGTCGTACAGGTGCGCGCAGCCGATCTCGACGCGGTACGGCGCTACTTCGACGAGGCGACCGCGCTCGGCCCGCACGTGCATACCGTCGCCCGACCTGCCGCGACCCCGACGCTGACCATCAGCCATCGCGGCGCCACGCTGCTGAGCGAGAAACTCGGCGACCTCGTACAGCTCTACAGCGAAACGACCCACGCCATGCAGAAGCTGCGCGACAACCCGCAGACCGCCGACGAAGAACTCGCCACGCTGCTCGATGCCGCCGATCCGGGTCTCTCGATCACGGTACCGCCGGAAGCGGCCACGCTGCATCGCACCGCACCGCTCGGCGGCGCACGTCCGCGTGTCGCCATCCTGCGCGAGCAGGGTGTCAACGGCCACCTCGAGATGGCCGCCGCGTTCGACCGCGCCGGCTTCGAGGCCGTCGACGTGCACATGACCGACATCCTGGCCGCACGCGAGGACCTCGCCGGCATGGCCGGTCTCGCCGTGTGCGGCGGGTTCTCCTACGGCGACGTGCTCGGCGCGGGCCGCGGCTGGGCCGCGACCATCCTGCACAACGAGCGCGCCCGCGAAGTCTTCATGCGCTACTTCGCGCGCAGTGATGCCTTCACGCTCGGCGTGTGCAACGGTTGCCAGATGCTGGCGGCGCTGAAGACGCTGATCCCTGGCGCCGCCCACTGGCCGAGCTTCGAGCGCAACCGCTCCGAGCAGTTCGAAGCCCGCCTCGCGATGGTCGAAGTGCTGCCCTCGGATTCCATACTGCTCGGCCCGATGGCGGGCATGCGCATGCCGGTGGCGGTCGCGCACGGCGAAGGCCGTGCGGCCTGGGACGGCGCCGTCGACACGCGCGGCGCCTGCCTGCGCTACGTCGACAATCACGGCGTGCCGGCCAGTCGCTACCCGGCCAACCCGAACGGCTCACCCGGCGGTATCACCGGCCTGACCAGTGACGACGGCCGCGTGACCATCATGATGCCGCACCCGGAGCGCGTGTTCCTGACACGCCAGCTTTCCTGGCATCCGCCGCAATGGAACGATACCGAGAGCCCGTGGATGGCGCTGTTCAACAATGCCCGGCGCTGGTGCGCGGCGTCGTGAAGTCGCGCTCCGGGACCATCGCGGCAGGCCGCGCTGTCGCCCGGTCGCACCCGGCCGGCGGCGCCTGCCGGTCAGGCGCAATCGAACCTGCCGGGAACTCTAGGGTTCACAAGCGTCCCTGATCGCGCCAGCATAGGCGACGAGGGCAGCGTCGCGTCACTGGAGGTTGCGATGGCCAGGGGATTGCTCCTGATCGACATACAGAACGATTACTTCGCCGGCGGCGCGATGACACTGTCGGGCATCGAGCAGGCGGCCGACAACGCCGCCGCGGTGCTCGGTGCGTTCCGCGCCAGCGGCGAACCCGTGTTCCACGTCCAGCACGTCTCGGTGCGACCCGACGCCGGCTTCATGTTGCCCGGCACACCCGGGGTGGAAATCAACGAGCGCGTCCTGCCGGCACCGGGCGAATCGCTCACGCGCAAACACTACCCGAACGCGTTCCGCGACACCGAGCTGGCCACGGCACTGCGCGACGCCGGCGTCGACAACCTCGTCATCGTCGGCGCGATGAGCCACATGTGCGTCGATGCCAGCACCCGGGCTGCGTTCGACCTCGGCTTCTCTTGCCACGTCGTGAGCGACGCCTGTGCGACGCGCGATCTCAGCCACGGCGGGCGCGACGTCGCCGCCGACGACGTTCACGCCGCGTTCATGGCCGCCCTCGGCGGCGTCTACGCGACGCTCGTCGCGAGCCGCGACATCATCGGCAGCTGAGCGCCCGGCACCGTGAGCAAGGACGAGCAAAGCGCCTTTGCCGCTCTCGTCGGCCGCGTGCGCCGACTCGAGTACGACGGCGTCGAACCCGAGCCACGTCGCACACCGGCACGACGTCGTGCGCGCCCGGCGGACGCCCCCGAGACCGCCGATCCGTGGTCCGATCCGCCGCGCGACCACGAAGGGCATGCCGATGGCGATTACCAGCGCGGCGGCGTGCAGCGCGGCATCGTACGCAAGCTCAAACGGGGGCAGTTCCCGCTGGCCGACGAGATCGACCTGCACGGACAGACCCAGGCCGAGGCACGCAGCGCCTTGCACGCCTTCCTCGCCCGTGCGCGCGGAGCGCGGGTGTGCTGCGTGCGCGTGATTCACGGCAAGGGACTCAGCTCGCCCGGCTACAAGGCGGTGCTCAAGCCGCGCGTGCGCGAGTGGCTGCGCCAGGACCCGCGCGTGCTTGCCTACACCGCCGCACGCGATGCCGACGGCGGCAGCGGCGCACTCTACGTCCTGCTGCGGGCGCGCGAGGACTGACGCGTCCTCGCCGTGGCGGCCGCTGCGGTCAGCGCAGTGGCTCGAGCAGGCACACCGCCGTCGCGGCGATGCCTTCGCCGCGGCCGGTGAAGCCCATCTTCTCCGTCGTCGTACCCTTGATGTTGACCGCGTCGACAGCGAGCCCGGTATCCGCGGCGACGTGCGCACGCATGCCATCGACGTGCGGTGCGATCTTGGGCCGTTCGGCAATCACCGTGGCATCGATGTTGACGATGCCCCATCCCGCCGCGGTCAGCAACTCGGTCACGCGCGCGAGCAGTTTGCGGCTGCTCGCGCCGGCGTAGGCCGGATCGGTGTCGGGAAAATGCCGACCGATGTCACCGAGCGCGGCGGCGCCGAGCAGTGCGTCGCAGATCGCGTGCAGCAGCACGTCGCCGTCCGAATGCGCGGCGAGACCGCGCTCGAAGGGGATCGTAACGCCGCCGAGGACGAGGTGATCGCCGTCGCTGAACCTGTGGGCGTCGTAGCCCTGCCCGACTCGCATGATGGGTTTCCTCGTCTGAAAGCCGGATCCGGGCGCTTCAGGCGCGCGCTTGCGCCGCCAGGATCAGTTCGGCGAGCGCGAGATCCGCTGGGTGGGTGATCTTGATGTTATCCGCATGTCCGGCGACCACGCGCGGCACGAGCCCGCTACGCTCGATCGCCTGCGCCTCGTCCGTGACCAGCTCGCCGGCATCGAGCGCCGCACGCAGCGCCCGCCGCAACGCGCCGAAACGGAACATCTGCGGTGTCAGCGCATGCCATAGCGCGTTGCGGTCGACGGTCGCCTCGATGTTGCCGTCGGCGTCGCAGCGCTTGAGCGTATCGCGCACCGGGGCCGCGAGGATGCCGCCGACGGCGTGACCAGCGAGCGCTTCGATCATCGTGTCGATATCCGTGCTGCGCACGCACGGCCGTGCAGCGTCGTGCACAAGAGCCCAGTCATCGTCCGTGGCCTCGTCAGCCAGCGCATCGAGGCCGGCAAGCACGGAGTGGCAGCGCTCGGCGCCGCCGGTGACCACGCGGCAGGCGTCCGGCAGCTGCGGCGCGAGGGCAGCGAAGCGCGCGTCGTCGGCGGCGATCGCGATGGCGACGCGGACCACCGCGGCATGCCCTGCGATGCGCGCCAGGGTGTGCTCGATGACCGTGCGCCCGGCGAGCTCTAGGTACTGCTTGGGCACCTCCGCGCCCATGCGCCGGCCGCTGCCCGCCGCCGGCACGATGGCGAAGACACGCGCATCACCGGTTCTGCTCATTCCCGTTCCTCGTCGCGGCCTGGTTCGGGGGCGCCATCGGGGCGCGTCATGCGGAAGAACACCTCGCCCTCTTTGATCATCCCCATTTCACTGCGTGCGCGCTCTTCGATCGCTTCCAGGCCCTGCTTCAGATCGACCACCTCGGCGGCCAGCGCCTGGTTGCGTTCACGCAGGCGTTGTATCTCCGCGCGCTGCTCGGCGAGTGCCTGTTCGAGCTTGCGCACCTCGGGGATGCCGCCACGCTCGAACCACAACTGGTATTGCAGGTAGAGCGTGACCAGCACCAGCAGCGCGATGACGACACGCACTCAGGCCACCCCGACGGCGCCGGGCTTGCCGTGGCCGCGCGCACCCCACGGGAACCTCGTGCTCACGGTCGCCGTGCGCCGCCGCCCGGCGCTCAGCGCCCGAGGTTGTAGAAGGCGCGCATGCCAGGATACACGGCGCGCTCGCCGAGCAGCTGCTCGATGACGAGCAGGCGATTGTACTTGGCGATGCGATCCGAGCGCGACATCGAGCCGGTCTTGATCTGGCCGGTCGAGTAGGCGCAGGCGATATCGGCGATGGTGGCGTCCTCGGTCTCGCCGGAGCGGTGCGAGACGACGGCGGTGTAGTCGGCCGCGCGGGCCAGGGTGATGGCTTCGAAGGTTTCGGTCAGGGTGCCGATCTGGTTCACCTTGATGAGGATCGAATTGGCGACCTTCTGGTCGATGCCGCGCTGCAGGGTTGCCGCGTCGGTGACGAACAGGTCGTCGCCGACGAGTTGCACGCGCTCGCCGATCTTGGCCGTCAGGCCCTGCCAGCCGGCCCAGTCGTTCTGGTCCATGCCGTCCTCGATGGTGATGATCGGGTAGCGCGTGGTCCATTCAGCCAGCATGTCGGCCATCCCGGCCGAATCGAGTCGGCGGTTCTCGGAGGCGAGCACGTAGGCGCCGTCCTCGTAGAACTCCGAGCTGGCAACGTCGAGACCGAGCAGGATGTCCTCACCGAGGCGGTAACCCGCGCTGTCGATGGCCCGCGCGATGAGTTCGAGTGCGGCTTCGTTCGAGGGCAGGTCGGGCGCGAAGCCGCCCTCGTCACCGACCGCGGTGCTCGCACCGTCGGCGTTCAGCAAGGCCTTCAGCGCGTGGAAGACCTCGGCGCCGTAGCGCAGGGCCTCGCGGAAGCTCGGTGCACCGACGGGCAGGATCATGAACTCCTGCAGGTCGACGTTGTTGTTGGCGTGGGCACCGCCGTTGATGACGTTCATCATCGGCACCGGCAGGATGTACTCGTCGCGCGTGGCGAGCGACTCGAACAGCGGCTTGCCCTTGACCGCGGCGGCGGCGTGCGCCGCAGCCATCGACACCGCGAGCATCGCATTGGCACCGAGCTTGCCCTTGTTGGGCGTACCGTCGAGCTCCAGCATCACGCGGTCGAGCCCGGCCTGGTCGGTGACGTCGAAACCACGCAGGGCGTCGGCGATGGGACCATCGACGTTGGCAACCGCCTTGGTCACGCCCTTGCCGAGGTAGCGCGCCTTGTCGCCGTCGCGCAATTCCAGGGCCTCGCGCTCGCCGGTCGAAGCGCCCGACGGTACCGCGGCCGCACCGCTCGCGCCGCTACTCGTACGCACTTCGGCGCGCACCGTGGGATTGCCGCGCGAGTCGATGATCTCGAGCGCCTTGATGGAGCTGATTGCTGTCATGGCTGTCCGTCTCTGTTTCGGAAATCGGGAGGGAGAAGCGCCGCAGGGGACGCCGCGCCGCCGCGTGCACGCCGAGAACCGCGCGCGTCGGGCTGGCGGGCGTGCTGTCTCATGGCGCAGCGCCGGTCTCAGCGCTTGGCGACATCATCGAGCGCGGCCAGCGTCTCGAGCAGCGCTGGCATCTCGGCCAGTGGCCACGAATTGGGGCCGTCGCTCAGGGCCTTTGCCGGATCGGGGTGCGTTTCCATGAACAAGCCGGCGATGCCGACGGCGACCGCGGCGCGCGCCAGCGGCGCGACGAATTCGCGCTGGCCGCCCGACGACGTGCCCTGGCCACCCGGCAGCTGCACGGAGTGGGTCGCGTCGAACACCACCGGGCAGCCCGTCTCGCGCATCACGACGAGCGCGCGCATGTCGGAGACGAGATAGTTGTAGCCGAAGCTCGTGCCCCGCTCGCACACCATGATTTGTTCGTTGCCGGTCGCACGCGCCTTCTCGACCACGTTGCCCATGTCCCAGGGCGCGAGGAACTGCGCTTTCTTGATGTTCACCGGCTTGCCCTGGCGTGCCACGTTCTGGATGAAGTTGGTCTGCCGGCAGAGGAACGCCGGCGTCTGCAGAACGTCGACCACCGCGGCCACTTCATTGAGCGGGGTGTCCTCGTGCACGTCGGTCAACACGGGGACGCCGAGTTCGCTGCGCACGCGCTCGAGGATGCGCAGACCCGCCTCGAGGCCGGGCCCGCGAAAACTCGTGTGCGAGCTGCGGTTGGCCTTGTCGAACGACGACTTGAAGACGAACGGCATGCCGAGCGTGGCGGTGATGCGCTTGAGCGCTTCGGCCGTGTCGAGGACGAGCTTCTCGCTCTCGATGACGCAGGGACCGGCGATGAGGAACAGAGGCTGGCTGGGACCGACCTCGAAGTCACACAACCGCATCAGGAACCCCGGCAGCGCTCTTGGCCTGGTGCGTCAGTGCCGCGCGCAGAAACGCGGTGAACAGGGGGTGGCCGTCACGCGGCGTCGAGGTGAACTCGGGGTGGAACTGGCAGCCGACGAACCACGGATGGGTCGGGATCTCGATGATCTCGACGAGATTGCCGTCGATCGAACGCCCGGCGATGCGCAGGCCCGCGGCCTCGAGTTCCATCATGAAGGTGTTGTTGAACTCGTAGCGATGACGGTGCCGCTCGGTGATGAGGTCGGTGCCGTAGGCGCGGGCCACGAAGCTGTCGGGCGCGAGCTTGCAGGGCTGACCGCCGAGCCGCATGGTCCCGCCCACTTCGCTGTCGGCGTTGCGGATTTCGATCGAGCCGTCGGCCGTCTTCCACTCGGTGATGAGCGCGATCACGGGATAGCGCGTGTCCGGATCGAACTCGGTGCTGTGCGCGCCGGCGAGATTCGCCCGGTTGCGTGCAAACTCGATCACCGCCGCCTGCATGCCGAGACAGATGCCGAGATAAGGCACGCCGTTCTCCCGCGCGTACTGCACGGCGAGCACCTTGCCTTCGATGCCGCGCTCGCCGAAGCCACCCGGCACGAGGATCGCATCCATGGCCTTCAGCGCATCGACACCGTCGGTCTCGAGGCGCTCGGAATCGACGTAGTGGATGTTCACGCGCGTGCGCGTGTGGATGCCGGCGTGGATCAGCGCCTCCGACAGCGACTTGTAGGATTCCGTCAGGTCGACGTACTTGCCGACCATGGCCATGTCCACCGCGTGGTCGGGATGCTCGAGGCCCTCTACCACTCCGTACCACTGGTCGAGCCGTGCCGGCGGCAGCTCGAGGCCGAGCTTCTCCACGACGATGTCGTCGAGCCCCTCCTCGTGCAACATCATCGGAATCTTGTAGATGGTGTCGGCATCGCGCGCGGTGATCACGGCGCGTTCCTCGACGTTCGTGAACAAGGCGATCTTGCGCCGCTCCGAGGGCGGTATCGCGCGGTCGGCACGGCACAGCAGGATGTCGGGCTGGATACCGATCGAGCGCAGCTCCTTGACCGAGTGCTGGGTCGGCTTGGTTTTCATCTCGCCCGCGGAGCCGATGAAGGGCACGAGCGTCAGGTGGATGAACAGCGTGTGCTGGGCGCCGAGCTCGACGCGCATCTGGCGAATCGCTTCGAGGAAGGGCAGCGACTCGATGTCGCCGACGGTGCCGCCGATCTCGATCATCGCGATCTCGGCGTCGCCCGCACCGTGCTTGATGCAGCGGATGATCTCGTCGGTGATGTGCGGAATGACATGCACCGTGGCGCCGAGGTACTCGCCCTGGCGCTCCTTGCGGATGACGTTGGCGTAGATGCGGCCGGTCGTGTAGTTGCTGTTGCGCGAGGTGCGGCAACGCACGAAGCGCTCGTAGTGGCCGAGGACGAGATCGGTCTCGGCGCCGTCGTCGGTGACGAACACCTCGCCGTGCTGGAACGGGCTCATCGTGCCCGGATCGACGTTGATGTAAGGGTCGAGCTTGACCATCGAGATGTCGAGCCCGCGCGCCTCGAGGATCGCGCCGAGAGACGCGGCCGCGATGCCCTTGCCCAACGAGGAAACGACGCCGCCGGTTACGAAGATATAACGCGTCATCCAGTCTAAGTGTCTGATTTTAGGTGGAAGTGAGCCTGGTCGACGCGGAGAAGAACGCATCGTTCGAGCGTGCGAGAAGCTACCAGAACGCCCCCTGTTTCTCAATGGCGCGAGCGCCGCCGCGGGACTCTCACACGCGCAGCGCGTAGCCCGCTTCGACGTCGTCGCGCAGCACGACGCCGAAGGTACGGAAGGTCATCGGCGCCTGCTGGCGACGCACGTACAGGGCGTCGACACCCTCCCGGTTCATGATCTCGCGCGCCTCGTGCAGCGTCGCCTGCAGGTGCACCGGGTACAGCTCGAGACGCTCGGCCGGCATCGCGACGAGATCGATCACCTCGTCCACCGCGTCGCTGCCCTCGACGCTCGCCTCGTCGGCCTCGAGGAAGCGGGCGAGCTCCGCGGCGCGCAGCAGCAATGACCGGCCCTCGCTCTGCTCGACGATGAGCCACTGCGGGCCGCGCTGGAGCAGCGCGATCGCCTCGCCGCGCGCGAGCTGGCGCGCGGCCCGTTCGAAACTGCGATTCATCACCGCCGCCACGCCGACCCGGCGCAGGCCCTGGGATAGCGCATCGTGGCGATAGTCGAGTCCGGCGTCGCGCAGCATCAGGGTGAACACCGATTCCTGTCCGAAGCCGATACGCGCGGTCAGCGACGCGCTCACCACCGCGAGCATCGCCGGCATGATGATGTGCGGGTTGCCGGTCATTTCGAGCAGCGCAAGCAGCGCCGCGAGCGGCGCCTGCAACACGGCCCCCATCATCGCCGCCATGCCGAGCATCGCGTACATCGCACCGGCCGAGGAAATCCCGGGCAAGGGTTCGACGAGAGCGGCGAAAGAACCCCCGGCCAGGCTGCCGAGCACCACCGTGGGCCCGATCAGCCCGCCCGGCATGCGCGCGGCGATACACAGCGCACTCGCGCCGAACTTGGCGAGGAAGATGCCGGCCATCGTGAACAGGCCGAGTTGCCCGGCAAGGGTCGCGCTGACGGTGTCGTAGCCGAGACCGAGCACCTGCGGCACGGCGACCCCGACCAGGCCGACCGCGAGCCCGACCAGCGTAAAGCGCAGCGCCACCGGGATGCGGTCGCCGACGCGCCCGAGCCCGCGGATGCTGGCGACGAAACCGGCCGCGGCAATGCCGACCAGGACGCCCATGAACACGATCCAGACGAGTTCCCACAAGGAAGCGAGGCCAAGCAGCGGAACCAGGAACGCGGTGTCGTCGCCGTAGACGGCCCGCGTGATGGCGGTCGCCGCGACCGCGGCGAGGATCACCGGGACGAAACCGGCAATCGTGTACTCGGCCATGATGACTTCCATCGCGAACACGACGCCGGCCAGCGGCGTATTGAACGACGCCGCGATCGCGGCCGCCGCGCCGCACGCAACCAGCGTGCGCAGGGCGTTGTTCGGCAGCAGCAGGCGCCGCCCCATGAGGCTCGCGACCGCGGCACCGAGATGCACGCTGGGCGCTTCGCGGCCGACCGACTGGCCCGAGGCGAGCGCGAGGGCGCCACCGAAGAACTGCACCAGCAGGTTGCGCCAGGGCATGTAACCCTGGTGGTAGTGCAGACGCTCGAGCACGTGCACGACGCCGACCGTGCGGTAGCGCTCTGCGAGCAGCGCGTAGCAGATACCCAGGACGAGGCCACCGACAGTCGGCAGGGCGACGCGCAGCGAGGTTTCGACCCACTCGAAGGCTTCCGGCGGCAAGCCCGTCATGTAGAGCTGCTGCACCCCGCTGACGGTGTAGCGGAAGCCGACGATGATGCCGCCGGCGGCGAGGCCGCTGGCCAGGCCGAGGAGGGCGAGGATCCCGTCCGAACGCCCCGCAGCCAGGCCCAGGCGCCAGCTCTCGACGCGTTCGCGCAGGCGGGTCAGCAGGCTCGACACGGACGGGCGGTCATACGTGGTCGGCGACAGCATCGCGCGGGCGTCGGTCGTCTGCCGCGAGGCGCAACGAAAGCGCCTTCAACGGACACGCGGGCTGCGGGCGGTCTCCTCGGTGGTCATGCCGCAGCCTGCTAGAATCTGCCGCCGGTACGAGGCGCCGGCATGGCGAAGCGCTATCGGAAGCTCTGCACGAGCCGTCCCACGCCAGGCGTCAGGCCCACGGGCAAGCCCGTGCTCGCGCAGAACGTTCCCCGAGCCGGTGCGCGCGGCTGCGCGCCCGCCACCGCGGGCCTCGCCGGATTTCAGGCTGCAACGAGAGGATACCCCATGTCCGACATCGAGATCGCGCAGGCGGCACAGATGCAACCCATAGTTCCGCTGGTCGGCGAACGCCTCGCCATTCCGCCGGAGCATCTCGTGCCCTACGGGCACTACAAGGCCAAGCTCTCGCTCGACTACATCCGCGAGCTCGAATCGCGCGAGGACGGCAAGCTGGTGCTGGTCACCGCGATCAGCCCGACCCCCGCCGGCGAGGGCAAGACGACCACCACCGTCGGCCTGGGCGACGCCATGAACCGGCTCGGCCTGAACACCATCATGTGCCTGCGCGAGCCCTCGCTCGGCCCCTGCTTCGGCGTCAAGGGCGGCGCCGCCGGCGGCGGCTACGCGCAGGTCGTCCCGATGGAGGACATCAACCTGCACTTCACCGGTGATTTCCACGCCATCGGCGCCGCGCACAACCTGCTCGCGGCGATGCTGGACAACCACATCACCCATGGCAACGCGCTCGACATCGATCCCCGGCTGATCACCTACAAGCGCGTCGTCGACATGAACGACCGCGCCCTGCGCCAGGTCGTGCTCGCGCTCGGCGGCACCGCCAACGGCTACCCGCGCGAAGGCGGCTTCGACATCACCGTCGCCTCCGAGGTCATGGCGATATTCTGCCTCGCCACCTCGCTCGGCGATCTGAAGGCGCGCCTCGGACGCATCGTCGTCGGCTATACCCGCAGCGGGCGCCAACCGGTAACGGCGGCCGATCTCGGCGCGCACGGTGCCATGGCCGCGCTGCTCAAGGACGCCATCAGCCCGAACCTCGTGCAGACGCTGGAAAACAACATCGCCTTCGTGCACGGCGGCCCGTTCGCCAACATCGCGCACGGCTGCAACTCGGTTACCGCCACCCGTACCGCGCTCAAGCTCGCCGACTACGTCATCACCGAGGCCGGCTTCGGTGCCGATCTCGGCGCGGAGAAATTCATCGACATCAAGTGCCGCATGGCGGGCCTCGCGCCGCGCGCCGTCGTGCTGGTCGCGACCATTCGCGCGCTCAAGTACCACGGCGGTGTCGCGGTGGCCGATCTCAACCAGGAGAACCTCGACGCCCTCGCCGCCGGCTGCGTCAACCTCGAGCGACACATGAATAACATTGCCGAACACTACGGTCTGCCCTGCGTGGTCAGCATCAACCACTTCACCCATGACACCGATGCCGAAGTTGCCCTGTTGAGCGAGAAAGTCGCCGCGCTCGGCGGTCGTGCGGTCGTCGCACGCCACTGGGCCGAGGGCGGCAAGGGCGCGGAGGATCTCGCCCGCACGGTGGCCGAAGTGGTCGACGGCAACACCAATCCGCATCGCACCGTGTATGCCGACGACCTGCCGCTGTGGGACAAGATCCGTGCCGTCGCGACGAAGATCTACGGCGCGGCGGACATCAGTGCGCCGTCCAAGGTACGTCAGCAGATCGACGAGCTCGGCGCCGCCTACCCCGACTTTCCGGTGTGCATCGCCAAGACGCAGATGTCGTTCTCGACCGACCCGGCGGCGCGCGGCGCGCCGAGCGGCCACACCGTCGAAATCAGCGAGGTGCGCGTGGCGGCCGGCGCCGGCTTCGTCGTCGCGCTGGCCGGCAACATGATGACCATGCCGGGCCTGCCCAAGGCGCCCGCCGCCGAGCGTATCGACGTCGACGAACAGGGCCGTATCACGGGCTTGTTCTGAGCCGGGCGCCGCGGCGCCCGGCGGCTCAGTCGACGCTCAGCTCGATGGTGCCGTTGACGTCGACGGTGATGGTCTGCTGGCCGGGCTCGATGCTCGGCTCGGCGACCTTGGCCTCCATCGCGAGCATGCGCCCGTCGTAGGCGACCGGTGGGCGCGGCTGGTAGCCCGAGCTGCCGACGTTGACGTTGACCAGGCCGTAGCTGGCACGGCCGAAAGCGCGCGTCACGCGCCCGGCGCGCTCGCGAAAGCGTGCGATGGCGGTCTCGATCAACCGTTCCTCGGTGGCTTCGCGGACGGCCGGCGAGACCTCGTGACCGAGCGACTCGATGGCCAGGCGTTCCTGCAGCGTGGCGAGTAACTGGGTGAGCGCCGCGCGGTCGCCGCTCTCGAGGCGCAGCGACTGCTGCACCCGCCAGGCACGGATACGCCGATCCTCGTAGACCGGGTTGGTACGGTAATCGAGCGTCGTCGCCTTGACCGCATCGACCTGCCGGGCCTCACCGAGCGCCCAGCTCATGGTCTCGTTGACGCGGCTCGCGGCCTCGGACTGGCGCGAGGATTCGTGGTGCGCGTACAGCCTGACCACCAGCAGGTCGCTGTCGACCTCCTCGCTCGCACTGACGGAAATGCTGACCAGGTTGCGGTGCGGCCCTTCGTCATCGGCGGCGGCGTGCGCGGCGGTCAGCATGGCCAGGGCAGTCCACAGAATCATCGAAAGTCGCATGGCTCGGGTCCTCGATCGATGCGCAGGGGAACGGAAGCGTTTCACGGTAGCGACGCGCCGGCAGCCCGGATGCGCTGCCAGGCGGCCTCCACGTGCTCGCGGGTAGTATGCGTCTGGCCCACGCACAGGCGCAGGCAGAAGCGTCCATCGATGACGGTGTGACTCATGAACAGGTGACCGTCGGCATTGAGCCGGTCGAGCAGCGCGCGGTCATCGGCGCCGGCGGCGCGACGTGCGAAACACACCAGGTTGAGCGAACGTGGCACGACCAGCTCGAAGCGATCGTCGGCCGCGATCCAGCTTTCGAGTTCGCTCGCCAGGGCGACATGGTGCCGCACGAAATCCTGCAGCGCGCGGACACCGTAGCTGCGGATCACGAACCACAGCTTGAGCGCGCGGAAGCGCCGCCCCAACGGGATCTGCCAGTCGCGGTAGTCGATCGCCTCGCCCGTCTCGCTGGCCGCGTTGCGCAGGTACTCGGGCAGGACCGTCAAGGCGGCGAGGAGCGGCTCGCGATCGGCGACGTAGAAGCAATCGCAATCGAAATTCGTCAGCAGCCACTTGTGCGGGTTGAAGCAGTACGAATCGGCGCGTTCGAGCCCGTCGTTGAGATAGCGGAATTCCGGGCACAGCGCCGCCGACCCGGCCATGGCGGCGTCGACGTGCAACCACGCACCGTGAGCGGCGGCAACACGGCCGATGGCGCCGACCGGGTCGACGGCCAGGGTGGACGTGGTACCGACGGTGGCGCAGACGAAGAACGGCCGCAAGCCGCGCGCGGCGTCCGCGCGCATCGCCTCCTCGAGCGCATCGACGTCCATGGCCCGGCGCGCGTCGGTCGCGACCTTGCGCAGGCGGGCACGGCCGAGGCCGGCGATGCTCATGGCCTTCTCCAGCGAGGAGTGCGTCTCGCTCGAGCAATAGGCAACGAGGTCGCCGGGATTGCCCTGCTCGCGCGCGTGGTAACCGCTGGCCCGCTCGCGTGCGGCGAGCAGCGCGCACAGCGTGGCGCTCGATGCCGAGTCCTGGATGACGCCGCCGCCGCGCCCATGCGACTTGAAACGCGCCGGCAAGCCGAGCATGTCGGCCAGCCAGTCGAGCACGTGGGTCTCGAGCTCGGTGCAGGAGGGACTCGTCTGCCACAGCATGCCCTGCACACCGAGGCCGGCGCTCACGAGGTCACCCAGGATCGACGGCGGCGAGGTATTGGCCGGGAAGTAGCCGAAGAAATTCGGCGACTGCCAGTGCATCAGGCCCGGCACGATCAGCCGCTCGACGTCGGCGAGAATCGCCGCGAAGGATTCGCCCGTCACCGGTGGCGCCGGCGGCAGTGCGGCGCGGACGTCGCCCGGCGCGACCCGTGGCATGACGGGCAGGTCGGCGACCCGCTCGTGGTAGTCGGCGAGCCAGTCGATGACCGCGTAACCGGCACGGCGGAATTCGTCCGCCGAGAGATGCCGCGGAGACCCGGGCTGCCGCTCGTCCATGCTCACGCGTCGCCGACGCTGGCACGGTCTCGCCGTGCCAGCGTCGTCACCGTCACAGGTTCGCGAGCAGGTTCTCGGCCGCGCTCGCCTTGACCTCGGACGGCGCCGCTTCGCGGTGCAGCTGGGTCACCTTGCCATCCTCGACGACGATCGCGAAACGCTCGCCGCGCGTGCCCATGCCAAAGCCCGACGCGTCGAGCGACAGGCCCAGCGCCTTGACGTAGTCGGCATTGCCGTCGGCGAGCAGCGTGACCTTGCCGGCGGCGCCCTGGTCCTTGCTCCAGGCATCCATCACGAACACGTCGTTGACGGACAGGCAGGCAATGGTATCGACGCCCTTGCCCTTCAGCGCATCGGCGTTCTGGATGTAGCCCGGCAGGTGCTTGGCCGAGCACGCGGGCGTGAAGGCACCCGGCACGGAGAAGATCACGACCTTCTTGCCCTTGAACAGCTCGTCGGTGGTGATCTTGCCCGGACCGTCGGCCGTCATCACGGCAAATGCGCCTTCCGGCATGTTGTCGCCAACTTTGATCGTCACGTTAACCTCCGCAGGATGTGATGGAACGAAGGCGGTCATTCTGCCACGAAGCGACGTCAAAGATCGCCTGCGTATGGTCGCGCTCGCGACAAACGTCAGACGATGCGATCGCGAACCACGCGGCCGGCGAAGAAGTCGTCGAGGTTGGCCATCACGCGGCGCCCCATGGCGACACGCGTCTGTTCGCTCGCGCTGCCGAGATGCGGCAATAACACTACGTTGTCCATGGTTTTGAGCGCATCGGGCACAAGCGGCTCGGCAGCGTAGACATCGAGGCCGGCACCCGCGATCGTGTCGCTCGCGAGCGCGGCAATCAGCGCCTCCTGGTCGACCACGTCGCCGCGCGCGGTGTTGACCAGGTAACCGTCACGGCCGATCAGGGCGAGGCGATCGGCGTCGATGAGATGCCGCGTCGCGGCGCCGCCCGGACAATGCAGCGAAACGAAGTCGGCACGTTCCAAGACCTCCTCGACGCTGGCGCATGGCTCGACGTCGAGCGCGTGGACGACCGCGTCCGGCACCGCGCTGGGGTTGTAATACAGCACGCGCATGTCGAAACCGAAACGTGCCCGGCGCGCAACGGCACGCGCGATGCGCCCGAAGCCGACGAGGCCCAGGGTCTTGCCGCTGACACGACGGCCGAGCAGCTGCGTCGGACACCACCCGGTCCAGCCATCGGCGCGCACCAGGCGCTCGCCCTCGCCGGCACGGCGCGCCACCATCAGGATCAGCATCATCGCGAGATCGGCCGTGCAATCGGTGAGCACGTCGGGCGTGTTGCTGACCGTCAGGCCGGCCGCCCGCGCGGCGTCGAGATCGATGTGATTGAAACCGACACCGAAGTTGCCGAGAAAGCGCGCACGCGGGCTGGCCGCCCCGATGACCGCTGCCGTGAGGGCATCCGTCACGGTCGGGCAGACCGCGTCGGCCGTATCGAGCGCGGCCGTGAGCGCGCTCGGCGAGAGCGGCTCGTCGCTGGCGTTGGTGACCAGTTCGTAGCGCTCGGCCAGCGCCGCTTCGACCTCTGCCGGCCAGCGCCGCGTGAGCTGCACGCGCGGCCGTTTCACGCCGTGCAGGTCTCGCGCAGGAATTCCGACGCCGCGCCGACACCGCTGCCCGGCTCGACCCCGATACCGCTGTCACGCAGGGCCATTTCGGTACCAGCGAGCGCGCTCAGGATCATCAGTTCGTTGAGATCGCCCAAGTGCCCGATACGGAAGACCTTGCCGGCGACTTCGCCGAGACCGCCGCCGAGCGAGAGGTTGTAGCGTCGGTAGGCGTTACCGACCACGGCACCTGCATCGATCCCCTGCGGCACGACAACGGCGCTGACGGTGTTCGAGTACCATTTCGGATCGCGCGCGCAGAGTTCGAGTGCCCAGGCCGCGACGGCCTTGCGCACGGCCTCGGCATAGCGCGCGTGGCGTGCGAACACCTGCGGTAGACCCTCTTCGAGCAGCATGTCGATCGACGCGCGCAGGCCGTGCAGCAGGGTCACCGCCGGCGTGTAGGGAAACCAGCCGTCCGCATTCATGCGCAGCATGTCACCAAAATCGAAATAGCTGCGCGGGCAGCGTGCGCGCTGCGTCGCGTCCAGCGCCTTGCGGCTGGCGCCGACGAGGCCCAGCCCTGTGGGCAGCATGAGGCCCTTCTGCGAGCCGCTGACGGCGAGATCGACGCCCCACTCGTCCATGCGGAAATCGATGCTGCCGATGGCGCTGACGCCGTCCACGGCAAGCAACGCCGGGTGGCCGAGATCGTCCAGCACCCGCCGCACGCCGGCGAGGTCGCTGGTCACGCCGGTCGCTGTTTCGTTGTGCGTGACCAGCACCATCTTGATCGCATGCGCGCTGTCGGCCGCCAGGATCTCGGCGTAGCGATCGAGCGGCACGCCTTCGCCCCACGGCGTCTCGACCAGCTCGACCTGCATGCCGAGGCGCCGGCAGAGCTCGGCCCACAGATGACTGAACTGGCCGAAGCGCGCCTGCAACACTTTATCGCCGGGCGACAGCGTGTTGGTGATGGCCGCTTCCCAGCCGCCGGTCCCCGACGCGGCGAAGATGAACACGTGGCCGTCACGCGTCTGGAAGATTTTCTTCAGGTCTTCGAGCAGCGGCAGCACGAAAGCGGGAAAGTCGCCCGCGCGATGGTCCTCGAGCGGCACGTCCATGGCGCGACGAATGCGCTCCGGAATGTTGGTGGGTCCGGGGACGAACAGGAAATTTCTACCAGGCACGAGAAGGAATCTCCGAGTGGGTCTGGGCCGCGCAGATTGTGTCGGCGCCGTTCGAGTTCAAGGCGCGAATCGCAGGTAACAGCCGGCTGTTGCGACGATTCGCAACGCGGAAATCGGACAGCGTGGACGCAAGATGCCGGGTCATGACTGGTTCAGAGATTTCATAACGCTCTCCGGTTGCCGGCCGAGCCGTAAATCACGCGCTCTCGGTATCAGGCGCTTTCGGTGGGCGAGGATGGGGGGGAACGACCGCCGCGGCGTGCGACGGTCGCGTACTCTACACGGCCGCCGTGCGCACGCCAATCGGGGCCACGGGACGGGGTCAGCCGATACCACTCAGGGCCTGCCCGAGATCGGCGACGAGGTCCTCCACGTCCTCGAGGCCGATCGAGAGCCTGAGCAGGCCCTCCCCGACGCCCATCTCGTCACGCTCGGCCTGGCTGAGCCGGCCGTGCGTGGTCGTCGCCGGGTGCGTGACGATGCTCTTGGTATCGCCGAGATTGGCCGTGATGGAAAAATGGCGCAGGTGGTCGACGACGTGCCAGGCACGGCGTCGGTCGGCCAGCTCGAAGCTGACGATGCCGCCGAAGCCGCGCTGCTGGCGCGCCGCGAGCGCATGCTGCGGATGGGATTCGAGGCCCGGGTAGTACACGCGACGCACCTGCGGCTGCGCCTCCAGCCAGCGCGCCACCGCGAGCGCACTTTGGCTGTGGCGCTCCATGCGCAGCGGCAACGTCTCCAGCCCCTTCAGAAACACCCAGGCGTTGAATGCGCTCATGCTCGGGCCCGCGCTGCGCAGGAAGGGGAATACCTTGCCATCGATGATCTCGGCGGGGCCGACCACCGCGCCACCCAGGCAACGGCCCTGGCCGTCGAGGAACTTCGTCGCCGAGTGGATGACGAGATCGGCGCCGAGCGCGAGCGGGCGTTGCAGCGCCGGGGTACAGAAACAGTTGTCGACGACCAACCAGGCGCCGCTCTCGCGCGCGAGGCCGGCGAGCATCGCGAGATCGGCGATCTCCGTCAGCGGATTGGATGGCGTCTCGAGAAAAATCATTTTGGTCGCCGGTGTCATCGCACCGCGCCAGGCGTCGGCATCGGTCATGTCGACCAGCGTGCTGGTGATGCCGAAGCGCGGCAGGATGTTACGGAACAGAGAAACCGACGTGCCGAAGATGCTGCGCGAGGCGACCACGTGATCGCCGGCCGAGAGCAGCGACATGACCAGGCTCAGGATGGCGCTCATGCCGGAAGCCGTCGCGATCGCGCGTTCGCCGCCCTCGAGCGCGGCGAGGCGTTGCTCGAAGCCGCGCACGGTCGGATTGGTGAAGCGGCTGTAGACGTTGCCCGGCTCGTCGCCGGCGAAGCGCGCGGCGGCCTGCGCCGCGGACTCGAAACAGAAGCTCGAAGTCAGGTACAACGCTTCGCTGTGTTCCATCTCCGCGCCACGGTACTGCCCGCTGCGGCAGGCGATCGTGGCAAGGCCGGCGCTGTCGTGATCGTTCATGGCTGCTCTCCCGAAGGGCTTGCGAAGGTATGGTGAGCGGCGAGGTGGTCAGCAAGCGGGGGGCGGGGAGCCGCCGCGCGGACGGCAGGCGGGGAAACCTGCCATGGCAACACGACCCGGGACAGGTCTGCATCGCTTTAGCAGTTTCTCCGGCGGTCTCGTCATCGAGTCCCCGGCGCGCCCGCAAGCTGATTTCAAATCGGCGCGAATGAGGCGCGCACATTAAGCGCGGCGCGGCGCTGCTGTCAATGACGTGGCGCGTGGCGCCTCATGCGTCGCCGGAAGCGCTGTTCGCGGCGAACAGATCGCGCAGCGAGTCCCCGCCGTCCTCGCGTGCGGCCTTGGCCTCGTCGTTCCGCAGCCGGCTGACACGGTCGAGATAACCCGCGCTGACGTCGCCGGTGACGTACTTGCCGGTGAAACACGACTCTTCGAACTCCTCGATCGCCGGGTTGCCGTGACGGGCGGCGTCGGCCAGCGCGTCGAGGTCCTGGAAAATGAGCCCGTCGGCACCGATCAGGCGCGCAATCTCGGCCTCGTCGCGATTGTGCGCGATGAGTTCGTCGCTGGTCGGCATGTCGATGCCGTAGACATTCGGATAGCGCACCGGTGGCGCCGCCGAAGCGAAGTAGACTTTACGTGCACCGGCTTCGCGCGCCATCTCGATGATCTGGCCGGACGTCGTGCCGCGTACGATGGAGTCGTCGACCAGCAGCACGTTCTTACCCTCGAACTCGAGTTCGATGGCGTTGAGTTTCTGGCGCACGGATTTTCGCCGCAGGGCCTGCCCCGGCATGATGAAGGTGCGCGGGATGTAGCGATTCTTGATGAAGCCTTCGCGGTATTTCACGTCCAGCGTGTGCGCGAGTTCGAGCGCCGCGGTCCGCGCGGTGTCGGGGATCGGGATGACGACGTCGATGTCGTGCCCGTGCCACTCGCGTGCGATCTTCTCGGCCAGCGCCTCGCCCATGCGCATGCGCGCCTTGTGCACGGAGATGCCGTCGATGATGGAGTCCGGGCGCGCGAAATAGACGTGTTCGAAGATGCACGGCGCGTGGCGGCGCACCGGCGCGCATTCGCGCGTGCTGAGTTCGCCATGCTTGGAAATGAAGATGACCTCACCGGGCGCGATGTCGCGCATCAGTTCGAAGCCGAGCGCGTCGACCGCGACCGACTCCGAGGCGACCATGTACTCGTCGCCATCGGCGGTCTCGCGGCGCCCGAACACGATCGGGCGGATGCCGTAGGGGTCACGGAACGCGACGATACCGACGCCCGTGATCATCGCCACGACCGCGTAGGCGCCCCGGCAGCGCTCGTGCACGCGCGCCACCGCGGCAAAGATGTCCTCGGCGTCGATACGCAGCTTGCCGAGCCGCTGCAATTCGCGGGCGAACACGTTCAGCAGCACTTCGGAATCGGACTCGGTGTTGATGTGCCGGAGTTCGTCCTCGAACAGCTCCTGCTTGAGCCGTTCGGAGTTGGTCAGGTTGCCGTTGTGCGCGAGCGTGATGCCGTAGGGGGAGTTGACGTAGAACGGCTGCGCCTCGGCGTTGGAGGAAACGCCGGCGGTGGGATAGCGCACGTGCCCGATGCCCATGCGCCCACGCAGGTTGAGCATGTGGCGGGTGTGGAACACGTCGCGCACGAGCCCGTTCGACTTGCGCAGGTTGAGACGCCCGTCGTCGTAGGTCGCGATACCGGCAGCATCCTGGCCACGGTGCTGCAGAACGGTGAGACCGTCGTAGAGCATCTGATTGACCGCCGAGCGGGCGACGATACCGATGATTCCGCACACGTCGAATTAACCGTCCTTAAAAGCTGAAGTTGCGGGCAAGATCCGGCGGCAGCCAGTCGAGTACATGGATGGCGACGGCTTCGAAGGGCGCGATGGTGCGCGCTTCGCGCCACCAGGGTTCAGCCGGCAGCGTCGTCAGGCCGCCGAGCAGGACCACGATCGAGACCACCGCGGCGCCGCGCGCGAAGCCGAATACCGCGCCGAGCAGGCGATCGGTACCGCTCAGGCCCGTGCCTTCGACGAGCTTGCCGATGAGGTAATTGACCAGGCCGGCCGCGATGAGCGTCGCGAGCAGCACGGCGACGAAGGCCAGCACGACGCGCGCGGTGGGAATCTGGATGTAGGGTTCGAGCAGACCGCTCGCGGGTGCAGCGAACGTCGCCGCGACCCAGAAAGCCGCCACCCAGGCGACCAGCGAGAGCACCTCCTTGACGAAGCCGCGCAGGATGCTCACGACGACCGAAATCAGGAGGGTGGCGAGGATCGCGATGTCCGCCCAGTTCATAGCGAGGCCGGTCCAGGGGTGGGAGGCGAGTTTAGCAAAGCTGCCGTCCCAGCACAGCCGCGCGCCGGCCGGCCCGGCTCAGGGATAGCGCAGCAGCAGGCCTTCGAGACCAAAGTCGCGTGCCAGGCGCGCGCGCAGCTTCTCGGCCTCGTCGCGCGCGATGACCGGCCCCACGCGCACCTTCCAGATGCTCGCCCCGTTCTCGCTGCTGCGTTCGACGTAGCCCGGCAGCCGCGCCTCCTTCAGCCGCGCGACGAGACGGCTGGCGTTGTCCTGCTCGGCAAAGCTGCCGAGCTGCACGCTCCAGCCGGCGCCGGCCACCGGGTCTTCGGCTGCCGCCGCGGACCCGGCGGTGGCCGCGACCGGTTCGGCGGCACTCGCTGCGGACCCGGCCGGGTCGGCGTGCGCGGACTGCGCCACGGCCGCATCCTCCTGCCCTGCCGGTGCCGCCGCGGACCCGGCGTCCTCGTGCGCCGGCCCAGCTATCGACCCAGGTATAGGCCCGGGCATCGGCTCGAGCGGCGGCGCAACGGGTTCCTCCATCGCGCGCTCGAGCGCGAGCATGTCGTCCTCGTCGATGGGTTCGACGTGCGATTCGTAGGGTGCCTCGGGTGCCGGCGGCAGCTCGGCCACTTCGGGAATGCGTGTCTCCAACGCGTCGTTGTCGAGGAAAATCGGGATGAAGATGACGCCGAGGACGACCAGTACCGCGGCGCCGACGACGCGCTGCTTGAGCTGACGGTCCATCATCGCTCCGCGTCACGCTCGGCCGCGAACAGGCGCAGCATGGCGCCCACGGTGAGGAAGGACCCGAGCACGAGCACCCGGTCGCCGGGCGCCGCCGACGCGACAACCTCGGCATGCGCACGTGCGACGCTCTCGTGGCGGGCCGGGCGGGTGCGCGGGTCGAGTTCGTGCAGGCTACGCGCGAGATCGGCCGCCGGTGCGCCGTTGCTGCCGGGTAGATCGGCAAAATGCCAGGCGTCGACCAGCGGCAGCAGGGGGCGCAGGAACTCGCGGTGCTTCTTCGTGCGCAGCATGCCGACGATGGCGTGTGTACGCCCCGCGGACGGCATCCCGGCCAGCGTGGCGGTGAAAATCTCCGCCGCCTGCGGGTTGTGCGCGACATCCATGACGTATTCGAAACGCCCTGCGACGCGGTGAAACCGCCCCGCCAGTACGATGCCTTCGAGGGCCTCGCGGATCACGGCCTCGGCAACCGGCAACGCGTCCTGCAACAGCGCGACGACCGCGAGCACGCCCGCCGCGTTGCGTAACTGGTGCAGCCCGTCGAGTGCCGGGCACGGCAGATCGGCCAGGACTCGCTCGCCCCACCACCAGCTCCACGTCGTCGCGCCGACGTCGAAGCCGTAATCGACACCGAGCAGCGCGAGTTCCGCGCCGAGCGTGCGTGCGGTATGGGAAATCGATGCCGGAGCCTGGAATGCGCTGCTGGCGCGCCAGCCTGGCGGTGCG
>JAPOKK010000094.1 GCA_029977665.1 Pseudomonadota bacterium | reverse complement strand
AGTGTAACCAGGCTTCTATTTCGCCCGTTACCACGTCTTTCATCAAGCGAGAACCAAAGATGAGATTGAACTTGCCCAGGCGAGCGTGTCGTGAGCGTGTGCGGGTCGGTCGCCGAAGGCGCGGTCTGCGAACGGCTCGTGGCCGCCTGCGTCGATGCGTTCGGCGGTATCGACGTGCTCGTGAACAATGCCGGCGTGGTACGTGACCGGACGCTGTTCAAGATGACCGAGGACGAGTTCGACGAGGTCATCGCCGTGCACCTGCGCGGCAGCTGGGCCTGCGGCAAGCATGCCGCGCTCGCCATGCGCGAGCAGGGCGGCGGCCATATCATCAACGTGGTCTCGAACTCGGGGCTCTGCGGTGGCTTCGGCCAGAGCAACTACGCCGCGGCCAAGGCCGGCATGATGGGGCTGCTGCGGACCTGGGTGCTCGAACTCACCCGCTACGGCATTCGCAGCAATGCCTTCTGGCCGATCGCCGCAACCGACATGACCGAGGTCGTGTTCGATCGTGCCGCGAAAGCTGCCGCGGCGCAGGGCGAGCCCGCGCCGACACCGGCCGCGCTCGGCTTCGGGTCGCCGACCGAGGTCGCGCAGGGCATGGTCTGGCTGGCAAGCGATGCCGCGGCCCGCTTCAACGGCCAGTGCCTCACGTTCAACGGCCGCAAGACGGCCCTGTGGACCCATCCGGGCGAAGTCCACGAGGTGTTCCGTGACACCCCCTGGAGTGTCGCCGAGTTGACCGAGCATTACGCCGACATCGCGCCCGAGCCGCTGTGGCAGTCGCGCTTCGTCGAATGACACGCATTGCGCCCGTGCCCGGGAATGGGAGCAGAGGATGACAGAACCGACCGAACACGAGCTCGACGTCGCGCTCGCCGCCGCCCGGCGGCTGCGCGAACAGGGCCGGGACGAACACTACCTGGCGAAAGTGCTGCTCGCCTTCGACCATCGCCAGCCCTACCTGCTCGATGTCCTGCGCAAGGCCTCGCGCTACCTGCACTCGGGTGAGGGCGCGCGGGAGCATGCCGAACTCGTGCGCGCCATCGAGCACGCCGAGGCCGCGCTCGCCGCGCCGGCTTCGACCTGGGACGTGCAACCCTGGTGAGGGGCACGGCGCGCGGCGGCGTTGACGCCGGGCCGCGCGCTCCCGGATAGTGGCGCGGGCAGAGGCGCATCAATGCGCTTTCCTGTCGATTTGGGTGCACCAGGGGAGGGACGTGATGGAACTGCAGCGCAAAGGCGTCTTCTTGTTCAGCGAAGGGCTGCCGGCCGCCGCGCTTGCCGAAGCGGTGCAGCGCATCGAGCAACTCGGTTACGGTGCGGTGTGGTTCCCCGAGGCGGTCGGCCGCGAACCGTTCGCCAAGGCGAGCTTCGTGCTTTCGAACACCGATCGACTGGTTGCCGCGACCGGCATCGTCAACATCTACGGGCGTGACCCCATGGTCTGCGCGATGGCGCAACAGACCCTGAACGAGCAGTCCGGCGGGCGCTTCCTGCTCGGTCTCGGCGTGTCGCACAGCCTGCTCGTCGAACTGCGCGGCCACGCTTACGGCAAGCCGCTCGCGGCGATGCGCAGCTACGTCGAGAACATTCGCGCGAGCCATGCGGCCATCTCCGTCGAGCGCAACCTGCTCGTCGAGGGTATGACCGAGCAGCCGGTCGGCCGTGGCACGCGCGGCGCAATCACGACCTCGCTCGGCGAGATGCCGATCATCCTCGCCGCGCTCGGTCCCAAGATGACGGCCTTGTCGGGCGAGATCGCGCAGGGCTCGCATCCCGCCAACACGACGCCCGAACACACCGCGCGGGCGCGCGAGATCCTCGGGCCCGAACCTTGGCTGGCGCCGTTTCAGCGCGTCTGCCTCACCCGCGATGCGAGCCGAGCCAGGGCCATCGGCCGGCAGATGATCGCCTTCTACCTGCAGCTGCCGAACTACCGCAACGTGTGGAAGAGCCTCGGCTACACGGCGGACGACTTCGAGCACGGCGGCAGCGACCGGCTGGTCGACGCCATGCTCGCCTGGGGCGACGAGAACGCGCTGCGCGCGCGCATCGACGCGCATCTGCAGGCCGGCGCCGATCACGTCCCGATATTCTCTGTCGATCCGGAGAATCCGGCGCTGCCATGCTGGCGCGCGCTGGAGGCACTGGCTGGCTGATCCGCCGGCGAATTGTCTCGAGCCTGCGTGTCGCGATGCGGCATGAGGTCTGGACAAGTGCTGTGCGACTCTGGACGCTGGCTGCCGCATCACCGCGGCGATCGAATGACGAGGTGCCGCTGACCGCGATCTAGGGCGGTTGATTCCGGCGGCGGCGCCGGCCCGCGGGCGCCGCCCGCCGTCGCGATTAGGTTCAGCCTAGCGCAAAGCCCTCGTAGCCTTTCTCCGCGACCTCGTTGCACAGTTTGCGGTAGGTGCCGAAGCCGCCGATGTAAGGCAGGAACACGCGCGGCTTGCCGGGGATGTTGGCGCCGAGGTACCAGGAATCGGCCTGCGGGAAGAGTGTCTCCGCGGCCAGTTCCTGCACGTGCGCGCCCCAGCTCGCCTCGGCGTCCGTGGTCGGTTCGGCACGCGCCGCGCCGCAAGCGCGCATGTGTGCGATGAGTTCGCAGATCCAGTCGACGTGCTGCTCGATCGAGGTCGGCATGTTGCCGAGCACCGACGGGCTGCCGGGGCCGGTGACCATGAAGAGATTGGGGAAGCCCTCGGTCGCCACGCCGAGATAGGTGCGCGGACCCTCGGCCCACTTGTCCTCGAGCTTGCGCCCGCCGCGTCCGCGGATACCGAGACGCAACAGCGGCCCGGTCAGGGCATCGAAGCCGGTCGCGAAGACCAGCATGTCGAGTTCGTGGGTCTTCTCCGTGGTGCGCACACCGGCGCCGACGATGCGCTCGATGGGCGTCTCGCGCAGGTCGACCAGTGTGACGTTGTCGCGGTTGTAGGTCTCGAAGTAGCCGTTGTCGAGTGGCAGGCGCTTGGTCGCGATGGGGTAGTCCTTCGGGATCAGCTTCTCGGCCACGGCCGGGTCTTTGACCGTCTCGCGAATCTTCTCGCGCACGAACTCCGCCGCGATGTCGTTGGCGCGCTCGTCGTAGAGCATGTCCGGGAAGCCGCCGAACATCCATTCGAAGCCGCCTTTCTGCCACATCGCCTCGAGCCGCTCACGCAGCTCGCCGGGGTCGAGATCGAGCGCATTGCGGTCCTGGAAATCATACGGCTGGCCAATCGTCGACCAGCGGCAGAACTCGCGGATCTCCTTGATGTTGCGCTTGAGTTCATCGACTTCCTGCGGCGCGAGCGCGCGGTTGCGTGCCGGCACGCTGAAATTCGGCGTGCGCTGGAACACCGTCAGGTGCGCGGCCTGGCGGGCGATGACGGGAATCGCCTGGATGCCGGAGGACCCCGTGCCGATGACGCCGACACGCTTGCCGGTGAAGTCGACGCCCTGGTGGGGCCATTCGCCGGTGTGGTACCAGGGCCCGGCGAAGTCGTCGCGCCCGGGGATGTCGGGTACGGCTGCCGAGGACAGGCAGCCGACCGCGGTGATGAGCCAGGTGGCCGTGACCTTCTCGCCGCTGGCGGTCTCGACCTCCCAGCGGTTGCGCGTCTCGTCGTAACGCGCGGCGGTCACGCGGGTGTCGAAAGTGAACGCGCGCGCGAGGTCGAAACGCTCGGCAACGTGCTCGAGGTAGCGGAGGATTTCCGGCTGCGGGGGGAAGCGTGAACTCCAGGTCCAGTCCTGCTCGAGCTCTTCGGAGAACGTGTAGGAATAGACCCAGGATTCGGAATCCGAGCCGGCGCCGGGGTAACGGTTCCAGTACCAGGTGCCGCCGACGCCGCTGCCTTGTTCGAAGCCGCGGTGGCTGAGGCCCATCTCGCGCAGCCGGTAGACCGCGTAGAGGCCGGCGAAGCCGGCACCGACAACGATGGCGTCGACGTCGACGTCCACCGGGGGGTGAGGATTGCTGTTCTGTGCTGGGCTCATGGGATCTCGTCCTCCAGTCTGTTCGGCATGGCATGGGCCATGGGCGTACGACGTACGCCTCGGCAATGCCGGCCATGATATCGAAGCGTGCAGGCAGCGCGTCACTGCCACACGCGACGAGGCACGCAGCGACTATGATGTGCGACTCCGCGCTCTGCGCCACGTTCCGTCATCGTCACCCGTGAATGCTTCTCCGCCGCCGGCCGATATCAAGCTCCTGCCCGTGGTCGGCGCCATGCTCGTCACGCAGATGGTCACCGTGTTGCTGTTCCTCACCGTGCCCGTCATGGCAACCGAGATTGCGCCGGAGTTCGGCGTCGCGGCCAAGGACATTGCGGTGTGCGTGTCGATTTCGTTCGTCGCCTCGATGTTCTTTTCTGCCGCCAGCGGCAGCCTCATCGCGCGCTTCGGCGGTATCCGCGCCAACCAGCTCGGCATGAGCTTCTCGGCGTTCGCGCTGCTGCTCGCGCTGCCCGGATCGCTGCCGCTGCTCTATGTCGGGGCGGCGCTGGTCGGCCTCGGCTATGGACCGAACACGCCGTCCGGCTCGCACGTGCTGGCCCGCGTCACGCCGCCGCGGGCGCGTGCGCTGGTGTTCTCGCTCAAGCAGAGCGGCGCGCCGCTCGGCGGCTTCGTTGCCGGGCTGCTGGTGCCGGCGCTGGTGCATACCGTCGGCTGGCGCGGGACGCTCGTGTGCAGCGCGCTGGTGGTACTCGCCGCAGTGGTCGCGATCCAGCCGCTGCGCGGCGTGCTCGATGCCGATCGCGATCCGGGACGCCGTCTCGATTTCGCTTCGCCGTGGCAGGCCGTGCGCGCGGTACTGATCGATCCGCGCCTGCGGCGCCTGTTGCTCGTCGCCTTCGGCCTCACCGCGACGCAGGCGACGCTGATGACCTTCCTCGTCATTTTCCTCGTCGAGGTGCTGGGTTTCGAACTCCCGCTCGCCGGCGCGCTGTTCTCCGCCTCGCAGGTTGCGGGCGCGGTGCTGCGCGTGATCATGGGCGGGCTCTCGGATCGCTGGCTCGGCGCGCGCACCACGCTGGTCGTGCTCGGCTTTGCCTCGGCCGCGGGGATGGTCGCGCTGGCCATGCTCGCGCCCGGGGCGCCACTGCCGCTCGTCGTCGTCATCGCCGTCGCCACCGGTGCGGCGAGCTTCGGCTGGAACGGTGTGTTCCTGGCCGAGGTCGCCGGTAACCCGGGCAGCGCCGGCGTCGGCACGGCGACCGGCGGCAGCCTGTTCTTTCTCTACGGCGGCCTGGTGATCGGACCGCTGGTGGTTTCGGCTCTGGTCGGGGTGACCGGCGGCTACCAGGTGCCGTTTCTGCTCGTCGCCGCCGGTGTCGCCCTGGCGGGCATCAACCTGCTGCGTCCGCTGCGCTGACGTCCCCCGTCACCCGCCCTCGAGCCGCGCCTCCAGTTCGTGGCGCTGGATCTTGCCGGTGGTGGAACGCGGTAGCTCGTCGTCGCGCACGAATACGATGTCCTTGGGGCGCTTGTAGCTCGACAGGTTGTCGCGGCAGCGTTGCAGGATCTCGTCCGCCGCGGGCGCCGTATCGACCGGCACGACGAAAGCGACCGGCACCTCGCCCCAGCGCCGGTCGCGGCGGCGCACGACGATCGCCTCGCGGATGCGCGTATCGGTCAGGATGACCTGCTCGATCTCGGCTGGGTAGATGTTCTCGCCGCCCGACTTGATCAGGTACTTCACACGGTCGACGTAATCGAGCGTGCCGTCCGCGTTGCGGCGCAGGACGTCGCCCATGTGGAACCAGCCGTTGCGGAAGTCGTGTGCGTTGGTCTCGTGCGCGTTCCAGTAGCCGCTGAACAGTGTCGGGCCGCGCAGCGCGACTTCGCCCGGGGTGCCGACCGGGACTTCGTTGTCGTCGGGGTCGACCAGGCGCAGCTCGCAGAACGCCGACTGGCGCTTGGACAGCGATTCGGGTGCGACGCCGATGGGGATCAGGCTGGACGTCGCCGGCGGCAGGCCGGTTTCGGTCGCGCCGAAGGTATTGAGGTAGGGCGCGTCGAGGGCACGGGAAGCTGCGGCGATATCCTCGCGCGGCACGAGGTCGGCCATCGCCCCACAGCAGCCCACGCCCTTCACCTTGACCGCACGCTCGCGCAGGATCGCGGCGAAGTCGCCGACCATGCCCGGCATGAGGATGAACCAGCGCATCGTCTCGCGCTCGAGCACCTCGATGAGACGATCCGGATCGTAGCCGTCGACGACGTGCACCGTACCGCCGCGCAGCAGCATGGCGAGCGCGGTGTCGGTCGAGGCCATGTGGTAGAACGGCGCCCAGGCGCAGAAATTGTCGCCGATCGGCATCTGCATCTCGGCGGCCATGCACATCGCGCGCGCGACCATCGCGCGGTGGCTGATCAACGCACCCTTGGGCAGCCCGGTGGTGCCGGACGTGTAGAGGATCACCAGTCCGCTTTCGGGATCGATATCGAGGTCCGGGTAGTCGGGCGCGGCGTCGTCGAGCACGGCTTCGTAGGCGCTGCCGAGCTCGATACGCGGCAGTTCGGGGATGTCGAGGCGCGCGAGCTGCGCGCCGAAGTCGCGCTCTGCGATCAGCAGTTTGGGCTCGACCAGGTTGATGCAGTGGGCCAGCTCGCGGGCCGCGAGGCGCCAGTTGAGTGCAGCGAGGATCACGCCGGCCTTGGCCGCGGCGAGTTCGATCTCGAGGTATTCGAGGCGGTTGCGCGCGAGCAGGGCGAAGCGGTCGCCGGGCGCGAGACCCATCGCGCGCAGCGCGTTGGCGAGCCGGTTGGAACGATCCTCGAGTTCGGCGTAGCTGAGCACCCGTTCGCCGTCGACTACGGCACGTTGCGTCGGGTTGGCCGGAACACGGGCGTGAAACAGGGCGCCTACGCTGGCGTGGCGTGCGGAGAGAACGTCGGGCGGCGGCACGTAGGCAGGCATCGATGGCATGTCCGGTCGGTCAGGAGGATGGCAAAGCTACACCATGCGCGGCGTGTTCGTCCCGTTTGCAGCCGCCACCAGGCCCGTCGGTGGGGGAGGTGGGGACGTCTGCACGCCGCGGACACGATTGCGCTGCGGGTCCCGGCGACGCGGTATCATGCGCATAAGTCTCGACGTTCACGCGCGAGGAGACAGCGTAGCAAGGCCGAGCAGGCCGAGGAGGGCATGCCGTGTCCGGCCCCGGTGAACGCACGTTGTGGCAGGCGGCCCGTCCCGCGGCGATCGTGCATTATCTCGGTCAACTGGCCATCGTGCTCGGTCTCGTCACGTTGGTACCGACAGCCGCGGCCATCGTCCTCGGCGACTACCAGCTCGTGCCGTCCTACCTGGCCGTGGTGGCGGCACTGCTCGGGCTCGGCGTGGCGTCGCGGCTGACCTCGGCACCGCGCGCGCTGCAGCGTCACGAGGCCCTAGTGATCACCGCGTTCACGTTCGTGCTGAGTCCGCTGTTCCTGTCGTTGCCACTGGCCGCCCAGGGCCTGGCCGTTACCGACGCGTTGTTCGAGGCCGTCTCGGGCGTGACGACCACGGGTCTGTCGACACTCGGCAGCCTCGCCGAGCGCACGCCGACTTTCCTCTTCGCGCGCGCCTGGATGCAATGGATCGGCGGACTGGGGTTCGTCGTGTTATCGCTCGCGCTGATGCCGGCACCGGCAGCGGCCGCGCGCCAGCTCGGCAGTTCGGTGCTCGATGCCACCGACATGGTCGCGAGCGTGCGTGCGCATGCCCGGCTGGTGCTACGCATCTATCTCGCGCTCACGGCGGTCGGTATCTTGGTGCTGCTCGCGCTCGGCGCCACGCCGTTCGACGCCGTCGTCCATACGCTCGCGGGGATCTCGACCGGCGGCTTCGCGCCGCGCGACGACAGCCTGGCCTCGCTAGGACCTTCGTTGGCGACCGGGGTACTACTGCTGGCCGCCTGCGGGGCGATCGCCTTGCCGCGCTACGCGGCGCTGGCGCGGGGCCGCTGGCGCGAATGGCGCGACGACGTCGAACTGCGCGCGTTGCTCGCCGTGATCGCGCTGGCGAGCGTGCTGCTGGTTCTCTTGGAAGCCGGCGCGCGGCCCGTCGGCGAACTCGTCCTGCTCGCGCTGTCGGCCCAGACGACCGCGGGCTTCGCGACGTTTGACCCCGCGCTGCTCGGCGACGAGGCCAAGGCCGCTCTCGTCGCCTCCATGCTGACCGGCGGCGCGCAGGGCTCGACGGCGGGCGGCATCAAGCTGTTGCGACTGCTGCTGATGGTACGCCTGGTCTGTTGGCTGGTCGCGCAGACGCGCCTGCCCAACCGCGCCGTTTCGGCGCCGACGCTCGCCGGGGCGCCGCTCGGCACCGACGAGCTGCTGCGCGCGGCCGCGATTATCATGCTCTTCGGCGCTGTCGTCGTGCTGTCCTGGTTCGCTTTCCTGCTCTACGGCTACGCACCGCTGGACGCCCTGTTCGAAGTGTCTTCGGCGACCGGCACGGTCGGCCTCTCGGTCGGCTTGACGCGGCCCGAGCTCGAACCGCTGCTCAAGGGTGTACTCTGTGCCGACATGCTCCTCGGGCGCCTGGAGGTATTCGCGTTGCTCGTCGCTCTCACACCACGAACCTGGCTGGGACGCCCCGGGTAGCGACATGCGGGTCGTGACATGCGGGTGGTGATCGTCGGCTGCGGCGCGCTGGGTGCGAGAACCGCGCGGCTGCTCGGGCGCCGCGGCGACGAGGTCGTCGTCATCGAGGCCGACGCCGACGTTGCCGCGGAGATGAGCCAGGCCATGGACTGCGGCGTCATCCACGGCGACGGCAGCCGCCCGGCGGTGCTCGCCGAGGCCGATCCGGCGCGCACCGACGTGCTGCTCACCCTCACGAGCAATGCCCAGACCAACCTCATTGCGAGCCTGGTCGGCCGCTCGCTCGGGTTCCCGCGCATCATCACGCGCATCGACGACGAGGAATTCGAGCACGTCGCGCTCGAACTCGGTCTCAGCGACACCGTGATCCCGGCGCGCACCATCGGACACTACCTCGCCGACGCCGTCGCCGGCCGCGACGTGTTCGAGTTCTCCGGTGCGATCAAGGGCGATGCGCGCGTGTTCATGTTCGTCGCGACCGCCGAGCACGCCGATTCCGTCACGGCGCTCGGATTGCCAGCGGAGGCGCGCGTGTCGCACGTCTTCCGCGACGGCGAGTTCGTGCTCGGCGCGCCGGAACTCGTGCTGCAAAAGGGTGACGAAGTCGTCATCGTGTGTCATCGAAAGCGCCTCGACGCGCTGCGCGAGCGCTTCGAACCGCACGCCTCCGGTGACGCCCCGGATTGATGACGGCAAGCGGGGATAGCGACGCGGCGCCGGCGCGGGACACGCCCTGGGCGCAAAGCCCGGCCGCGGTAGCCACGGCGCTGGCCGTCGATCCGGCGCGCGGCCTGAGTGCCGACACGGCGGCACGGCGGCTGCGCGAGCATGGCCCGAACCTGCTGCGGCGACAGGCGCGGCGGCGGGACTGGCACATCCTGCGCGACCAGTTCGCGAGCCTCATCGTCGCGCTGCTCGCGGCCGCCGCGGCGCTGGCGTTTGCGTTCGGCGAGCACGTCGAAGGGCTGACCATCCTCGCCGTGCTGGTGCTCAACGCGGCCATCGGTTTCGTCACCGAGCGCCACGCGCTGCGCTCGATGGATGCCCTGCGCGCGCTCGGCCAGATGACCGCCACGGTGCGGCGCGACGGCGTGGTGCAGACCTTGCCGGCCGAGCGCCTGGTGCCGGGCGACGTGCTCGTGCTCGAAGCCGGCGATGTCCTGACGGCCGATGTGCGCTTGCTCGAAAGCTCGCGCCTGCAAGCCGACGAATCGACGCTGACAGGCGAATCCCTGCCGGTCGACAAGGATGCCGCCGCGACCCGGCCGGACGCCGCGCTCGGCGCGCGCAGCTCGATGCTGTTCAAGGGCACGGCCGTGACGCGCGGCGCGGGCGAGGCGATCGTGGTGGCGACCGGTATGCATACCGAACTCGGGCGGCTCGCGCTGCTCGTCGAGCAGGCCGAGCCCGGTACGACGCCGCTCGAGCAGCGCCTTGCCGGTCTCGCGCGGCGACTGATCGTCGTCACGTTGGTCATCGCGGCGTTGGTCGCCATCCCCATCGCCGCGTCCGGCCGTGACCTCGTCTTCGCCATCGAAATGGCCATCGCGCTGGCGGTCGCGACGATTCCGGAGGGCCTGCCGATCGTCGCCACCATCGCCCTCGCCCGCGGCATGTGGCGCATGGCACGGCACAACGCGCTGGTCGAAGTGCTCGCCGCGGTCGAGACGCTCGGATCGACGACGGTCATCCTCAGCGACAAGACCGGCACGCTGACCGAGAACCGCATGACGGTCATCGAGATGGCGCTGGCGCGCGGCACGGTCGTGGTGAGTGGCACCGGCCTCGCGCAGGAAGGCCGCTTCGAACTCGCGGGCGCAGCGATCACCCCGGTGGACTGTGCCGAACTCGCGGCGGCGCTGCGCACGGCCGTGCTGTGCAACGATGCGAGCCTCGCACACGGCCCGGACGGGCGTGCCCGCGCCAGTGGTGACCCGACCGAAATCGCGCTGCTGGTTGCCGGCGCCAAGGGTGGCCTGGACCAGGCGCGACTGCGCGAGCAGTGGCCGGAGCTGCGCGAGATCGCGTTCGACCCGGAAACCCAGCGCATGGCGACCCTGCACAGCGGACCGCCGGGCTGCCTGGCGGCGGTCAAGGGCGCGCCGGAACGGATTCTCGCGGGCTGTACGCGGGTGCTCGGTGCGGAGGGCAGCGAGCCGCTCGATGCCGCCGCACGCGAACGCTGGCTGGCGCGTGCCGAAGCGATGGCGGCACGCGGGGAGCGTGTCCTTGCGCTCGCCGGGGCGACGCCGCCCGATTGCGCATCGTTCACGTTCGAGGATCTCGAGCTCTACGCGCTGGTCGGCCTGTTCGATCCGCCGCGGGAGAGTGCACGCGCGGCCATCGCGGCGTGTCGCGAGGCTGGTATCCGGCTCGTCATGGTGACCGGCGATCACGGCGCGACGGCCCGCACCGTGGCGCGCGCGGTCGGCCTGCTCGAAGAGGCAGGCGAAGCGCCTGCCGCGTTCGTCGATGCGAGCAGCTTGCCGGCCGCGGCCATGCACGACGCGGCGACTGCGCGCGCGCTGCGCAACGCGGCGGTCATCGCGCGCGCCAATCCGCGGCAGAAGCTCGAACTCATCGCCCTGCATCAGCAGGCCGGGGCCATCGTCGCGATGACCGGCGACGGCGTCAACGACGCGCCGGCGCTGAAGAAGGCCGATATCGGCGTCGCCATGGGCCTGCGCGGGACGCAGGTGGCCCGCGAAGCGGCAGACATGGTGCTGCGCGACGATGAACTCGGCACGATCGTCATGGCCGTGGAGCAGGGCCGCGCGATCTTCGACAACGTGCGCAAGTTCGTCGTCTACCTGATGTCGTGCAACGCGAGCGAGATCTTCGCCATCGGTGCAGGCGCGCTGCTGCCGGGACCGTTACCGCTGCTGCCCCTCCAAATCCTGTTTCTGAATCTCGTCACCGATGTCTTTCCCGCGCTTGCGCTCGGCTTGTGCGAGGGCAGTCCGGCACTGATGCAACGGCCGCCCCGCGACCCGCGCGAGCCGGTGCTGACCCGCGCGCACTGGCGCGAGCTGTTCGCCTACGGCGTGGTGATTGCCTTGAGTGTGCTCGGCGCGCTCGCCGTGGCGGTGGGTGTGCTCGACCGCCACGGTCACGCGGCGACGACCATTGCGTTCCTCACCCTGGCGATGGCGCAGCTCTGGCACGTGTTCTCGATGCGCGACAAGCGTTCGACGGCCGTGGTCAACGAGGTGACGCGGAACCCCTGGATCTGGGCCGCCATCGCGCTGTGCCTCGTGCTGCTCGGCGTGGCCGTGTACTGGCCGCCGCTCGCCACGGTGCTCAGCCTGAGTGCGCCGGGCTGGGCCGGCTGGGGCGTGGCGTTCGCCGCAAGCCTGGTTCCGCTCGCGCTCGGCCAGGCGTGGTTGGCGCTCCGCGGGCGGCGCGTCGAGCAGGGAGAAGCCGGTACACCGGCGTGAAGCGACACGTCAGGTCACGGCGGTGGCACGTTCATGGCGGGGGATCGTGCAGGGTCCGAGGTCTATTTCATGTACTGTCGAGATAAAATCTATATTTCATTGAAAAAAATCATATAATTCCCATTAATGGGAATACTGCGACATCTGCTGACTAGCACCCTCGTGGGCTGTCGCCGGCTGTGGACGTGTGCCGCCTGGGTATCGCTCGGCTGCGTGTTCGTGGCGCATGCCGAAACGCCCGGCGGGAGTCTCGAGGCCAACGCGCTCTACTACGACCTGAGCGATGGCTTTGCGCCGACCTCGGGTGTCAACCTGCGCGGGCGCCTCGGCCCCGTCGGCAACGACGAGTGGCTGGCGGAGCTCGCCTATCTCGACCGCTTCGACGACACCGGCACGTTCGGCCAGGTCGGCAACATCCACCAGTTCGACGATCGCTGGTTCAGCCAGCTCTACCTGGCTTCCAGCGCCGGCGGCTTCTTCTGGCCGGAGTTCCGCATCGATGCCAGCCTCAGCCGGCGCATGCTGGCCAGGCGCAATCTCGTGGTGACCGCGGGCGTTGCCTACTTCGACGCCAAGGACATCCATTCGGATACGGGCTATCGCCTCGAAACCATCTATTACACGACCACGCCTTGGGTCTTCCAGGCGGGCGTCACCTATAACGTCAGCGAGCCCGGATCGGTCGGTTCGACGTCCGGCTACGCGGCGGTCTCCCATGTCACGGACGGCACGCGCATCCTCTCCGCCCGCGTCGGCGCCGGTCACCAGGCTTACCAGCCGTTGCAGGCGGACAGTTTCCAGGTCGACATTCCGTTCACTTCCGTGCGCGTGACCTGGAAGGAGTGGGTCGGCGCGCGTTGGGGCGTGCAGCTCGCTGCCGACAGCTACCTGAGCGACGTCTACGACCAGCACGGGGTCGAGGTCGGGCTGTTCCGGGAGTTCTGATGGCCGCGCGCCGGCCCTCGCTGCCGCGACGCGTGCTCGAACGGCTGCGCTTTCGTAGCCATTCGGGCCGCTTGATTCGCCGTCATCGCGCCCTGCGACGCCTGGACTTCGAACGCGCGAGCGTCCTGCACCCGGCCATCCTGGTGAGCGCGAGCTACGGCGTGCTGCTGCTCGGGCAGTCACACCTCGCGGCGGCGTGGGAGTCCTCGTTGCGTTTCTGGCTGCCGCGTCTCGGCCTGGCGGCAGAGACCGCCACGCGCAGCCGCGAGCTGCTCGGATACACGCTCTACGAGATCCCGTTCCCGCTGCTCGACGGCAGCCTGCCCGATCGCGTCGCCTTGCTGGGAACCGCCGGTGCATGCGGCGGGCTGATGCTGTTCTCCTACCTGCTGCTGCGCGGACGTGCGCTGCCGGCTGCCTACCTGGTGTGGGCGGGCTGCGCGATCGTGCTCTCGAGTTGCCTCGCGCTGTGGCTGGTACCGGAGCGCTTTCCCTACACCATCGCGAGCCATGTCGCCAACGGGCTCGAGTTCGCGCTGCTGCTGATGCTGGTCATGCCGCTGCTGCTGACGTTCTCTTACTACGTGTTCGATCACTCGCTGGCCCGCAAAGCGCTGGGCACGGCGCTGCTGCTCGGCGGTATCGCGGTGATCGCGCCGTACCAGTACCTGGCGCACGCGGCGCTGATCGAGTCCTTCTCCCTGTTGATCATGCCGTTGCTGTACGTGATGTTCGGGCTCCTGCTCGACATCGCCGTGTTCGTCGCCCTGTATGCCTGGGTCATCAGTTGGGAACCCTGAGTGAGCACGTCACGGCCTCACCAAGGGATGGTTGCCTGGCTCGCGACGGCGCTGCCGGGAACGGCCTCGGCCGCGACGGCCAGCACGGCGGGCTGGGTGTGGGCGCTGAAGGCGATCCTCGGCGTCATCGTGGTCCTGATCGTGCTCTACACCTGCCGCCACGTACTGTTCGCATTGAACCGGCTGCTGGGGCATCAGCGCCACCCGTATCTCGACGTCGACACGGCCGACTGGCCACGGGTCGCAGTCGTGGTGCCGGCGCACAACGAGGAGCACGTCATCGGTCATGCGCTGGAGGCCTTGATCGACGTCGATTACCCGCGCGAGCGCTACACCATCATCCCGGTCGACGATCGCAGTACGGATGACACCTGGGCGGTGATCGAGGCCGCCGCGGCGCGTGCGCCCGACCTGGTCCGTCCGTGGCGCCGTAGCGGCGGCAGGCCGGGCAAGGCGGCCGTGCTCAAGGAAGTCACCGCGCACCTCGACGCGGAGGTACTGATCGTCTTCGACGCCGATTACCTGCCCGGCCGCGGTCTCATCAAGCAGCTCGTCGCGCCGTTCTTCGACGCCGAGGTCGGCGCCGTGATGGGGCGCGTGGTGCCGCACAACACCGATCGCAACCTGCTCACGCGCCTGCTCGACCTCGAGCGCGCCGGCGGCTACCAGGTCGATCAGCAGGCGCGCATGAATCTCGGCCTGGTACCACAGTATGGCGGCTCCGTCGGTGGTGTGCGCGTATCGGCGGTGAACGCCGTCGGCGGCTGGAGCGAGGATGCCTACGCCGAGGACACCGACCTCACCTTCCGCCTGCTGCTGCGCGGTTTCAAGACCGTCTACCAGAATCGCTGCGAGTGCTACGAGGAAGTACCGGAGGTCTGGCAGGAGCGCAATCGCCAGATCATGCGTT
>JAPOKK010000043.1 GCA_029977665.1 Pseudomonadota bacterium | reverse complement strand
TCGATGATCAGGGTATCGGGGTAATTGACGCCGCAGGCGCGCACGCGGATACGCACTTCGCCGGGACCCGGCTCGGGCGTGGCGATGTCCTTCAGTTCCAGGGTCTCGGGGCCGCCCGGGGCGGTGCTCAGCATGGCTTTCATCGATCTCTCCGCGGTTGTAGCGCCCGGCGTTGTACCGGGTTATCGTGCCCGGCCAGTGTAACAACGTGGCATCGACAGGCGGGGAGCATCATGTCCGAAACGCAGAAAATCGTGCAACAGTGGTTCGATCACATCGCGGCCGGCAACGCCGAAGCGGCGTTTGCGCTGTTCGCTGACGACGTGGTCTACGATCTCAAGGGCACGACGCCGGTGTCCGGTGTCTATCGCGGGCTCGAGCAGATCGTCAACGAGTTCTTCGTGCCCTGGCGCAAGCAGATCGACGGCGACCTGGTCGTGCACGTCGACGAGCTGATCGGCGAGGGTGAGCGGGTCGTCGCGCTCGGTCATGGCGAGGCGAAGACCGTTTTCGGTCTGCCGTACAACAACGATTACGCGTTCGTGTTCACCGTGAAGAACGGCAAGATCACCGCCGTCGCCGAGTTCCTCGACACGGCGCTGGTGGAAACGGCAGCCTACGGGCGTAGCCTCGTCGATCGCTGAAGGCGGGCGCATTCCGGAATGCCTGGGCCGGGCAAGGAAAGCCCGGGGCGCCGCGCGCGAGCGGCTGCTCGCCACCTCGGCACTTCCCTCGGCTCAAGAGGCTGCCCGGCGGTGACGCTACAAACGCCGTAATCGGTCTCCAGGGAGTTGCCACGTGAGCGTCAGACTCGAGGAGCGCGCGGCGCGCGCCGTGTCCGGCTGGCTGGCGCTGCCGGTCTGGCTGTTGCTCGCGGGCAGCGTGATCGCCCTGATCGTGGTGCCGGTCGCCACGCGCGGCGCCGAGCCGGCGGTCGGTGCCATTCTGGCCATTCCCGTGCTGGCTTTTCTGCTCAAGGGGTTTCTCGTCCTGCAGCCGAACCAGGCCGCGGTGATGGTGTTCTTCGGCAAGTACGCGGGCTCGTTGCGCGAGGACGGGTTCTTCTGGGTCAACCCGTTCTTTTCGAAATCGCGCGTGTCGTTGCGCGCGCACAATCTCAACACGCCGACGCTCAAGGTCAACGATCGGGCCGGTAACCCGATCGAGGTCGCGGCGGTCATCGTCTGGCGCGTGTACGACACGGCACGTGCGACTTTCGACGTCGAGAGCTACCACGAGTACGTCGCCATGCAGAGCGAATCGGCCGTGCGCCAGGTGGCGAGTGCACGCTGGTACGATGGCGACGAGGCCGGGCAGGATTCGCTGCGCGGCGATCTCGATGCCGTTGCGCGACTGCTCATCGAGAGTATCCAGAGCCACTGCGCGCTGGCGGGGCTCGAGATCCTCGAGGCGCGCATCTCGCATCTTGCCTATGCGCCGGAGATTGCCGGCGCCATGCTCAGACGCCAGCAGGCCGCGGCGGTCGTCGCCGCGCGCACCCAGATCGTCGACGGCGCGGTCAGCATGGTCAAACTCGGTCTCGAGCGGCTCGAGCGAGAAGGCGTGGTCGGTCTCGACGATGCCGCGCGGGTGCGCCTGGTGACCAACCTGCTGACGGTGCTGGTCGGCGAATCAGAGGCGCAGCCGGTGCTGGCGGTCGACCATGACTGAGCGCAGCTTGCCCGTTGCGCCGATCGCACTGAGCGCCTTTGCGGTCGCGCTGATTGGCGCCGGTGTCTGCGGCCTGGTGCAGCCGGCCCTGGTGCCGCCGCTGGCGCGACCGCCGGTGGCATGGTCGCTAATCGTCGTGGGCGCGATGCTCGATACCTGGGCGATGCTCGCCATCCTGCGCGCCGCGCGCCGCAAACGACGCTGAACTCCACGGTAGCGCACCGGCGCACCGCCGGCGGTGCGTAGCGTAGCTCAGTCCTCGCAGCTCTCGCAGGCAAAGGAGACGCTGCCGCCCGGATCGTCCTCCGGCCAGCTGCCGAAGCCGATCGTGCCGCGTCCCGCGAGCAGGTCTTCTTCGCGGCGCAGGTGCTTGCGGGTGCCGTCGGCGAGCACGATGTAGGTGCCGTTGGTGCTTTCGTCGCGAATGCCGAAACGGCCGTTGCGCAGCGTGATCTCCGCGTGTTGCCGCGAGGTCAGACGGCCCGCGACCTGCAGGCCGGCGTGCCGCCCGCGCCCGATCGTGCAGCCCGGGTTGCGCGTGTCGATGCGAAAGTTCCGCTCGCCGTAACGTAGCGTCAAAGCGACTTCCGCCGCCACGGCGGACAGGCGCGGCTTGGAGCTGATCTGGGTCTCGTCGCCGGTCTGTTCCCACGGCATCTTGTAGATGACGAGTTCACCGTCCCAGGCTTCCGCCGGCAGCGCCTCGATCACGTGCAGCCCGCCGAACAGCGGTGGCAGCTGGTCGACCGATTGCTTCGAGGTGAGGATCTCGTCGGCCTTGGCCAGCCGGATGATCTGCTGGGCGGTGACCGGCGCTTCGCCGACGAGATCGTCGCCGCGCCAGGCCACACTGCCGTAGTGCCAAGCAATCTTGATGTGCAGGATGCCCATCTCGAAGGCGCCCTGCTCACCGACCCGGCGCAAGGCGGCCTGCATCTCCGTCGCGCACAGCGCGGCCTTCACCGGTTCGGCGAAGGCGACCATGATCTCGTCGCCGATCGTTTTCAGCGTCTCGCCCGAAAGGCCGGCGGCCGTGCGCCCGAGCAGGGCGATACACGCGGCGAGATCCCTGCGCGCGACGGCATCGCCGTATTGCTCGTACAGGCGCGTGCTGCCGGAAACATCGGCAAAGAGCACGGCGAGCTTGTCGAGTGACTTGTCCATGACGGTCGGGCAAGTCTAATCGATTGGCCCCGGCAAGGGCAGGGCGCGCGGCCTGCCTCACCATGGTGGCAGGACTGCGAGGGCGGCGGCGCCTCGATGGCAGTTCGCGAGCGGCCACGGCGGCAGCGTCCGCGTGGGGCGTGTACACTGCGCGGCGCGCCCGTCCGGGCGCCGCTCCCTCCGCGCCGGGAACCGTCCTTGAATTTCATCATCCTCCTGCTCGCCACTGTCGCCTTCGTCGTTGTCGCCGTGATGACGGTGACCGGCCCGTTGCTGCCGCTCATCGCCACCGAGTTCGGCCGCAGCGTGGGCCAGGCCGGCATCATCGTGACCGCCTTCGCCGTGCCCTACGGGGCCTTCCAGGTGGTGTTCGGGCCGATCGGCGATCGCTACGGCAAGCTGCGCGTCGTCGCCCTGGCGCTGGGGCTTGCCTGCGTGTTCGTCATCGGCTGTGGGCTTTCGAGTACGCTCGAAGGGCTCGCCGCGATGCGCTTCTTCTGCGGGCTCGCGATGGCGGCGACGATCCCGCTCGCGATGGCCTGGATCGCCGACGAAGTGCCGGCGGCATCGCGCCAGCCGGTGATGGGACGCTACATCAACGGGCTCGTGCTCGGCCAGGTGGCGGGCGGCCTGCTCGGCGGTTTCGCCGCCGAGTACTTCGACTGGCGTCACGTCTTCTTCGTCTTGGGGATCGCCTGCGCGGTGATCGCCGCCGTCCTGTGGACGCGCGCCGAGCGCGGGCCGCCGCGCAGCGACGTCGCCTTGCGCTGGCGCGAGGTGCTGGCCGTCTACGCCGGCCTGTTCCGCGAGCAGCGCACGCGCGAGATCATCGTCGTCGGTACCCTCGAGGGGGTGTTGATTTTCGGCGTGCTGGCCTATTTCGGTGCCTACCTGCGGCATGCCTTCGGCCTCGACTACGCCACCATCGGCATGGTGCTGTGCGCCTACGGCTTAGGTGGCATGGTCTACGCCGCGGCGGTGTACCGCCTCATGCGCCTGCTGGGCGAGCGACGCATGGTCGCCTGGGGCGCGACGCTGCTCGGCTGCTGCTACGTCGTCCTGGTGTGGGCGCCGGCGTGGTGGCTGTGCGCGCCGGCTCTGCTGCTGGCGGGCTTCGGCTTCTACCTGTTCCACAACACCATGCAGGTGCAGGCGACGGAACTGTCGCAAACGGCGCGCGGAACGGCGGTCGCGCTGTGGGTGTTCATGCTGTTCATGGGGCAGGGCGTGGGCGTGTTCTGTTTCGGACGTCTTATCGATCGTTTCGGTTACGGCGCGGCGTTCCTCGTCGCCGCAGCCGGGGTGGCGAGCCTCGGCATCTGGTTCTCGCGCCGCATGGTCACCCACGCCGCGCAGCCGGGGGGCTGAGCAGGCCGAGCGCCGCCCAGCCCGCTGCGAGCGTCCCGGTCGCCCGCCATCGCGGCCAGGCGGCCGGCGGCGGGACCGCCGGCCGTGACGCGCTCAGAGGTGTTCGACGAACCAGTCGCGCGCCGCCGCGCTGGTCTCGTCGAAGGCGTCGGTGTAGGCCGCGTAGTGATCCGACTCGACGACGAACAACTTCTTCGGACCCTTGACCATGTCGTAGCAGTCGAGTGCGATGTCGGTCGGCGTGGTGGTGTCGAAACGCGAGACAATCATGAGCAGCGGCGTGACGCCGAGGCGGCTCATGTAGCCGCTGACGTCGTACTCCGACATGTATTCGAGCGAGCGCAGCGTGACGCGGTTCTGCCAGGTGCAGTCCGGATCGGCATCGACGAACTGGTGGATGTAGTTGTAGGTCGCCTCACCCGGGAACAGGTGCGGTTCGTTGGGGTCGAGCGAGCACATCTTCATGTAGGCCGATGACTTGCCCTCGACGCGCCGCTGGCGATCTTCGTCGAGCATCTGCCAGAAGTCGCGGATCTGCGTGACCGGCATGAACTGCTGCAGGTTGCGCCAGCCGATCATGAACGGGACCTGGCTGACCACGCACTTGACGCGGCGGTCGAGCGCGGCGACCGCGCACACGGTGCCCCCGGTATAGCTGGTGCCCCACACGCCGATGCGCTCGGGGTCGCATTCCTTCTGCGACTGCGCGAAGGTGATCGCCGAGCGGTAGTCGCGCAGCTGCATCGTCGGGTCGATGTCCTGGCGCGGGCGCCCGCCGCTCGCGCCCAGGCAGCGGTTGTCGTAGACCAGTACGGCCATGCCGGCCTTGCAGAAGACCTCGGCGTACTTGTCGAGGGTCATTTCCTTCACGCCGGAGAAGCCGTGCGCCATGACGACCGTCGGGAACGGGCTCTTGCCCTTGTTCGGCTTGTACAGCCAGCCGCGCAAGGTCACGCCGTCGGCTTTGAATTCGATATCGCGTCGCATCCTGTCCTCCCCCTGGTGGTATGTGTGATCGCTTTCCCGGCGCACTTGTCGGCCGCGCCGCCAGTCAAAGATAACCGTGCACGCGGGGCCGGCGCCAGCATCCCGGCCGGCACGCCGGGCGCCGTATAATCGCCGGCCCGACCCGGCCAACGGAGCGAAGTCCGAACATGACGCGCTGGCGACCGCCCGCGCCCCGCGCGGCGCCTTACATCACGGCAGCCGGCTTCCGTGCGCTGGAGAGCGAGGCGAGGGCGCTGTGGGAGCGCCGTCACGACGTCGTGCGCCATCTCGCCGCAGCGGCGGCCGAAGGCGATCGCTCGGAGAACGCCGAGTACCAGTACCGCAAGAAGGAACTGCGCGAGATCGATCGGCGTATCGGCTACCTGCAGCGGCGCATGCCGCGTCTGAAAGTGGTCAGCGAGCGGCCCGAGGACCGCTCGCGCGTGTTCTTCGGGGCCGCGGTCGAACTCGAGGACGGCGACGGCGGCTTGCGCCGTTTCCGCATCGTCGGCAGCGACGAGGCGGCACCGGCGGACGGTGCGATCAGTCTCGATTCGCCGGTCGCGCGGCGCCTGCTCGGCCGGGCGCTCGACGACGAGGTCGAACTCGAGGGTCTCGGCACCATGGTGGTGACGGCGATCGATTACCCGGATCCGTGCGCGTGAGCGCCGTGCCGCGGCGCCGGCCCTATACTGTGCCGATGCGATCAATCTGCTTCCTGGCGCTCCTGCTGCTGCCGCCGGCCGTACTGGCCGAGGCCTTTCGCTTCGACTGGCCGGTACCGGCCGCGGTCGGCGTGCGGGCGACGGTGGACAAGGACGGCAGTGTCAGCACCGCGCACTACCGCATCGCGCTCGCCCGCGCCGGCAAGGACGAGCTCGCGCTCACTTTCGACGACTTCCGGCTGCTCGAGGTCGATGGCCGCGACGCCGCGGCGCTCGCGACCGAACTCGCGCCACTGACCGCGCTGACCGCCACGCTGCCGGCATTGCGACTGAGCGGCGAGGGCGTGTTTCTCGGCACCAGCGATCCGGCCGCCGCGGTCGAACAGACCTTGCAGCTGCTGCCGCCAGACATGCCGCAGGCGACGCGCGAGCGCATCGCCAAGACCCTGCACTCACCGGCCATGCTCGAGCTCATGCAGCAGAAGTCGGGCGAGCTGTGGAACGCCTGGGTCGGCGCGTGGAACGGTCTCGAGATCGCGCCCGGCAACACCCTGCACGGCCAGATGCCGGTCACCGTGCTCGGCCGCGAGCTGACCCGCCATGTCAGCATCGAACATCTCGGCGAGGCGGTGGGATTTCCGGGCAGCATGCGGCTGCGCATGACGACCGTGGTCGAAGGGCCCGAAGTGCTCGCGCTGGTCGGCGGCCTGGTCGGGCAGGTCGCCGGCAAGGACGGTCTGCCCCAGGCCTTCGATTCGGCGCGTTCGCACAACGTCACCGAGATCGTCACGCGCCCGTCCGATCTCGTGCCGCGCTACGTCGAGACGGTATCCGAGGTCGTGTTGCGTGACGGCGAGGGCCGCGCGCACACGCGGCGAGACAGCAAGGAGTTCTGGTTTGAGTGGTGAGCATGACGCGTTGCCGCCCGACGGGGTGCTGCGCACCGCGCTGACGGTGGCCGACGCCTGGGTGGACGGTAGCGGCTGCCTGCGCGAGGCATTCTGCCTGAAGGCGTTCGACGATGCCGGCGACGCGTTGACCCGGCTTGCCGGCATGGGCGAGGCGTACACGCGGCAGACGCATAATTCCTGGGTCGCGCTCGAGTCGCACCTGGCTTTCATGGTGCCGGCGCGGCGCGGCGACAGGCTGCGTATCGAGTCGTGCGTGCTCGACCTCGACGCGAAGAAGATTCACGTCTTCCAGGCCATGTACCGCGAGTCCGAGTTGCTCGCGACCCACGAGCAGCTCAGCCTGCACTTCAACACCGCGTCACGGCGCGGCTGTCCGTTCGAACCGGCGGTCCATGCGGCGCTGGAGACGCTGCGCGCGGCGCGTGCGGCGAGTCCGCGGCCGCCGCAGGCCGGGCGCCGCGTAGTGCTGGCCGATGACGCGGCGGAGGCATCGTCATGAGCGTCCCGATGCTGCTCTACTTCGCCGACCCGATGTGCTCGTGGTGCTGGGGATTCGCGCCGGTCATCGCGCAGGTGCGCGAAGCCTGGGGTGACCGCTTCGAAGCGCACCTCGTCGTCGGCGGGCTCAACCCCGACCAGCGCGAACCGCTCGATGAGCGTACCCGCAGCGCCGTGCGCGAGCACTGGCAGCACGTGATCGAGGCGACCGGTCAGCCGTTCGATTTCGGCTTCTTCGACCGCGAGCGCTTCGTCTACAACACCGAACCCGCCTGCCGCGCCGTGGTCACGGCGCGCACGCTCGAGCCGGGCAGCGAGTTTCGCATGCTGCATGCATTGCACGTGGCCTTCTATGCCGCCAACCGTGACGTCACCGATGCCGCGGTGCTGTGCGACATTGCCGCGGGTCTCGGTTTCGATCGCGACGCGTTCGCGACCTGTCTCGAGGATCCCAAGACACGGCTTGCCACGGGCAACGACTTCATGGCCACGCAGAGTCTCGGTATCCAGGGCTTCCCCGCACTGCTCGTCGGCGACGACGAGCACGGCCTGACCGGTCTCACCGTCGGCTACCAGGACTACGCGCCGCTCGCGCTCGCGATCGAGCAATGGCTCGCCGCGCGCGAGAACGCCTGAAGCCGCCGCGCCACGCTGCGGCGGGCGTGGTGTTCAGAAGCGCCCGCTGCGCAGGTCGTCGATGGCTGCCATGATCTCTTCGCGCGTGTTCATGACGAACGGGCCGTAGCGCGCGACAGGTTCCGCGAACGGGCGCCCGGCGACGACCAGCGCGCGTGCCGCGGCACCCGGCGCGGTCAGCGCGAGCGTATCACCGGCACCGAGCACGGCGAGGCGGCGGCGCTCGAGCGGCGTCGGCCGGTCTCCGCCGATGGTGACGCTGCCGTCGTAGCAGTAGACGAAGGCCGTGTGCGTGTCCGGCAGGGGCAGGCTCAGGCTGCCGTCGGCGGGCAGCTCGACGTCGAAGTAGCGTGGCTCGGCGTCGATGCCGTGCACGGGGCCTGCGACCTCGCCGAGCTGCCCGGCGATGACCCGCACGCGGCCGCCGCCCGGCAGCGGCACCAGCGGAATGTCATGCGGCGGGATGTCCTGGTAGCGCGGCGGGCAGAGCTTGTTGCGCGCCGGCAGGTTGACCCATAGCTGGAAGCCCCACATGAGGCCGTCCTCCTGTTCGGGCATCTCCGAGTGCACGATGCCGCGGCCGGCTGTCATCCACTGCACGGAACCCGCCTCCAGCAACCCGCTGTTGCCCTGGTTGTCGCCATGGCGCATGCGCCCGGCGAGCATGTAGGTGACCGTCTCGAAGCCGCGGTGGGGATGATCGGGAAAACCGGCGAGGTAGTCGCCCGGATCGTCGGAGACGAACTCGTCGAGCAGCAGGAAGGGGTCGAGGTCGGGCAGGCCCGGACCGCCGATGACGCGGTACAGGCGCACGCCCGCGCCGTCGCTCGTCGCCTGGCCGTTGATGATATCGGTGACCTCGCGGGTTCGGCTCGTCATTGTCGGGGGACTCCGGTTGCTCGTCGTCTGGGGTGTCTGGGTGGGCGCGGCGGATGTGGCGGATGTGGCGGCGACGGGCACCGGTTGCGCGAGACCGCGCGCCCGCGGGACGAAGCGCGCCGCTCCGGTCGTTAGTCGGCCTCGCCGACTTCATCCGCTGTCGGTACAGCATACCCGGAGCCGGGCGTGCCTGCCGCGCCCGATGGCGGGGCTCAGGCGGGCGTGCCGCGCGCGAGCGCCTGCTCGATGAACGTGCGCAACCGCGCGGCATCTAGCGCGCCAGCCTGCCGCGCGGATTCGCGGCCGTGGTCGAACACGATCAGCGTCGGGATGCTGCGAATGCCGTGGGCCTGCGCGCTGGCCGGCGCGCTGTCGGTGTCGAGCTTGGCCAGGATCGCGCGGCCGTGGAAGGCCTGTGCGGCGCGCTCGAAGAACGGCGCCATCATCTTGCACGGGCCGCACCAGGGGGCCCAGAAATCGACTACCACCGGCAGCTCGTTGCGGCTGACGAAGCGGCTAAAGTTGCTGTCGTCGAGCGTCACGGGGTGATGCGCGATCAGCGCCTGCTTGCAGCGCCCGCAGCGCGCGGCATCGGTGACGCGCGCCCGCGGCACCCGGTTGAGTTGCCCGCACCGGGCGCAGACGAGCTGTAGGGATTCGTTCATGGTGGGAAGATGGGGCCGCCCGGTGCGTTCTCAAGGCCGCGTGCCGTGTCTGCGAGCGGTGTACATCGCGGTTAAACTGCCCTGCAGGCGGCGTGCCGAAATGGCGGGGCGCGGCCGCGCGATGGCGCCCGGCATCGCGCGTGCGCGGGCCGGTCGTCGTCGACCATCTAGAAACCGGTTCGGATCCCGTATGAAGAAGTGGCTGCTCGTGCTCATTGTGGTCTTGCTCGCCGGTGCGGCCACGTGGCGGCTCACCCGCCCCGAGCCGGTAGCCGTGCGCGTTGCGGCGGTCGCGCGCGGGACCGTGCAGGAGACCGTCGCCAATACGCGTGTCGGCACGGTCGAGGCGTGTCGCCGTGCGCGCATGTCCCCGGCAGCGGCGGGGCAGGTCGCCGCGCTCAATGTGGGCGAAGGGGACACGGTGACCGCTGCCGCCGTGCTGCTCGAGATCTGGAACGACGATCTGCGCGCCGAACTGCGCCTCGCCGAGGCCGAAGCGGGCGCCGCGCATTCACGTGCGGAAGAGGCCTGCGCGATGGCAACGGGCGCGCGTCGCGAAGCCGACAGGCTGGCCAAGCTGCGCGCGCGGCAACTCGTCTCCGAGGAGATCGCCGACGAGGCGCAGACGCGCGCCGATTCACAGCAGGCCGCCTGCGAGGCGGCGCTGGCCTCGACGCGCGTCAGCGCCGCGCGTATCGCGGTTGCGCGCGAGACGCTCGAGCGCACGCGGCTGCGTGCGCCGTTCGCCGGCGTGGTGGCGGAGGTCGACGTCAAGCTCGGCGAGTTCCTGACGCCGTCGCCGCCGGGCATCGCGACCAAGCCCGCGATCGATTTGATCGACCCGGGCTGCATCTATATCTCCGCGCCGATCGACGAAGTCGATGCGCCGCGCATCCGCACCGGCATGCCGGCCTGCGTCACGCTCGATGCCTTCGACGATCGCTGGTGCGACGCATCCGTCTCGCGTATCGCGCCCTACGTGCTCGACCGCGAGAAGCAGGCGCGCACGGTCGAAGTCGAGGTGGTGTTCGACGCGGCCACCGATACCAACCGCCTGCTGCCGGGTTACAGCGCCGACATCGAGATCCTCATCGACGCACACGAGGGCGTGCCGAGAATCCCGTCCGAGGCCGTGATCGAAGGGGACCACGTGCTCGTCTTCGACGCCGCGTCCGGTACCCTGGCGCGGCGCGCCATCGTGCGCGGGCTGTCGAACTGGGAGCACACCGAGATCGTCGACGGCCTGCGCGAAGGTGAACGGGTGGTCACCAGCACCGGGCGGGAAGGCGTCGTCGACGGCGCCGCGGCGACGCTCGAGGAGTCGCCCTGAGTGGCGCGCGACGGCGATGCCGGTAGCGCGGCGATGATCAGGCTCGCCGGTATCACGCGCACCTTCCACCTCGGTGACAGCGTCGTCAACGCCGTCGATGACGTCGATCTCGACATCGGCGCCGGCGAGTACATTTCCATCATGGGGCCGTCGGGCTCGGGCAAGTCGACGCTGCTCAACCTCATCGCGCTGCTCGATCGACCGAGTGCGGGCACCTATCGCTTCGAGGGACGCGAAGTGGTCGGGCTGGACGATGACGCACTGGCCGCGATCCGGCGCGAGTCGATCGGCTTCGTGTTCCAGTCCTTCCACCTCATCCCGCGGCTGACTGCGGCGGCCAACGTCGAGCTGCCGCTGACGCTCTCGGGCGTCGCGCCGGCGGCGCGTCACGCGCGCGTCGCCGACATGCTCGCGGCGATGCATCTCGCCGACCGCGCCGGTCACCGGCCGGCCGAACTGTCCGGCGGACAGCGTCAGCGCGTCGCCATCGCGCGCGCGATGATCACCGCGCCACGCTTGCTGCTCGCCGACGAACCCACCGGCAACCTCGACAGCCATTCCGGCACGCAGGTCGTCGAGTTGCTCGAGGCCCTGCGGCGCGAGCAGGGCGTAACGCTGATCGTGGTCACCCACGACGCCGATCTCGGCCGCCGCGCGCAGCGCCGTATCCGTCTCGTCGATGGGCGCATCGACGCGGACGTGAGCGATTGAATGGGTAGAACCGGCGCAGCCATGAATAATCTCGAGACCGGTTCTACGCTCGCGCCCCGCGATGCCGTGATGCTCGCCGCCGGCGCGCTCGATGCGAACCGGCGGCGCACCGCGCTGATCGTGCTGGCGACGGCCATCGGCGTCGCTGCCGTGGTGCTGCTGGCCTCGCTCGGCGAGGGCGCGCAGCGTTTCGTGAGCGGCCAGTTCGAAGCGCTGGGGACGAACCTGCTGGTGGTGATGCCCGGACGCAACGAGACCACCGGGGGGCCGCCGCCGGTGCTCGGCACCACGCCGCGCGACCTCACGATCGACGACGCCTATGCGCTGGCCGCGTGGCGCGACATCGAGGCGATCGCGCCGGTGATGGTCGGCAACGCGCCGGTGTCGGTGGCCAGCGGCCTCGAGCGTGAGGTCAACGTGCTCGGCTCGACCGCATCGATGCAGAGCTTGCGTCACCTCGAGATGGTGCAGGGGCGCTTCCTGCCCGAATCGGATCCGGAACGCGGCGCGGCAATCTGCGTGATCGGCAGCGAGCTGCGCCAGGAGCTGTTCGGCAGCGCGCCGGCGGTCGGACGCTGGCTGCGCGTCGCCGATCGACGCTTTCGCGTGATCGGCGTGCTGCGCGACACGGGGATGTCGATCGGAACCGACTTCGACGACCTCGTGATCATTCCGGTTGCCTCCGCGCAGATGCTCTTCGATCGCGAATCGCTGTTCCGCATCATCACCTCGGTCAGACCCGGCGGCGACCTCGCCGCGGCCAGCGCGGCGGTGCACGACATCATCGCCCAGCGCCACGAAGGCGAGGACGACGTCACGGTGATCACACAGGACAGCGTCGTCGAGACCCTGGGGCGCATCGTCGGCACGATCACGCTGGGCGTGGCCGGCATTTCCGCCATCAGCCTGGCCGTCGCCGGTATTCTCATCATGAACGTCATGCTGGTCGCGGTGACGCAGCGGCGCGCCGAGATCGGGCTGCTCAAGGCGCTTGGTGCGCGCACCGCGGACGTGCGTGGACTATTCATGCTCGAGGCCGTGATGCTGGCCTGCGGCGGCGCGCTGCTCGGTCTTGGTGTGGGGCTCGGGGCGGCGTTCGCGGTCGGGCAGCTCTATCCGTCGTTCCCGGTCGCGACGCCGCGCTGGGCGATGCTGACGGCGGCTGGCGTTGCCGTGGTCACCGGCCTCGTGTTTGGCGTGGTGCCGGCGCGGCGTGCCGCGGCGCTCGACCCGGTCGATGCGCTGACGCGCCGATGAGCATGCGCGGCACGGATCTCTCGCTGTTCGCCGTGGGCGCCGTGCACGGTCAGCGCCTGCGCTCGACGCTCACCGTCGTCGGCGTCGCCGTCGGCATCCTTGCCGTCGTGCTGCTGACGGCGCTCGGCGAGGGGGTGCGCCGCTTCGTCCTCGGCGAGTTCACCCAGTTCGGTACCAATATCGTCGCCGTGACCCCCGGCAAGAGCACCACGTTCGGCGTCTCCGGTGCGACCATCTCGAGCGTACGACCGCTCACTGTCGATGATGCCGCGGCCCTCGCACGCCTGCCCCAGATCGAGGCGGTGGTGCCGGTCATCCAGGGCAACGCGCAGGTCGAGTTCGGTGCACGCGCGCGGCGTACCACCGTCATCGGCGTCGGTGCCGACATGCCGGCGGTGTGGCGCATGGACGTGGCGAGCGGTAGTTTCCTGCCCGACGACGGTTTCAGCGGCGCGCGCCCGTTCGTCGTGCTGGGGCAGCGCATGTACGCCGAACTGTTCGGCGAGGCGAATGCGCTCGGCAGCCGCGTACGCATCGGTGCCGATCGTTTTCGCGTCGTCGGCGTGATGGCATCGAAAGGGCAGATGCTCGGCTTCGACCTCGACGACACCGTGTTCATCCCGGTGGGCCGCGCGACGGAGATGTTCGATCGCGAGGGCGTCATGGAAATCGACCTGACCTACGCCGAGGACGAAGACGTCGCTACCGTCCTGCACGACATCGAGCGCGTGCTGGTGGCGCGTCACGGGCAGACCGACTTCACCCTGGTTACCCAGGACAAGATGCTCGAAGTGCTGGGCGACATCATCGACATCCTGACTGCGGGGGTAGCGGCGATCGGCGCCATCTCGCTGGTTGTCGGCGCGTTCGGCATCGCCACCATCATGACCATCGCGGTCAGCGAACGGACCGGCGAGGTCGGGCTGCTGCGTGCGCTCGGCGCGCCACGCCGCGACGTCATGGCCCTGTTCCTGCTGGAGGCGGCGCTGCTCGGCGGTGTCGGCGGCATCCTGGGGATCGCGGTCGCCGTCTTGCTGGTCACGGCGGTGCGCGCCGTGCTGCCGGCATTGCCGCTCGCGATCGTCTGGCCCTATGCGGGCGTGGCGCTGGTGGTCTCGGTCGCCATCGGGCTCGCTGCCGGCCTGTTGCCGGCACGCCATGCTGCGCGCCTCGACCCGGTCGAGGCCCTGCGCGCGGAGTGATCCTGGTGCAGTGTCCGCGGTGACGCAGCCGGCTAGCGTTTGACGGCGAGCAGGCTCACCAGGTCGGCGAATTCGATCCCGGCCATACCCATCAGCTCCTCGACGTCGGCATCGTCGACGGTGAGGCCGAGCGCCTCCCAATCCTGTGGTCCGGGCAGGGGTTCTTCCACCGGTGCTTCGCAGTAGCCGCCGATGCCCGAGTGGTTGGCCAGCTTCTCGGCGACGTGGACGATGCGTGCTTCGAGCGGCGCCACCCGCGCCTGTTCCGGGCAGTGGTGCGAGGCCACGGCATCGTGCAGCGCTTCCGGCAGGCTCCAGCATTCGAGCAGCAGGCCGCCGACATCGGCATGGCCGTAGCCGAAAGTCGCCAGCTCGAGTTCGTAGAGGCGCTGCTCGTGGCCGGCGGCCTCGACGAGGAGCTTGCCCATGGTGTCCGGCACCTGGTGGTAGAGCACGAGGCTGCCGATGTCGTGGAGCAGGCCGGCGACGAAGAGGCGCTCCGGGTGAAGTACGCGTGCGCGGCGTCCCAGGGCGCGCGCGATGAGTCCGCAAAACACGCCGTGGCGCCAGAAGGTGTCCATGTTGACCAGCGCGCTCGGGATGCGGCCGAAGCTCGCCACCGCCGAGACGGCGACGACCAGGCTGCTGAGCTCGTTGCCACCGAGCACGGCGATCGCGCGCGAGACAGTCTCGACCCGGCTGCGCAGACCATACAGCGGGCTATTGACGATGCGCAGCAAGCGCGCGGTGAGGGCCGGGTCGGTGGCGATGACCCGCCCGATGTCTTCGGCAGACGCGGTGTCCGAGCGAACCAGCTCGAGAACCCGCATGCACACGTCCGGTGGCGAGACGAGGCCGCGCACGGACTCTGCCATGGGGGCGGCGGTGGCGCGTGGATCGGATCGCGGAATGCTCGTGCGAGCGGCCGGCTCGGCGGACATCAGTGCTGCTCCCGTGAAAACGACAGGGGTGGCGGGGCGTTGCCCGGTGACAGGCAGGCTAACGGCGCGGCGGCCTCGAACTTGAGCTTCCGGCGGCCTGCCGAGGGTGCGTGCGATGCCGCGAAAGTGTCGACTGGCAGGCATTTCTGCGCGCGTTCCGGCCTGGCCGGCAAGGAACTGTGATCGGCGTCACCGGAAACCGCCCGGAGCCGCTCAAGAAGCGCAGGGCGCGGCCGCATTTCCCGGTCATGAAAGCAAAGATCGGATTTTCGCGCACGAGCAGTCCGTCAGGGACGACGCTGCCGATCCCAAACCGATACCCGGAGGCGTCGGCCGGCCAGCCGGCGGTGAACGGACGATGACAGATCCCCTACGCCTGTCTGGCGGTGCGCCGGGTCGTCCCGGCGAATCGACCGTCACGCCGCGCAGCGGCGGCCTGCTGAGCGCCTGTCGCGAACTCGCCGACAAGGAGCTGCGAGCGCTGCTCGCGAACATGTTCGACCACGCCGACGACGCCTTGTTCGAACTGGCGGACAAGTCGGTCAACAATGCCGAGCAGGCGCGTTACTTCGACGCCATGCGCGAGGTCCGCCTGAAGCGTTCCGGTCTCGAGCGCCGCTTCAGCGAGGGCTGCGCCCGGCACTTCGCGCCGCGCGCGCCGACCGCGGCGCCAGCGCCCGTGGCCGTGGCGAGTCCTGCCGAGGGCGGACTCACCCTGAGCCTGGTCGCGAACGACGATCTCGAGGAGACGCTCGCCGTGACCAACATGGTGGCCAAGCTCGACGCCACCGGCGCGGACGAGTTGTATGCGCTCGATCAGCGCATGGCCAAGCTCGTCGACCGCGCCGTCGATGGTGACGAACCGGCCAACCCGCTCGCGCCGCGCTACCTGTGCGAGGCGTTCCGCGAAGCCTGCGACGAACTCGACGCTGGTATCGAGGTCAAGCTTCTCATCCTCAAGCTGTTCGACAAGTTCGTCGTCAGTGCGCTGCCGAGCTTCTATCGCGAGATCAACGCGTTCCTGGTGCGCGAAGGCATCCTGCCGACCGTGCGCGGACGGACCGTCGGCAATCCCGTGGCCAGTCGCGGCAGTGCGCACAGGCCGTCGCGTGGGCCCTCGGCCCAGGGCGCGACTGGCATCGGCGGCGTAGATGGCGTGGCCGACGACCACGGCGGCGGCTTCGCCGGTGGTCCCGGCGACGTGTTACAAGGCGGCATGGGCGCCGGCATGGGCGCCGCCCGCGGCCCGGGTGCCGCCGCCGCGGGCTTTAGCGGTGGTGACGCCGGAGGCTGGGCCCACCCGGGTGGCATTGCCGCCCCGTTCGCGGCCGGCGGCGGGCCGATGCTGAGCGGTGTGCCGGCCGAGCAGCTGCTCGCCACCCTGCAATCGGTGATGACCGCACAGGGTGCGCGCGCGCTCAGCGGCCAGGCTGCCACGGGCGGGGATGCCGCGGCGACGCTGGCGATGCTCACGCAGATCCAGCACGGCGGCACAGTCGCCGCGGACGGCAGCGAGGGTGGTGTCCACGTGGTCGACCCCGCGCTGCTCGCCGCGGGCACGACCAACATCCTGCGCGAAATCAAGCAGACGCCGGTCGCGAACGCGATGGGCGAAGTCGATGGCATGATGATCGACATCGTCGCGATGCTGTTTGATTCGATCCTCGACGATCCCGCGATCCCGGCGCCGATGAAAGGCCTCATCGGGCGTCTGCAGATCCCCGTTCTCAAGGTCGCAATCCTCGACAAGACCTTCTTCGCGCGCAAGTTCCATCCCGCGCGCCAGCTGCTCAACGGGCTTGCCGACGCTGCCCTCGGCGCCGCCGAGGATGTCGACGAGCGCGACCCCCTGTACGTCAAGATCGACGCCCTCGTGCATCGGATTCTCGACGAGTTCGACGACGACGTGCGGGTCTTCAAGGAGGCGGCGGCCGAGCTCGAAGCCTTCCGTGCCAGCGAACAGCGCGAGGCCGAAGCCCGCGTCGAGCAGACGCTCGACGAAATGCAGGCCCAGGAGCGGCTGCGCTTCGCGCGCGAAGTTGCCGGCGAGCAGGTCATGCGCCATCTGGCCGACGCCACGGTGCCGGTGATCGTGCGCGAGTTCCTCGACATCTACTGGAAGAGCTTCCTGCAGCTCGCCTATATCGAGGGCGGCGAAGAAGGCGAGGACTGGGTCCAGGGTCTGGCCACCATGGACGACCTCATGTGGAGTCTGAGTGCGAAGCAGGAAGCAGCCGAGCGCGAGCGCCTCAAGCGCCTGCTGCCGACCTTGCCGGCACGGCTCAAGGCCGGTATGAGCCGGGTGCCGATGCCGCAGACGTTCCGTGATCGCTTCATGGCGACGCTGGTGCGCCTGCATCTCGCCGCTATCCGTGGCGCTGCCGACACCGCCGCGCCGCCGCCTGCGGACGAACTTGACGCACCGGCAGCAACGGCGACCGACGGCGCGGTCGATGCCGCGCCGCAAGTCGACAGCGCAGCGGCCGGCGCGGCAGATCCGCGCGCCGAGGCCGCGGCCCTGCCGGCGCTCGGCGAGCAGGCCGGTTTCTTCGACCCCACGGGCACGATGGAGCAGGCGGTCGCCGACGGCGGCGAGGCTGACGAAGAAGCGGACGCCGACGACGACGGCGCGCGCCTCACGCGGGCCTTCGACCGTGCCAACCGGGCGATCTTCGAAACCGCGCGTAAGCGGCCAGAGTGCGAGGGCATGGGCACCACGCTGGTCGCGGCGCGCTTCGACGGCGCGCGGATCACGATGGCGCATGTCGGCGATTCGCGCCTGTACCGCCTGCGTGATGGTGAACTGACGCAGCTCACCGCGGATCATTCCCTGCGCCAGCAGCTCGTCGACCAGGGCTTTCTCACGCCCGAGGAAGCGCGTACTTCGACGCGCAAGAACTACATCACCCGCGCGGTCGGTATCGATGCCACGGTCGTCACCGACATCGGTACCGACGAGGTCGCGTCCGGCGACGTCTTCCTGCTCTGTTCCGACGGCCTGTGCGACATGGTCGAAGATGCCGACATGACCGCCATCCTCGTGGCCCACCCGGGCGATCTCGATGCCGCCGCGGCAGCGCTTGTCGCGCAGGCCAACGACAACGGCGGCAAGGACAACATCTCGGTCATTCTCGTCGCTGCGCCGCAAACCCCGGCCACGGGCGATGACGAAGCGCCGGGCTGGCGCATGAGCGCGCTGACGGACGTCGGCCGCACGCGTGCGCACAACGAGGACCATGTCGGCTGTGACGCGGCGGCCGGGGTCGCCGTGCTGGCCGACGGCATGGGAGGCTACAACGCGGGCGAGGTCGCCAGCGCGCTCGCCGTCGAGGCGGTCATGACTGCGCTCGGAGCGCAGTACGCGGTTGCCGATGCTGCCGCTGCGGCGGAGCCGGATGATGCTACCGAGCGTACGCAGCCCGAAGGGGGGTTCCCCGACATCGACACGATGCTGTTCGGCAGCGTCGACGAACAGGCATCGCCGCCGCGCGCGCAGGGCGAGGGCACTTTGCCCGGTGACATCCTCACCGACGAGTCCGACTTCGAAGAGATCGAGATCACCGATGCCGGTCTCGCCGGCGGTGCGGTCGACGAGGACGAACACCTGCACGCGGCCCGGGCATTGAAGATCGGCAGCTGGGTCGAGTTCACGCACGAGCCCGGCAATGTCGTGCGCGCCCGTCTCACCTGGGTCAGTGCCGTTACCGGTGGTTACCTCTTTACCAATCGCAAGGGACTGCGCGTGGCCGACACCACGCCGCAGGGCCTCGCGGTGGAGTTCCGCCGCGGGACCGCGCGTCCGCTCGAGACCGTGCCCCTGTTCGACCGCGCGGTGTCGAGCCTGATGGATCGTCTGCACGGCGACAGCGGCGATCCGTGGAGTTGAGCGGGCTGCCGCGGACGCCGACCGCGGCAGCCGGCGCGCTATACTTGGTCGTGCGAACGGTCGCGCCTGTAAAGCTGGCCGACCGGCCGTCCGATATTGCAGTTATGAGTACGATGCTGTCATCTGCGAGCCTGCGCCGACACCTGTTGATGGGGGCCGGCGTTGCGCTGTTCGCGCTGGGTTTCGTCGGGATCTTCCTACCCGTCCTGCCGACCACGGTGTTCTGGATCGGTGCGGTGATGTGTTTTTCCAAGAGCTGCCCCGCGCTGGAAGCACGGATCCTCGCTCATCCACGCTACGGCCGCCCGATCCGCGACTACCGTGAGCACGGCGTGATCTGCCGCGCCGGCAAGCGTGCCGCGCTTGCTGGCATGTTGGTCTCGGCGGCGCTGACGTTCGCCCTGGTGCCGATCGCCTGGGTCCGCTTGATGGTGGCCGCCATCCTGCTCGCAGTCGCCGTCTACGTCGCGACGCGGCCCGAGGAAGCGCTCGTTCTCGATAACTGAGGTCGCGCCCGCGGCGAGGCGGGGACTGGGATAGGCAACAGCCGCGTCGGGCTGATCCCGGGCAGGGTCAGTGCAGGCGTGCTTCCCGATGCCGCTGCTCGGCGGCGCGCTCGCGGTGGCATTGGGGCGCTGCCGCCGCGGTATCGGCACGTCTGCTCAGGGCGCTCAGCGAACGGCGCCCGGCGGCTGTCCGCGCGGTTCAGTCACCTACCGCCGTGCTCGCGGCACGGCGGTAGGTG
>JAPOKK010000379.1 GCA_029977665.1 Pseudomonadota bacterium | reverse complement strand
TGTCCTGAAAGCATAAAATTCGCTGCTCTTGGCGCCTCTTCGAGGGCCCGCGCGGGCCTCTCTGGCTGCCCCGGCAAGGCCGTTCGGGTGTGGTACAGTCGGGCGCCGCAAAACCGCCCGAGCCTGCACATGACGACCACGCCGAGTCGCACGCTGGAGACGTTCGACAACCCCGCGCCCGAGCGCGATTTCCGCATCAGCATCCGCCTGCCCGAGTTCACCTGCCTGTGTCCGCTGACCGGCCAGCCGGACTTCGCCCACATGACGCTCGACTACGTGCCCGACCGGCTGTGCATCGAACTCAAGGCGCTCAAGCTCTACATCTGGTCGTGGCGCGACGAAGGCGCGTTCCACGAAGCGATCACCAACCGCATTCTCGATGACGTCGTCAAGGCCTGCCAGCCGCGAGCGGCACGCCTGACGGCTGCTTTCAACGTGCGTGGTGGAACCTATCCGACCATCGTCGCCGAGCACCGCGCAGCGGGTTGGACTCCGACCGAGGCAAGCCAGTGGCCACCGTGCTGACCGATAGCGGAAACGGCGCGCTGGCCGGCTTTCGTCACGTGCTGCACGGCTTCGCCCTGCTGCGCGAGCCGGGCGTGCGCATCTACGTGATCCTGCCGCTGTTGATCAATATCGTGCTGTTCGTCGCCGCCCTGGCCGGTCTCGGCAGCGCGCTCGATTACGCCGTCGAACGCTACCTCGCGAGCTGGCCGGAATGGCTGCAGTCGATCATCTGGTTCTTGTTTGCCGCGCTCGCGGCGATCGTGGTTTTCTTCACCTTCAGCATCGTCGCGAACATCGTCGCGAGTCCGTTCAACGGACTCCTCGCCGAGGCGGTGGAACGCCACTTGCGGCCCGAGCTCGGCGCGATGCACTTCTCGTGGAAAGCCCTGCTTTCCGACGTTGCCCGGACCCTGGTGGCGGAACTGCGCAAACTGCTCTATATCGCGCTGCGTGCACTGCCGCTGCTGCTGCTGAGCCTGGTGCCGGTGCTCAATGCCGCGGCGCCGGCGCTGTGGCTGCTGTTTGGTGCGTGGATGTTGGGACTCGAGTATCTCGACTGTCCGCTCGGCAACCACGGCAAGGTATTTCCGCGGGTGCTGGAGGAAATGCGTGCGCGACGCCGCATGACGCTTGGCTTCGGTTTCACCATGACGCTCGTGACGGTGATCCCCGTGGTGAACTTCCTCGCCATGCCGCTGGGCGTGGCCGCCGCCACCAGCCTGTACTGCACGCACATCGCGCGCGACTGAGTACGGAAGGCGGCGCGGGTGACCAGCGACGTCACGGGCCATGCCGCGACGCCGGTCGGGCGCTTCGCGCCCTCCCCGACCGGCCCGTTGCACCAGGGGTCGGTGGTGGCCGCGGTGGCGAGCTATCTCGATGCGCGGGCGCGCGGCGGACGCTGGTTGCTGCGCATCGATGACCTCGATCCGCCGCGCGAAGTGGCGGGGGCCGCGGACCTCATCATTGAGACCTTGCACGCTCTCGGGCTCGACTGGGACGGCGAGATTGTCTATCAGAGCCGCCGCGGGGCGGCTTACGCCGAGGCGCTGGCGGCGCTGGACGCGGTCGGCGCGACGTTTCCCTGCGGCTGTACGCGGGCCATGGTCGGCAGTGGCCCTTACCCAGGGACGTGCCGCGACGGCCTGCCGCCCGGCCGCCGCGCGCGTTCGCTGCGCGTGCGCGTCGACGCGGATGTCATCGGCTTCGAGGACCGCGTGCAGGGGCATTACGCACAGCGACTCGATGTCGAGTGCGGCGATTTCATCGTGCGCCGCGCCGACGGTCTCGTCGCCTATCATCTCGCGGTCGTGGTCGACGACGCGGCGGCCGGTGTGACCGATATCGTTCGCGGCGTCGACCTGATCGACTCGACGCCGCGCCAGCTGCACCTGCAGCGCCTGTTGGGATTACCGCGGCCGAGCTACGCGCACATCGACGTCGTGCGTGATGCGCGCGGGGTCAAGCTGAGCAAGCAATCCGGTGCACCGGGTGTGCTGCCGGCCGCGGCCCCGGTGGCACTGTACGCAGCCCTCGCGTTTCTCGGTCACGCGCCACCGTCGGAGGCCGCCGGCGCGCCGGTCAGGGAACTTCTCGACTGGGCCCTCCCGCGTTGGGCGTTGACGGCGCCCGCCGCCGGTGACTGAGCCCCGGGGCCTGCACGGCGCCCGTGCGCGGCTCGTCTCAGCCGAGCGCGTTGGCGAACATCGTCTTCAGTTCCGCGTAATCGCGTGCGACCGGGATGTTCGGGTAGTCCCGCGTGACCTTCTCCGAGGGGCAGAAGAACATGCCCGCGTCGGCCTGGTCGAGCATGCTGATGTCGTTGTAGGAATCGCCGGTGGCGACCACCTGGTAGTTCAGTGACTGGAAGGCCTTGACCGCGTGGCGCTTGGGATCCGGCTGGCGCATGTGGTACCCGGCGATGCGCCCGTCGCCATCGATCTCGAGCCGATGGCAGAGGATCACGGGTTTACCCAGCTTGGCGACCAGCGGCCGGGCCAGTTCGTGGAACGTATCGGAGATGATCGCGACCTGGAATTCGCTGCGCAGCCAGTCGAGGAAATCGGCGGCACCGGGCAGCGGGTCGAGCTGGCTGGCCGCGTCGAGCAGCTGCTTGAAGCTCAGGTCGTGCTTGTTCATGATGCCGAGTCGATGCCCCATCAGCTCGTCGTAGTCGGGGATGTCGCGCGTGGTGACCTTGAGATCCTCGATACCGGTGCGTTCGGCCAGGCTGATCCAGATCTCGGGGACCAGCACACCTTCGAAATCGATGCAGGCTACTTTCATGCCGCGAAGTCCTGTTGACAGTAGGTGGGTGAAATCGGGGGGGCGGAGTTTAACAGACCTCGCTCGCCGGGCGTACGCGCGGCAGGCGTTCCTCGCCGCACTGCTGCTGCTCGTCTGCACTGCCGCCGAGACCGCCGACGGTGGCCCGACCGTGCGCGCGCTGGCGCTGTTCAAAGGCAAGGCCATGCTCGAGA
>JAPOKK010000393.1 GCA_029977665.1 Pseudomonadota bacterium | reverse complement strand
CCGCTGGCCGCTGATGCCGCGGAGGAGGGCAGCGTGGTGCCGCCCTACCTGACGCTGGTGAAGCTGCCGGACCGTCCGGCCTGGCAGCTCGGTTCGCACATGGAGATCGACGGTGAGGCGCGCGGCCACACGGAGCTCGCCCTGTTCGTCGAGCGCCTGCTCGCGAGCGGCGACATCGCCGAAGTGCAGATCCTGAGCACGACGCTGGCGCGCGATACTGCGACCGTCACGTTCTCGCTGGCCGTCGTGGTCAACGATGCGCGGGAGGCGACGGGCTGACATGGGCAGGCTGCTGGACACCGTGAGCCCGCCGATGCTCGTGCTGCTGGTCGTGTCGCTGTTCGGACTGACCGCGACGGCGACCTGGCTGTACGGCTTCAAGCGCCCCGTCGCCGAGCGCGAGCGCCTGCGCGGGGAGCTCGAGATGCTCGCCGTGGTCGACGATCCGGCGACCCTGCAGAGGACCCTGGACGCGGCACGCGAGGAACTCGCGACAGTCGAGCGCCGCCTGCATGGCGACGCCCCGCCGCTCGCCGCGCGCCAGATGGTCGCCTACCTGCTCGGCGAACTCGATCGCCGCGCGCGCCGTCACGGCGTGCGCTTGTTGAGCGTGACGCCGGCAGCGGCAAGTGAGGTGCTCGAGTTCCGCGAGTGGCCTTTCGTGATCGAAGTGGTCGGCAGTTATTTCGACATCTACGGCTGGCTGCGCGACGTCGAGGCCGGCATTGGCGCGATGGTCGTCAAGCAGTTCGAGATCTCGCCGGACGCGTCGGCCGACGACCGCCGCATGGTCCTGACCATGGCCGCCTACCGGCCGCTGGAGGACTCCTGATGTCAGCGCCGCGGCACGCCACCCCGGTACTGTTCAGTCTGCTCGTGACGGTGCTCGTGCTGACGCTCGTGCCGATGCGCGTGCTTGCCGCCGAGCCGACAGCGAGCTTGAACGTCGATCCGTTCGCGCGCCCGGCGCCGGCGCCGCGTGAGCCGGTCGCCGGGGTGAGCGATGCGCCGGTGCTGCCACCTTGGCAGGGGCGCCTGCTCATGACGCTACGCGCCGGTGAGGACTCGCTGGTCAACGTCGATGGCCAGATCGTCGCGCTCGGTGAGCGCTACCGCGGCTTCGAGCTCGTCGGCGTGGGCGAGCGTACCGCGCGCTTCGTGCGCGCCGGCGAGGAAATCGAAGTCAGCCTGGACGACCCGGTCGCGCCGCTCGGTTTCGCAGAAACGGAAGTTCCGAACCATGTATCGCCGTACTGAATCACGCCGCGGTGGGCTGCTGGCCGCCCTGTTGCTGGCATTGCACGTGACCTCCGCGATGGCCGCAGAACGCCTTTCGATGTCGGTCCAGCATGCCGACATCGCGGAGCTCTTCGAGACCCTCTCGCGCCAGGGGCAGACCAATATCCTGCTCGGCGCCGGTCTCACCGGCGAGGTCTCGGTCAGCCTCTACGACGTGACCGTGGACGAGGCCGTACGCGCCATCGCCGCGGCGGCCGGTTTCGCCGTCGAGCACCGCGACGGGGTCTACTACGTGGTCGGGCGCGAGGAGGCCGGGCGCGATCTCGCCGGTGGACTCACCGACGTGCGTGCGTTCAAGGTGCAGTACACCGATCCGCGCGACGTCGAAGCCATCCTCACCAACCACCTGTCGCGCTACGGCAAGCTGACCGCGCTGCCGGATCGGCGCCTCGTGGTGGTCGAGGACAAGCCGGACTTCCTCGCGCGCATCGCGCGTATCATCGGCGAGATCGATCGCCAACCGGTGCAGATCCTGATCGAAGCGCGGATTCTCGAAGTCACGCTCGATCGCACCCAGACCTACGGCCTCGACTGGTCGCGCCTGTTCACCTCGGACGGTGGGCAGGGCGCGTTCGGCGTGCAGGGCCTGGCGACGCCGGGTTCGCCCGGCTTGTTCATGACGCTCGTCAGTGCCAACGTCGAGGCAGCGCTGAACGCGCTCGACGAGGATGGCCGCGTGCGCACGCTCTCTACGCCGAAGCTGCTGGCGCTGGAACACCAGGAGGCGGAGGTGGTGATCGGCGATCGCATCGGTTATCGCGTGACCACCACGATCAACCAGGTGACGACCGAGAGCGTCGATTTCATCGAGTCGGGCGTGATCCTGAAAGTCACGCCGTTCGTCGACCGCAGCGGCAGGATCATGATGGAAATCCATCCCGAGGTGAGCACCGGCTCGATTTCGGACGGCATCCCGTCGGTCACCACGACGGAGGTGACCACGCAGCTGCTCGCCGCCGACGGTGAGCCGATCTTCATCGGCGGACTGATGCGAACCTCGAAGAGCGACCGTCGGCAGGGGGTTCCGCTGCTGCGCGACGTGCCCGGGTTGGGACGACTGTTCCGCAACGAGGAGGCCCTGAGCCTGAACACCGAAACGGTCGTCATCATTACGCCGCGCATTATCAGCGGCGGCGATGCGGGCCTGCTGATGCCGGAAATCGGGCGCCCGGAGCACCACCCGGACCTGCTGCACGAACCCGTCGGCGCGCCGACGTCGGCAGCGCCGTCGGCGATGGCGCCGCAGGCCGACTACGCCGGGATTTGCAGCGCGCCGGGCGACTGCGAGGTGGTGGCCGCGGGCCGCTGAATTCCCGCTACGCGCCGGGCCTGGCGGCGGGTGACGGCGCGAGCCTGCGCGACGTTCGCCGAGGTCGAGTCGGGGTGTGAGCGGG
>JAPOKK010000191.1 GCA_029977665.1 Pseudomonadota bacterium | reverse complement strand
CGCAGCGCACCCTGCTCGGCCAGCAGCGCGGCGAGAGGCGCCGCACCGGCGCCCTCGGCCAGGTTGTGGGTGTCACTCAGGTAATGCCGCATGGCGGCGCGCACGCTGTCGTCGTCGACGCGTACGATCCGTGCGAGGCCGCGCATAAGGTAGGCGAAGGCCGCCGGCGCGGGCGTGCGCACGGCCATGCCGTCGGCAATGGTGTCCGCGCGCGCCGTCGTCACCACGCGGCCCTGCTCGAATGACTGTGCGTAGGCATCGGCGTGCGCCGAGACGACGCCGACGATCTCGGTCGCAAGCCCCAGTGCGTCGCGCGCCGCGATGAGGCCGGCGACACCCGAGCCAAGCCCGATCGGCGCATAGACGACATCGACATCGGGCACGGTGCCGAACAGTTCCAGCGCATAGCTCGCCACACCCTGCACGAGCAGCGGGTGAAAGGAAGGCAGCGACAAAAGCCCCCGCGCCTCCCCCAGTGCCTGGGCGTGCGCGAGGGCCGCGTCGAAATCCTCACCATGCTCGACGAGTTCTGCGCCGTAAGCGCGCATCGCGCGGTTCTTCTCCGGGTTGTTGCCATGGGGCACCACAATGACGGCGCGGCAGCCGACGCGGGCAGCGGCAAGCGCGATACTCTGTCCGTGGTTACCGCGCGTCGCCGCAACGACGCCCGGCAGTGCGGGATTCGCTGCCACGAGCTGCTGCATCAACCACAGCCCCCCGCGCACCTTGAACGCGCCGGTCGGCAGGTGATTCTCATGCTTGACGAAGACCTCGCAGCCGCTCCGCTCGGCGAGCAGCGGCCAGGCGATCGCGGGCGTCGGCGCGAGCACCTCGTGCACCGCCGCCGCGGCGCATTCGAGTTCGGCGCGCGTGAACGGGGCGTCGAGCAGGTCGCGCGCCGGCAGCACGTTCAGGCGCCGGCGCGATGATGCCGGGCCTCGTCGCGCGCCGCGAGCGCATCCGCCTGGCGCGCGACGACGCGGGCGAGGCGCTCGGGCGCGAAACCGAGCCGCTGCAGTCCGGGCGCGGTGTTGGCGACCTCGTGGTAAGCGAGGATCAGGCCATCGCGCAGCGTGCACACCGAAACGCCCTCGAAGATCGCGCGGCGCCCCTCGCTGCCCGGCATGCGCCCATCGTAGCTGAACACGTAGCGGGCATAACCAACGCGTCCATCGGATACCGGGTCGTGCATGTCCCAGATGAAATTCGTTGCATCGCGGTGAAAGTACTCGCTCACCATGCGCGGAATTTCGGCTTTCGGAAACGCGCCGTAGAACACGTCGTGGTAGACGCCGTCCGCGCAGAAACAATCCGCCGCGGCCGCGCCGTCGCCGCGCGCGATCGCCGCCGCCATGTCGCGGATCAGTCGTTCGAAGGCCATCGCGATTTCCTCCCCCTGTGAAACAGTTTCTGACTATACAGTGTCGCGTCGGATGTTCACCCTGCGCCCGTCGCGCTCGCCCGCGGCGGGGCCCGTAGCCGGCGGGGCCGTCTTTAGTTTCGACTGCGCTGGGCCGCCCCACTGCCGGCGATCACCGTGAACACCCTGATCACGGCCGACTCCATCGGCGGCGACGGCGAGACCAGCGCGCGCCAGGCCCTGCTCAGCGCCAACCTGGCCCTGCGCCTGAGCTGGTAGGGCGGCGACGGCCGCGCGGCGGCCCCCGGGGGTCCGCCGTGCCCGCCTGCCTGCTATAGTTCGGCGCACGCCGCAATCGGCGGCGTGCATCTCAAGGGGAGGTTGAAGATGGCAGCACAACTGTCCGTCGAGGACTTGCTCGACGCCTATCGCACGATGAAGACCATCCGCGAGTTCGAGGACCGGGTCCACGTCGAATTTGCCAAGGGTGGCATTCCCGGCTTCGTCCATTTGTATGCCGGCGAGGAAGCTTCGGCGACCGGTGTCGGCATGCAGCTGCGCGAAGACGATCGTATCGCCAGCAACCATCGCGGTCACGGCCACTGCATCGCCAAGGGCGTGGACGTCAAGGGCATGATGGCCGAGATCTACGGCAAGAAGACCGGCACCTGCCACGGCAAGGGCGGCTCCATGCACATCGCCGATCTCGATACCGGCATGATGGGCGCGAACGGCATCGTCGGCGGCGGTCCGCCGCTCGCCTGCGGCGCGGCGCTCGCGCACAAGCTGAAGAAGACCGGCGGGCTCGCCGTGGTCTTCTGCGGCGACGGCGCCTCCAACCAGGGCACGACGTTCGAGGCGATGAACCTCGCCACGGTGTGGCAGCTGCCGCTGGTGTTCGTATTCGAGAACAACGGCTACGCCGAGGCCACCGCGAGCCGCTTCTCGGTCGCGTGCAAGGACATTGCCGAGCGCGCACCGGGCTTCGGCATGCCGGGGCGCATCGTCGACGGCCATGACTTCTTCGCCGTGCACGAAGCCTTCGCCGAAGCCGCCGAGCGCGCCCGCAGCGGCGGCGGCCCTTCGCTCATCGAGCACAAGCTCGATCGCTTCTTCGGTCACTTCGAAGGCGACAACCAGAACTACCGGCCCAAGGACGAGGTCAAGCGCCTGCGCGAAAACGCCTGCTGCATCAAGCGCTTTGCCGCAGCGGCGACGAGCGAACACGGTATCAGTGCCGACCAACTCGCGGCCATCGACGCCGAGGTCGGCGCGCTCATCGACGAGGCCGTGGCCTTCGCCGAGTCGTCACCGGACCCGGCGCCGGAAGACCTCATGACCGACGTCTACATCAAGTACTGAGGAGCGCGACATGGCACGTAAAATCACCTACCAGCAGGCGATCAACGAAGCGCTCGACCAGGAAATGGCGCGCGACGAGTCGGTCATCATCATGGGCGAGGACGTCGTCGGCGGCACCGGCGCTGACGGCGAGATGGACGCCTGGGGCGGCGTGCTCGGCGTCACCAAGGGCCTGTGGGCCAAGTACGGCGATCGCATCATGGATACGCCGATCAGCGAAGCCGGTTTCGTCGGCGCCGCGGTCGGCGCGGCGACCTCCGGCATGCGCCCGGTCTGCGAGCTGATGTTCATCGACTTCATGGGCGTTTGCTTCGATCAGATCTTCAACCAGGCGGCGAAGTTCCGTTACATGTTCGGCGGCAAGGCGCGTACGCCGGTGGTCATCCGCACCATGATCGGCGCCGGCTTCCGCGCCGCCGCGCAGCACTCGCAGTGCCTCTACCCGATGTTCACCGCCGTGCCTGGTCTCAAGGTCGTGGTGCCGTCCAGTCCCTACGACGTCAAGGGCCTGCTGATCCAGGCCATCCGCGACGACGACCCGGTGATCTTCTGCGAACACAAGGTGCTCTACACCCTCGAAGGCGAGGTGCCGGAAGAGTCCTACACCATCCCGTTCGGTGAGGCGAACATCGTGCGCGAGGGCAAGGACGTCACCATCGTCGCGCTCGGCCGCATGGTGCACCAGGCCATGTCCGCCGCGCAGGCGCTGGCCAAGGACGGCATCAGCTGCGAGGTCATCGACCCGCGCACGACGTCGCCGCTCGACGAAGAGACCATTCTCGAATCGGTCGAGGAAACCGGTCGCGTGGTCGTCGTCGACGAGGCCAATCCGCGCTGCAGCATGGCGACCGACATCGCCGCGCTGATCGCCCAGAAGGGCTTCGGCGATCTCGAGGCGCCGGTCGAGCTGGTCACCGCACCGCACACGCCGGTACCGTTCAACGGCGCACTGGAGGATCTCTACATTCCGAACCCGGCCAAGATCGAGGCCGCCGTGCGCAAGACCGTGGAGTACGCCTGATGAGTAAAGACGGCATCATTGCCATCACCATGCCCAAGTGGGGCCTGTCCATGCAGGAAGGCAAGGTCATGGAATGGCTGGCCGAGGAAGGCACCGAGCTCAAGCCGGGCGACCCGGTCATGGACATCGAGACGGAGAAGATCGCCAACACCTTCGAGGCGCTCGACGCCGGGGTGCTGCGGCGCAAGGTCGCGCAGCCGGACGACATCCTGCCGATCGGCGCGCTGCTCGGCGTGATCGCGCCGGCCGACGTCGACGACGCCGCGATCGACGCCTTCATCACCGAGTTTCAAGCCAGCTACGTGCCGCCCGAACCCGACGAGGAGGAAGGCGACGGCGGCTGGGCCTTCGTCGAGGCCGGCGGCTACCGCCTGCGCTACGCGAAGATGGGCGACGGCACGCGCCACGTCGTGCTCGTTCACGGCTTCGGTGGTGACGCCGATCGCTGGGCCTTCACCCAGGAGCCGCTCGCCGCGCACGCCACGGTGTGGGCCTTCGACCTGCCCGGGCACGGGCAATCGAGCAAAGCGGTGCGTGACGGCTCGGTCGCGGCGCTGGCCGAAGTCGTCGTCGCGTTCATGGATGCGGTCGGCATCGACAGCGCCGAACTCGTCGGGCATTCCCTCGGTGGTGCGATCGCGCTGCAGACGGCCATCGCGCACCCCGACCGGGTCGACGCCCTCGCCTTGATCGCGCCCGCCGGGCTGGGTCCGGATATCAACGGCGACTACCTGTCCGGTTTCGTCGCCTGCGACAGTCGTAAGGAGATGAAGAAGCTGCTGCAGGAACTGGTCGCCGATCCCGAGCTGGTCAACCGCGCGCTGGTCGCCGACATGCTGCAGTTCAAACGCATCGACGGCGTTCCCGAGGCGCTCGCGACGATCGCCGCCGGCTTCCACGACGGCACCCGCCAGACACTGGACCTGCGCGGCGGCCTGGCCGCGCTCGGCAAGCCGGTCAAGGTGATCTGGGGCAGCGCCGACCGCATCATCCCGGCCAGCCATGCCGACGGCCTGGCAGGGGCCGACGTGACGGTGCTCGACGGTTACGGCCACCTCGTGCAGCTCGAGGCGGTGGCCGAGGTCAACGCGATACTGGGGGCCTAGCGGCCGGGTATCGCCCTATCCACGGCCGGTGGCAGCCACGAGCGCTGCCGCCGGCCGTGCCATGCGGGCCTACTGCGACCTCCTGCGGCCTCCGCGCGCACCGCGTGGCCACCCGGCCACGGACCACGGTGGCGCACCGCACCTACGACGAAGGTCGTACGACTTTCGTCCAGCACCCCTGACCAACGGCCAATTGTGCGTGCCTCACGCGCGGGCGACCATGCCTGCGTGGGGAAGCCGCCGCGGCCCGTGCGGCAATCCCGCCCCCGATAACAACAAGCCATAACACCGCATGCACCAACACCGTCGTCACGCTATCGCTACATTCTTTCACTCCATCCGCCGCAGCCCCGATGGTGCGTGCAAGGCGCGCGCCGCTGCACTGATCTTCGCCGTCGCGACCTCGTCCAGCCCGCTGGCCGGCGCCGACATCACGACCGACTTCGGTCCCAGCGGCGGCTTTCGTTTCGATTTCTTCGACCAGCAGGCCGGCACGCGCTACGAGTTCTCGACCGGCGACTCGCTCGTCGCCAACCTGCGCGCGGCGGGCTCGGTCGGTGGCATCACGGGATCGCGGCGCAGCGTCATCGTGCCGGAAGTGACCGCGTTCGGGCAGACCATCATTCCCGAAGTCACCGCCGACACCCGCACCGGCCTCAAACTCACGACCAGCATCGACGCCTATGCCGGCGTCGTGCTGAGCGCCGGCATCGAGACGGCCAGCGCGGGGATCGGCGCAGGCTACGCCCTCGGGCCGCGCCTCACGCTGCCTGACCAGGTCCGTGCCGGTGAGTTCTTTTCCATGCGCGGCGAGACCTTCGTCAGCAACAGCAATATCAATCTCGACGTCAGTCTGCCATCGATCGACCTCGGCATGGACGTGGTCCTCGGCGGCAACGCCAGCGGCAGGCTCGAGTACGGCCTGTTTCCCATCACCGGCTACCAGGTCGGCAATTTCAATTTCAACCTGCCGGACATCAACCTGCCGGTGTTCGACTTCAACCTCGACCTCAACCTGCCGAAACTGCCGAGCTTCGGTTTTCTCGACATTCCCGATCTCATACCCGACAGCGATCGCGACGACGCGGTGTACCGCCTCAAGCTGCCCGGTGTCGACCCGCTGAAGCCCGGCGACAAGCCGCCGCCGCTGCTCTCCGCCGGCGAGGTCGTGCTGGTCAACCCGGCATCCAGCGCGACGACCAGCGCACCGCAGGTACGCGACGGCGCCATCGTGAGCACCACGACGGGCGACCTGCTACGTCTCGGCCTCGATCTCGACGGCATCGCCTCCTTCGCTACCACCGGGGTCTCGTTCACCGGCCTCGAGGCGACCATCAAACCGGGCAGCGTGCCGCTCGCCACCGTCGGTTACGACACGCTCGACGTCAAGTACGGCATCGAACTCGGCTACGAACTCGAGAACAGCCTCGCCACGTACCTCGAGGTGACGCTCGACTTCGTCGATGCCGACGGCCAGGCGGTCGACGTGCTGCTGCGCGACGGCGACGTCGTCGACATTGCCAACACCTACTCCGGCCGCTTCGACCTGCTGCCCGAGATCGCCCTGCTCGATGCCAGCGACGTCACGCTCAAGGTCGATTTTACGGGCCTCAAGCGCGAGATCCGCCAGAAAGGCTCGCTGACCTTGAGCGACTACATGGAACTGCGTGCACTGGCCGCACATGCCAGTGTGCTTGGCGGCATCGCCGGCATCGACATCGGCCCCCTGCTCTACAAGAAGCTCGAACTCGCCGGCGAGTTCGGTGCGTTCGAGATTTACGACCAAACCATCACGCTCGGCGACTTCGGTCTCGTCGACGGCCTCTTCGACGGCGAAGTGCTGATCGATGCCCTCGCGAGCCAGGATGCCTATCTCACCGGCAACCCCAGCGGACGTTTCAGCGTCCTCGATTTCACGCTGCTCTCGACGCACGAGCCCGTCTACACCGCGCACAGTAACCTGCGCGATCTGACGCTGGTGATCGGCACCGCAGACGCGCAGGCACGCACGCGCGCCGACATCATGCCCACGACCTACACGTCGGTCACGACGATCGGCGGTGAAATCGGCGGGCTCTACGTGCCGCAGGGCTCCGAGCTGCGCTTCGCACGCTTCGGAAGCGGTACGGCGCGCACCTCGACCATCACCAACGACGGCCTGATCAGGGCCGACGTCAGCACCGACGGCTTCACCTTCGACCAGCGCTTCGCCTCGACCGACCCCGACGGCCTGCTCCTCGTGCAGGGCTCGGGCGAGATGCGCTTCGGGCGCCAGGGCGGGCTCTCGGCAGGCACGCTGATCAACGGTCGCGGCCATACCGTCAGCTTTGACCAGACCAATGCGCAGGTCATCTCCGGCGGCAGCCGCATCCTCGCCGGCAAGCACAAGATCAGCAACCAGGGCCTGATCCGCGCGCGCTTCGGCGGCACGCTGGACGTCGCCACGCCCTACTTCGAGAACCTGCCGACCGGTGTACTGCGCGCCGAGTCCGGCAGCCGCGTCAACCTCGCCGGCGGCATCGACAACACCGGCCTCGTCGAAGCCACAGGCGCCAACTCGCGCATCGACATCACCAGCGGCTCGATCGGCAGCAGCGTCTTCGACCCGAGCCGTGGCCAGTTCCACGCGGCCGATGGCGGCGCGGTCGTCGTCCGCGGCGCACTCGAGAACGGAACGCGCGTTCTACGCACGCGCGGTAACCTGGAGTTCCTGAGCGCCGACGGCGGCACGACTACGTTCGAGACCCGTATCGACGCGGGCGGCGACCTGCGCCTGGTCACCGAAGCCGGCGGCACGCTGCAACTCAACGGCCTGCAGCGCGAGCGCGGTTCGGAGCAGATCGAGATCGTCAACGACGGTCTCCTCGAGCTGCTG
>JAPOKK010000244.1 GCA_029977665.1 Pseudomonadota bacterium | reverse complement strand
GACCTGGCCCGCTTTGCCCGCGCCCTTGCCGGCGAACTCGGTGACGGTGCGCCATCGCACCAGCGCCTGCTCAACATGCTGGCCCGGTCAGCCGGGTACCGAAATCATCAAGAGCTCGCCGCCGACGCGGGCGCCCACGATCAGCTCGACCCTTCGGTTGTGACGGAAGCAGCGTTCGACCCCAAGCGGGTCGAACGAGCCCTCAACCACTTCGACGAGCACGGAATGCTCATGCGGTGGCCGACCCGAAATGCGGTGCAGAAGCTGGTCGTGTGGGTGTTCTGGGCCGATCTTCCCATCGGCGAATCCATTTCGGAAACGGCGATCAACGACCTGTTTACGGCACAGCACCACTTCGATGATCCGGCCACCATCCGTCGGATGCTCGTCGGGCTCGGTCGGGTCGAACGGGAGCGCGATGGCTCCGCCTACCAGCGAGCCGAGGTCCCGCCCGAACCTGAAGCCGAGGAGTTGATTCGTCGCGTCCACGATCGTCGTCGTTGAACCCTCGGGACGGACCGATGTGTCGAGAGCCACCTCGACCCGATCGCTCCCACATCGTGAGACGCCGATAGGGTGCGGACATGAGTGACATTCGTGTGGCCTTCGTGATGGCGACCTGGCACGACGACCTGGTCGACCGCACCAAGCTCGGCTTCTTCGAACGTATGGCCGAACTCGGCCACGGCGAAGACTGCATCGACGTACACAAGCTGCCCGGCGCACTCGAGTTCCCGCTGCATTGCAAGAAGCTTGCGAAGACCGGCAACTATGACGTGATCGTCACGGCCGCGCTCGTTGTCGACGGCGGCATCTACGAGCACCGCTTCGTGGCCCATGCCGTGTTGCAGGGAATGATGAACGTCATGCTCGAGACCGAGGTTCCGATCATGTCGGCGGTCCTCACCCCTCAGCAGTTCCACGAGCACGACGTGCACCACGCCTTCTTCTTCGACCATCTGGTGAAGAAGGGCCGTGAGGCAGCCGACGCAGCCGTGGCGACGGTCGCCAATCTCAACGCCATCTGACCATCAGGCGAGAACGACGACCGGTTCAACCCGGTTAGCCACTGATCGACCCATAGGTTGATCAGCATGACCGTCAGCCAGACCGTCTTGATCCGTGTCAACGGACCGGACCGTCCGGGCCTGAGCGCAGGCCTGATGGCGGTGCTCGCCGATTGTGGCGCCAGTGTCCAAGACATCGAGCAGATCGTGATCCGTGGCCAACTCACCCTTGGTGTTGTGGTCGAGGTGCCCGAGGGCAAGGACATGCTGCGCGACGTCTTGCTGTGGGGATGGGAGCAAGGCATCGAGGTTGATTTCGATGTCGTGCCGGCCACCTCGACACCCGCAACCCCTGGCGTGGTCGTCACCGTGCTCGGCCCCAACGTGACCCCGAGCGAATTCGGCGCAGTCACCAACGCCATGGTGCTGGCCTCGGAGCCGGTGCGCGCGCAGGCCCTGTACCGGCGCGCCGCGATGGCCTACGACGAACTCAAGGCCGGCCGGTCGCTCGAAGACATCGTGCGTGCGCTCGACGAGGGCCGCAAGTCACGCGTCGAGGCGCGCGTCAGCGCGTTCCTGAGCAAGATGACCGGCAAGGACGTGCAAATCCGTCTCACCCACATCGGTCCCGGCGCGCGCCGTTCGAGCAAGCTTGCCAACGAATGGTTTGCGTTCGACGCCCACCTCGACGCCGAGGTCACGGTCGACGGCGTGACCACCGTGCTCGAACGTTACTCCGACCAGATCATCCCCGACGTCGCCCTCGGCAAGCGCAGCGACATTGCCTGGGCCGTACCCATGGTGGTACCGCTGGCGAGCGAGATCCTGCTCGCCTCCAACGTCGTCATTAACGTCACCGTACCCGCCGCCGTGGCCGCGGCGATGGGCCTGCACAGTCCGGAGGAAGCCGGACTCATCGCGCAGCGCGCCGGCTTCGTCTCCTCCGGCATCCCCGGTTCGAACGTCAACGCCGAAGCCGCCGCCCGCGTCGCGCTGTCGGTCATGGCGGTGCCGTGAGCGGGCGTCAGCGTCTCGGGCGCAGCCGATGAGCGAGCCGCTCAGCCTCGTCATGGCGCAGGTCGACGACGTGCCGGGCGAACTCCTCGGCGAGTTCATCCGGCGCGCCGAAGAGCTCGGCGCGCGCAACGTACAGGCGGTCGCGAGCGTGACCAAGAAGGGCCGGCCCGGCTACCTCCTCTACGTCGACGTACCGGCGGCGCTCGAAACAGAACTCGGGCTGCTGCTCGGCGCCGAGCTCGGCTGCTGGGGCTACCGCGTGCTCGCGGCCGAGCACCGGCATTTCGACATCGAACGCCTGCGCATGACACTCGTCCTGACGCTGGAGGGGACCGAACTGCGCTGGCCGCTGCGCGCCAAGACCATCGCGAGCGGCGCGCGCGTGCTGCGTATCAAGGCCGAGCACGACGACCTAGCGGCGATCTGCGCGCACCTGCGCGAGCAGGGTCGCGCACTGCCACTCGCCGTGCTCAAGGCCGCCGTGGAAACCCGCCTACGCGGTGGGATGGACGGCGGCGAACTGCACGTGCGACTGTAGGCCATCACGGATGCGTTATCTTTCACCTCACCCCGACCGGAGAGCGACCATGACCAGGATCTCGACCTTCATCAGCTGTCTCGTTTTCGCCGCGCCACTCGCCGCGCACGACGGCATGGCACTCGGCGGGCTGCTGCACCGCGCGCTGCATGCCGTCGGCACCGACACCGCGCTCGCCCTGGGCGGTATCGTCGTCGCCGCGGTGGCGGTGGCGGTGGTACGCCGGGTGGTGCGCCGCGCGCCCCGCCGCGCAGCACGCTGAGCCCTCGCCCTCCACGGCACGCGCATGCACTACCACCTCGACGCCGTCGGCGGCATCGCCGGTGACATGTTCGTCGCCGCGCTGCTCGACCTGCACCCGGAGCTGGCGCCGGTCGCCATCGCGGCAGTACGCGCGGCGGGACTGGACGAGCGCGTCGGCCTGGCCCACGAGAGGCATGCCGACGGTGTGCTCACCGGCAGCCGCTTCTTCGTCGAGGGTCCGCCGGCCGACGAGGAGCGCGATCGCGATCAGGGTCCCGGCCCCGCCCAGGGACATCGTCATGCTCACGAGCATGGCCAGGCCCACGCGCACGTGCACTGGGCGGCGCTGCGCCGGCGCCTCGAGGCGAGCGCGCTCGATGCCGCGGTACGCGAGCGCGCCATCGACATCTTCGGCCACCTCGCCGCCGCCGAGGCCCGCGTGCACGGCAAGCCGGTCGATGACGTCGCGTTCCACGAAGTCGGCGCCTGGGATTCGATTGCCGACATCGTCGCCGCGTCCGCCCTGCTCGCAGCGCTCGGCCGGACGAGCTGGTCGATTGGCCCGATCCCGCTCGGCAGCGGCCGCGTACGCACTGCCCACGGGCTGCTGCCGGTGCCGGCACCGGCCACGGTGTTGCTGCTCGAAGGATTGCCGTGCTTCGACGACGGCTTGCCCGGCGAGCGCGTGACCCCAACCGGCGCCGCCATCGTGCGCCACCTGGCGCCGGCGCAGGGCCTCGGCCCGCTGCCGCGGCGGCTGCGGCGCAGCGGCCACGGCTTCGGCACGCGGCGCTTCGAAGGTTTGTCGAACGTGCTGCGGATACTCGAGTTCGCGCCGCACCACGAACAGGCCGGACCGCGCGGCGACAACGTCGTCGTCGTCCGCTTCGAGGTCGACGATCAGACCGGCGAGGATCTTGCACTCGGCCTCGAACGCCTGCGCGACATCGCCGGCGTACTCGACGTCAGCCAGCTGGCCCTCACCGGCAAACAAGGCCGGCTCGTCGCCGGCGTCCAGGTGCTCGCCCGGCCGGACGCACTCGACGCCGTCACCGATGCCTGTTTCCGCGAAACCACCACGCTCGGCCTGCGCCTGAGCCCGACCCAGCGCCTGGTGCTGCCGCGCCACGCCCACACCGGCGGCGACGGCAGCCGTGCCAAGCTCGCCTACCGTCCCGACGCGGTCACGGCCAAGGCCGAACTCGCCGATCTCGCGGCCGAACCCGGCCATGCCGCGCGCCAGGCGCGCCGCGCGACCGTCGAGCGGGCAGCCCTGGCGGACGCCGCGGAGTCCGACGATGAACGCTGATCCCGTGACGCTGCTCGAGCGGCTGCACGCCGCCCTCGCCGATTGCGCCCCCGCCACCGTGGCGGTCTCCGGCGGGGTCGACAGCATGAAGCTCGCGCACGTGGCGCACGCGGCGCTCGGCGATGCGGTCCGCATGTTCCACCCCGTCTCTCCCGCCGTACCCGCGAGCGCGACGGCACGCGTGCGACGTCATGCGACCGCCCACGGCTGGCAGCTCGAAGTCGTCACCGCCGGCGAGTTCGACGACCCGGACTACCGCGCCAACCCGGTCGACCGCTGCTTCCATTGCAAGCGCAACCTGTACACGACGCTCGCCACTGCAGGTGACGCGCAGCTCCTCGCCGGCACCAACACCGACGACCTCGGCGACTACCGCCCCGGGCTGGCCGCTGCCGCGGCCGCCGGTGTGCGCCACCCCTACGTCGAGGCCGGGATCGACAAGAACGGCGTGCGTGCCATCGCGCGCCTCCAGGGGCTCGCGGATCTCGCCGAGCTGCCGGCCAGCCCCTGCCTGTCGAGCCGCGTCGAGACCGGCATCGCCATCGAGCCGGCGACGCTGGGTTTCGTCGACGCCGCGGAAACGCTGCTACGCGAACGGCTCGCACCGCTTACGGTGCGCTGTCGCATCCGCCGCGCCGGTATCGTCATCGAACTCGACGCACGCACCCATGCCCGCCTCGACGACGTCGGCCGCGAGCGCCTGTGCGCGCTGCTCGCCAACCTGGCAAAAGCGCACGGCCTGGACCGGCCGATCGACTTCGCTCCCTACGTCATGGGCAGCGCCTTCCTGCGCGAGCACGCATGACCGAGCAGGAAATCCGCCTCGACCACGACCGCGCCGGGCGTCTCGGCCTGGACGAAGCGATCTTCTGTGCGCAGAAGCGCCCGGCGCAGATCGAGGTGATTCTCGACCAGGTCCTGGCGGCCGGGCGCAGCTGCCTGCTGACGCATCTCGATCCGGCCCATTATCGCGGCCTCGGCACGAGTCAGCGCAGCTTGCTCGATTACGACGAGGTCTCGCGCACGGCCTATTTCAACTGGAGCGCGCGGGCCGCGGCCGACCCCGAGGTAGGCATCGTCACCGCCGGTAGTTCCGACGTGCCGGTCGCGCGCGAGGCGCAGCGCACGCTCGCGTATTACCACGTCGCGGCGCTGCCGGTGTTCGACGTCGGCGTCGCCGGCCTGTGGCGTTTGCTCGAACGCATCGACGAGTTGCGCCGGATGCCCGTCCTGATCGCCGCCGCCGGCATGGACGCGGCCCTGCCGAGCGTGCTCGGCGGGCTCTACGGCGGGCTCATCGTCGCCGTGCCGACCTCTACCGGCTACGGTGTCGCCAGCGGCGGCCACACCGCGCTGAACGCGATCCTCGCCTCCTGCGCGTCCGGCCTCGTCACGGTCAATATCGACAACGGCTACGGCGCCGCCTGCGCCGCCTTGCGTGCACTCGGTTTCGTGCGCCGCGTGGCCGCCGCGACGCCCACCGTCGCGGTGGCTGGCGGGGACGGTGGCTGAGGCATCGGGAGACGCCGTTCGCGCGCATTGTTCGCCTGTTCGCCAGGCTGCTAAGCTGCGCGAAACCAGCGTACGCCGCTTTTCTGAGGGGAGAAGACTCATGATTCAGACCGCGTCCGTGTCGGACATCGACTACACCGTCGAGGAAATGGAAGGCTACGTCGCCCGCTTCAAGGACCAGAAGAGCTCGCACAAGGCGTTCATCGATACCCGCATACCGGGTCACGAACGCGAGATCTTCAGCATCATCGGCAACGGCGTGCAGGAGGATCCGGACATGCGCCCGCCGATCCCGCCGCAGGATTT
>JAPOKK010000370.1 GCA_029977665.1 Pseudomonadota bacterium | reverse complement strand
TCATAGACGAGCCTCCTTGAACATTCGCATGCGAATGAACGTCGGGTTGTCTCGCCTCCACTGATGGGTGGCGTCGCCAAATCATCACCGAGGAGAGGTCCATGACGACAGCTACCGAATCCAACCTGGTCCGCCGTCTCGCGCGTGGCGTGGGCGTTCTGGCCCTGACCGCCCTGCTGAGTGCCTGCGGCAAACAGGACTCGGCGCTCACCGCCGATGGTTTCGTGCTGCCGGATGGCGACGTCGAGCGCGGCAAGCACGTCTTTCTCGATCTCGGCTGTCGCCAGTGTCATGTCGTCGCCGGTCTCGACCTGCCTGCCTACGACGGCGTCTCCTCGCTCGAGATCGAACTCGGCGGCAAGCGCGCCAAGATCAAGGACTACGGTGAACTGCTGACCTCCGTCGTGCATCCCAAGCACGTCATCTCCGATGAGTACAAGCGCCTGCTGAACAAGGAAGAGAGCGAGCGTGGCGACACGGCCATGCCCGACTTCAACAGTCGCATGACCGTGGCCCAGCTCATCGACCTGGTGCAGTTCCTGCACTCGCGCTACGAAGAACTGGTGCCGGAGTACCGGGGTTACCAGTACTACTACGGACCCTGAGGCCGAAGCCGACAGGGACGCCCGGTGGCGGGCGTCCCCCGTAACGGGCGCCAGCATCGCCAGCGCCTGTTGCGACGCGCGTTCAGGCGACGATAGCGCGCAGGCCCTGCGGGCTCAGGATCTCGATCCAGTAGCCATCGGGGTCCTTGATGAAGGCGAGTCCTTTCATCTTGCCGGCGGCGGGACGCTTGACGAATTCGATGCCGAGTTGCTCGAAGCGCTCGCAGGCCGCGTAGACATCCGGTACCGAAACGCCGATGTGCCCGAAGCCCTGCGGCTGGGCATTGCCGTCGTGGTAGCCGGCGAAATCGGCATCCGATTCGGTGCCCCAGTTGTGCGTCAGCTCGATCAGCGCCGGGCGGCCGAAGACCCATTGTGCGCGCTCGCCGGCATCGGCGGGGATGGTTTCGTCGGCGCCCAGGTAGCCCATGAAGTACAGGGAGAACTGCATCGCTTCGAAGTCGTAGCGGTCGAGCAGCGTCATGCCGAGGACGTTGGAATAGAAGTCGACCGAGACCTTGGGGTCGCGCACGCGCAGCATGGTCTGATTCATGACGAAACCGTCGGTGGGGGAACTCCCAGCCATGTGTATCCTCCGTAGGTGTTGATGCTGGTTCATGAGCGCCGCGTCACGGCGCGCGCACACTATAGCCGTTCGGTGCGCCGTTTCGGTGGGGCCGGCCGCCGTCGGCGCGAGCGGCGCGCCCGATGTCGCCTCAATGCAGCAGATTGTCGGGCTGCAGCGGGCCGCCACGGGCGGCGCCGGCCCGCTGGATGCGGTCGCGCCCGGCGGCCTTGGCCGCGTAGAGCGCCTTGTCGGCGTGCTCGATGAGCAGTTCCGGTGCGTTATCGTTGCCGGGTACGAGCGCGGCGACACCGAAGCTCGCGGTCAGTACCTGCGCAACGAGGGAACTTTCGTGCGGCAGGCCGAGCTGCTGCAGGGCCTCGCGAATGTTCTCGGCGACGGCAGTGGCCTGATCGACGTCGGTATTCGGCAGCAGGATTGCGAACTCCTCGCCGCCGTAGCGCGCGGCGAGATCGCCGCCGCGGCGCAGCGAGCGCTCCAACAGTTGCGCCAGCTGGCGCAGGCAGGCATCCCCGGCCTGGTGTCCGTAGTGGTCGTTGTACTGCTTGAAGTAATCCAGATCGCACAGGATCAACGCGAGCGGCTGCTGGCTGCGCTGGGCGCGGCTCCATTCGCGTGCGAGCGTCTGGTCGAAGCGGCGCCGGTTGGCGATGCCGGTCAGGCCATCGAGCGAGGACAGCCGTTCGAGGGTGTTGGTGAGGCGTTCGGCCCGCGCCATCGCCTCGCGCAGCTCTGCTTCGATCTGCTCGCGGCGCTCGAGATCGGCCTCGAGGTTGGCATTGAGGGTTTCCACCGCGCTCTTTTCGCGTTCCAGCGCCTCGGCGAGCTGCTCTTTCTCGAAGGCGGTGATCGCTCCGCGCATCAGCAGCGCGTTGTTGCGCACGGCAACCATCGCCATGGTTGGCAGGAAAATACCGATCGCGATGGCGACGAGCTGCCAAAAGCGATCGCCCGACAACATCAGTGCCACGGCGAGCGGAACGAGTTGCACGGCGAGAAAGCCCAGTACGGCTTCGAGCAACAGGGTATAGGCCGAGACCACCCAGGCCGCGCAGCCGGCCAGCCAGATCAGTACCGCGCTGCGATTGGTGATGGAGTCGGCCGGCGCGAAGAGGAAGAACGCCGTCGCCCACATCGAGGCATGGGCGACGAGGCTGAGCGAGAACAGTGTCTGCATGCGTGCGCGGGCGGCAGGCGAAGCGCGGGCGTGCGCGAAGTAGATGACCAGGCGCAGGAGCGACAGGGCATTGATGGCGACGAGCCAGGCGACGAGGGCACTGCGATCGGCGTCGCCGGCGAAGATCGCCGCAAGAACGATGGAAATGACCAGGTTGCCGAAAGCGTCGGTCGGGCCGTGCTGGACCACGGCATCGAAGCGCCAGCGCCGCGCGCGCGCGTACAGCGCATCATCGCGGGTGTAGATGTCGAGCAGTTCGCCGAGCAGGCCGCCACTCACGGCCGGCTGCGTCCGCTGCCGTGCCCGCCCGGCGGTACCGGCCGGTTCATCGGACCTTGAACATGTCGTCGACCTCGACCTGCAGGGCGGTGACCAGCCCGTTGGTCTGGTGGGCCATGCCGACGACCGCGAGCAGCTCGGCGTATTGTTCGTCGGTCATGCCCTTGCTGCGCGCCGCGGCGGTGTGCGAGTGGATACAGTACTCGCAGCCGTTGGCCACGGAAACGGCGATGTAGAGCAACTCCTTGGTCAGCGGATCGAGCGCGCCGGGCGCCATCACCGCCTTGATTTGCTGCCAGGTGCGCTCGAGCTGCGCCGGGCTGTGCGCGAGCGCTTTCCAGAAGTTGTTGATGTTGTCGGTCTTGCGCGTGGCGCGGATGTCGTCGTAGACGGCGCGCACGGCGGGACTGGCGTCTTCGTACTCGATCAGGTTCACGGTGCTCATGGGTATCGTCCTGTTGTTGCGCTGCCCTGCTCAGGCGCCGGCGCCGCTGGCGAGTCCGGCCGCGGCCACGTCGATGGTGGTGGTCCAGCCGTAGGG
>JAPOKK010000235.1 GCA_029977665.1 Pseudomonadota bacterium | reverse complement strand
GCATACCGCTTCCTGCCAGGGAATCCAGCGAATCGGGGTACCCGAGATGTCCAGTCGAAGTATGAGCGGTGTGTTCATCTGAGCATCGCCGGCCAGCCGGCCCGCGCGTCCTGGTCTATCAACGACAGTGGCGGTCAACGGCGCCGCGTTGCCCGCGTCGGCGAATCATTACGCGGCGGCGTCAAGATTCTCCGCACAAAGCGCCACGGGAATCAAGCCGCGCGATGCGCACAACTACCTTTGCGCCGAGGCGCCGAGGTCGCGAACAATGACGCACACACTTTCTCGCGCGCTACCGAGGGCCTGCCGACGATGACCGATCTCACCGAACTCGAAACCATCATGCGTACCCTGCGCGACCCGGCGCGCGGCTGTCCGTGGGATCTCGCGCAGGACTTTCGCTCGATCGTGCCGCATACGCTGGAAGAAGCCTACGAAGTCGCCGATGCCATCGAGCGGGACGACTTCGATGCCCTGCCGGGAGAACTCGGCGACCTGCTGTTCCAGGTCGTGTTCTATTGCCAGCTCGCCGACGAGGCCGGGCGCTTCTGTCTGCGCGATGTAGTCGCGACACTGGCACGCAAGCTGCTCGTGCGTCACCCGCACGTGTTCGCCGACGCCGCCGCGGACGATGCCGCCGGCGTCGCGCGGGACTGGGAGGCGCGCAAGGCGCAGGAGCGCCGCGCCGCCGCGGGCGGCAGCGGGAGCGAACTCGACGACGTGCCGCTCGCCCTGCCCGCGCTCAGCCGTGCGGCCAAGATCCAGCGGCGCGCCGCGCGCGTCGGCTTCGACTGGCCGCACGTCGACGGCGCGCGCGCCAAGCTCGACGAGGAGTGCGAGGAACTCGACGCGGCGCGTGCCGACGGCAGCGCCGACGCCATCGAAGACGAACTCGGTGACGTGCTGTTCGCCGTGGTCAACCTCGCGCGCCATCTCGACGTCGAGCCCGAGCGCGCGCTGCGCCGCGCGACGGCCAAGTTCGAGACGCGTTTCCGCGCCCTGGAACAGGCCGCGTCGGACAGCGGGCAGGGTGTGGATGCACTCTCCGCGGAGGAACTCGATCGGCTGTGGGAGAGGGTCAAGCGGCGTGCTGCTGACGGGGTGGGGCGTTGACGCGCGGGAGTCGGCAAGGGCATGCCGCAACGCGGCGTCGTGCGGGTGGCGGTGGCGCCGATACGGGCGTCGCACCATCGGGACGCACTATCGCGGGTAAAAAAATCGGGCGCCGGAGCGCCCGCAAGTCTGGACCAAAGGGAGGTTACGCGGTCACGAGGACCTGCGTGAATCAACGTAATGCACGCCGCGTGCCAATAACGGATGGCCCTTGAAATCAATAACTTGGCTCTGCACGCGACAGAATCCCGGCGTCCGCGTGACCCGGGCGGCGACGCTATCACGGCATCGGGTCGGATTCTCGACGCGGCGCCTGGCGCCGCGCTCAGCGATCGCGTTTGACGATGTATTCCGCGATCAGGGCCAGCGTGCCTGCCGCGTCGCCCAGCGGGGCGAGGCAGGTGACCGCTTCGTCGCACAGCGCACGCGCGGTCTCCTTCGCGCCGGCCATGCCGAGGAGGTCGGGGTAGGTGGGCTTGTCGAGACCGGCGTCGGAACCCTGCGGTTTGCCGATCACGGCCGTTTCACCTTCGACGTCGAGGATGTCGTCCTGGACCTGGAACGCGAGGCCGATGCAGGTCGCGTAGCGCTCGAGGCGCTCGCCGAGGGCGTCGTCGTGCGCACCGCCGGCGAGGAAACCGAGGCGCACGCTGGCCCGGATCAGGGCGCCGGTCTTGTGCTTGTGCACGTTCTCCAGTTCCTCGAGCGTCAGCTTGTGGCCGACCGCGGCGAGATCCAGCGCCTGGCCACCGGCCATCCCGGCCGAACCGCTCGCATCGGCCAGCGTGCGAACCATTTCCAGGCGTGTGTCGGCGCCGAGCGGGGCGGTCGAGGCATCGAGCAGTACGCCGAACGCGAGTGCCTGTAGGGCGTCGCCGGCGAGGATCGCGGTCGCTTCGTCGAATTCCCGGTGGCAGGTCGGGCGGCCGCGGCGCAGGTCGTCGTCGTCCATCGCCGGCAGGGCGTCATGGATCAGCGAGTAGGCATGGATGAGTTCGACCGCGGCGGCCGGCGCATCGAGCAACGCGAGATCGACGCCGAGGGCTTCGCCGGTCGCGTAGGTGAGTACCGGACGAATGCGTTTGCCGGGGGCGAGCACGGCGTAGCGCATCGCCGCGTGGAGACGTTCCGGCGCAGTGCCGGCGCCGGGCAGGAAGCGATCCAGGGCCGCGTCGATGCGCGCCTGCAGGGGGCTCAGACGTTGTTGCAGCATGGGGCGGAGCGTCAGTCCTCGTCGTCGTCGGGGGTGAAGTCCTCGAGGACCTCGTTCTTGCCGTCGCTCGCGAGCGCGAGGACTTTCTGCTCGGCGTCGCGCAGCGCCTTCTCGCACGCCCGCGTCAGCGCCATGCCGCGCTCGTATTGCTTGATGGATTCTTCGAGGGTGAACTCGCCGTGCTCGAGCTTCTCGACCAGGGTCTCGAGTTCGCCCATGGCCGTTTCGAATTCGACGGGCACGTCCGCGTCGTCGGCTTGTCGTCGGTCTTGTTTCGCTTTGGCCACGGCACGTTCGGTCCGATTGTCGCCGGCGCGGGCGCGTGGCCGCGGGCGGGAAAGGGCGGCAACTGTACCCACGGCCATGTGCCCGGTCAACGGCGCACGCGCTTGACGCTCGCCGGAGTCGCGACATAGACTTCCGTCAAATTTAGACTCAGTCTAAATTCTCCGGAGAACGACATTTCTACGATCCATCGAGGAGGAAGACCCATGGCGCTCAAAGGCTCCAAGACCGAAGACAACCTCAAGGCCGCTTTCGCGGGCGAGTCGCAGGCCAATCGCCGTTACCTGTACTTCGCACAGAAGGCCGACGTCGAAGGTTACAACGACGTTTCCGCCGTGTTCCGCCCCACCGCCGAAGGTGAGACGGGCCATGCCCACGGTCACCTCGAGTACCTCGAGGAAGTCGGCGACCCGGCCACCGGCGAGCCGATCGGCAGCACCGAGCTGAACCTCAAGGCCGCGATCGCCGGCGATACCCACGAGTACACCGACATGTACCCGGGTATGGCGAAGACCGCGCGCGACGAAGGCTTCGACGAGATCGCCGACTGGTTCGAGACGCTGGCCAAGGCCGAGCGCTCGCACGCCAACCGATTCCAGAAGGCTCTCGACAGCCTCGGTTGAGCGCGGCGCGCACCTAGTGCCAGACCCTGGAAGCCGGGCTCGTCCCGGCTTCTTTATTCCACCGGGAACTGCCCGCGGCCGCCGCGCGCCGTGACCGTTCCCCACCGCGTCCCGAGACGAGGGCCGATCCATGGCAGAGAACGAATACCGCGAAGGCAGTCTGGAAGCGCCGACGCGCCACCCGATCGAATGGAAGACCGCCGAGTTTTAAGACGAGGACGCGCTGAATGCCGAACTCGAGCGCGTCTACGACATCTGCCACGGCTGCCGTCGCTGAGTCAGCCTCTGTAACGCCTTCCCGGTGCTGTTCGATCTCGTCGACGAGTCGGACACCATGGAGGTCGACGGCGTTGCCAAGTCCGATTACATGAAGGTCGTCGACCAGTGCTACCTGTGCGACCTCTGCTACATGACCAAGTGTCCTTACGTGCCGCCGCACGAGTGGAACGTCGATTTCCCGCACCTGATGCTGCGCGCCAAGGCGGTGCACTACAAGAAGGAGGGCGCCTCGCTGCGTGACCGCGTGCTGACCTCGACCGATGCGGTCGGCAAGCTCGCTTCGATCCCGGTCGTCGCCGAAGTGGTCAACACGACCAACCGGGTCGGCGCGACACGCAAGCTGCTCGAATCGGCCATCGGCGTGCACGCCGAGGCGCCGTTACCGAAGTTCCATAGCAATACCCTGCGCAAGCGTGCCGCAAAGCGTGCCGCGCCCCGTTTCGAGGAGCGCATCGGCCTGTTCGTGACCTGCTACGGCAACCGCAACGCGCCGGACGTGGTCGAGGACATGATCGCGGTCTTCGAGCACAACGGCGTCGGCGTCGAGCTGATCCGCAACGAGCAGTGCTGTGGCATGCCCAAGCTCGAACTGGGCGATCTGGAAACGGTCGAGAAGCACAAGAATGCGAACATCCCCATGCTGCTGGAACTCGCCGAGAAGGGTCTGCGCATCACTGCGCCAATCCCGAGCTGCGTGCTGATGTACCGCCAGGAGCTGCCGCTGCTGTTCCCGGACGACGCCGACGTGAAGAAGGTGCAGGCGGCGATGGTCGACCCGTTCGAGTTCCTCATGGCGCGGCACAAGGACGGCAAGCTGGATACCGCTTTCAAGAGCGGCCTCGGCAAGGTTGCCTACCACGTGCCGTGCCACCAGCGGGTACAGAACATCGGCCTGAAGACCAAGGACATGCTGGAACTCGTGCCGGACACGGAAATCGTACCCATCGAGCGCTGCTCCGGCCACGACGGCACCTACGCGGTGAAGAAAGAGAACTACGAGTTCGCCAAGAAGATCTGCCGCCCGGTGGTCAAACGTATCACCGATGGCCAGGTCGACCACTACATCAGCGATTGCCCGATGGCGGGCGAGCTGATCGAGCACGGTGTCGGCGACGCCTCGCACGCGACCTCGGCCTTCACCCTACTCCGGCAAGCTTATGGAATCTGAATGCATCATGGCTGACAAACTGAACCGCGCGGACCTGCTCACGCTCGAGACTTACCACGAGCGGCGCCCCGAGATGCGGCGCGAAGTGATGGCGCACAAGGCCAACCGCAAGGTCTTCATCGGCGAGCACGCCGCGCTCTACTTCGAGGACCGCCTGACCATCCAGTACCAGATCCAGGAGATGCTGCGCGCCGAGCGTATCTTCCAGGCCGAGGCCATCCAGGAGGAACTCGACGCCTACAACCCCCTGATCCCCGACGGCGACAACCTCAAGGCGACGTTCATGGTCGAATACACCGACGTCGAGGAACGGCGCGAGGCGCTGGCCAAGTTGATCGGCATCGAGGATCGCGTGTGGTGCCGGGTCGGCGACGGCGAGCGCCTCTACGCCGTGGCCGACGAGGATCTCGAGCGCGCCAACGACGTCAAGACCTCGGCGGTACATTTCCTGCGCTTCCAGTTCGACGCCGCGCAGGTCGCCGCGCTGAAGGGCGGCGCCGCGCTGGCGATGGGCATCGACCATCCGAACTACACGTTTGCCGTCGACCCGCTGCCGCCGGCCACGCGCGATGCGCTGAGCGCCGATCTCGCCTGAGAAGACCTGGGCAGACCTGCCGCCGCGGGGTATCCGCGGCGGGTCAATTTCAATCCCTTCAGTCGTTTGGCATAATCCGCTCGGGCACTTTCTAGGGCCTTACCAGCGTTCTTACCGACTCCCGCCGCGGCTCGAAAGCACGCTAGACAGGTTCTCGATGACGCGCCCCGCGTGCGGGTCCCCCCGGGCCGCGGCGCCGGGTACACTGCGCCCCTGTTGCCGACGTCGCCGCCGCTGCGCAGACAGCGCCGCGACGACGCCGGCCGGAGCCTTCCCACACCAGCTTTGCGGCCCGCCACGGCCGACGGAACACGACCCTTGAGCGCAAGCTACGACGCCGCCGATATCGAGGTGCTGACCGGACTCGAGCCGGTACGCAAACGCCCCGGGATGTATACCGATACGTCCCGCCCCAACCATCTCGTGCAGGAAGTCGTCGACAACAGTGTCGACGAAGCCATCGCCGGTCACTGTGCGCTCATCGACGTCACGCTGCACGCTGACGGCTCCATCGCGGTCAGCGACAACGGGCGCGGCATGCCGGTCGACGAACATCCGGGGGAGAAGATTTCCGGCGTCGAGGTCATCCTCACGCGGCTGCACGCGGGCGGCAAGTTCTCCTCGAAGAACTACAAGTATTCCGGTGGCCTGCACGGCGTCGGCGTGTCGGTCGTGAACGCATTGTCGAAGCAGCTCGAAGTTCGCGTCAAGCGCGCCGGGCACGAGTACGCGATGTCCTTCGCCGGCGGCGAGACGCGTGAACCGCTGACGGTCGTCGGCACGGTCGGTGCGCGCAACACCGGCACCGCGATCCGCTTCTGGCCGGACGAGCGCTATTTCGACACGGTCAAGCTGTCGCTCGGACGCCTCAAGCACCTGCTGCGCGCCAAGGCCGTGCTGTG
>JAPOKK010000424.1 GCA_029977665.1 Pseudomonadota bacterium | reverse complement strand
GCGCACACTGCTCGAACGCCTGCTCGGCGAGCACACCGCGCTGTGGCGGGCGTCCTGAGACGCTCCACCGCGGCCGGACTCCGGGGCGCCGCCGCTGCCAGCTGTCCAGTGCCAGGCACACGGTACGGTAGTGGATGTCGACGATGTCTTCGATGTCATCGGCGTAACCGCCGCCCATGACTACCGCCACGGGGCAGCCGAGCGCTTCCAGACGCCGCAGCACCAGTTCGTCGCGCGCGGCGATACCCGCCTTGGTCAGCGCCAGTCGGCCCAGGCGATCGCCCGCGTAGACGTCGGCGCCGGCGAGGTAGATCGCGAACCCGGGGCGCGCACGCGCCAGTGCATGGTCGAGACCGAGCGTCAGCGCGCGCAGGTAGCTTGCGTCGTCGGTACCATCCGGCAGCGCGATGTCGCAGTCGCTGCGCGCCTTGTAGTGGGGATAGTTGCGCGCGGCGTGGATCGAGAACGTGTAGGCACGCGATTCGTCGGCGAGCAGCGCCGCGGTGCCGTCGCCCTGGTGCACATCGCAGTCGATGACGAGCACACGCGCCGTGTCCGCCTCGTCGAGGGCCGCACGCGCGGCGAGCGCGACGTCGTTGAAGACGCAGAAGCCGGCACCCGCCGCGTACTGGGCATGATGCGTGCCACCCGCCAGGTTGACCGCGACACCCGCCGCGCGCGCGGCGCTGCCGGCGGCCAGCGTGCCGCCGACCGACCGGCACGAACGCGCCGCGAGTGCCGGTGACCAGGGCAGGCCGAGGCGACGCTCCTCCGCCGGGTCGAGGCCGCCCTGCAGCACGCGCGTGACGTAGGCGGGATCGTGTACGCCGACGAGTTGCCCGAAGACCACCGCCGGCGCCTCGCTGAGCACCCAGCCGCGCGCCTCGACGCGCACGCGCGCGTGCAGGTCGTGGTACTTCCGCATCGGGAAGCGATGTCCCGGCGGCAACGGCAGTGTGTAGCGATCGGAATGAAAGACCTGCACCGAGGTCTCATGCGCCGGCGAACGCCCGCCGCACTTCCTCGCCGATGATACGGATGCCGGCCTCGACCTGTTCCGGCGCCTGCGCGTAGGAAATACGGATGCACTCGTGACAATGCTGCCAGGGTTCGTCGAGCCCCGGGAAGAAGTAATGCCCCGGGATGACCAATACGTGGCGCGCCTTGAGGCGCTCGTAGAGCGTCTGGGCACTGATCGGCAGCTCCGGGAACCACAGCCAGAGGAAGATCGCGCCCTCCGGCTTGTGCAGCAGGTAGTCGATACCGTCGAAGTGCGCGCCGCACCAGGCGACCGCGGCGTCAGCCCGCGCCCGGTAATGCGGCCTCACCACCTCGCGCGCGAGGCGCAGTATCTCGCCCGACGCGATGAGCTCGGTTGTCAGCACCGCGCCGAGACTGCCGGTGGCGAGCGTGAGTACGGCGTTGAAGCTGCTGATGGCGTCGATGACCGCGGCATCGGCGACGACGATGCCGGTGCGCAGTCCCGGCAGCCCGAGCTTGGACAGGCTCATGCAGTAGATGACATGGTCGGCAAACACCGGCAGCGCGTCGTCGAACACGATGCCCGGAAACGGCACGCCGTAGGCGTTGTCGACGATCAGCGGCACACCGGCGCGGCGCGTCAGTTCGACGAGGCGCGCCATCTCTATCGCGTCGAGCACGTTGCCGGTCGGATTGGTGGGCCGACTGACGCATACCACGCCGGTGTCCTCGCGGATTTCGAAGCCGTCGAAATCGACGCGGTACTTGAACAGGTGCTCGTCGAGGCGATCGATCAGCGGGCGCCGCGCGCGCAGCGCGTCGGCCTCGATCGCGATGTCCGCATAGCCGATGTACTCGGGCGTCAGCGGCAGGTCGAGGT
>JAPOKK010000241.1 GCA_029977665.1 Pseudomonadota bacterium | reverse complement strand
GGCTTCAGCATCGAACCGGCCGTGGTCTCGACGATCAAGCTGCGCCAGGCGGGCTTCCACGAAGCGATGGATACCGAGGCCATGTTCCGCAAGTGGTTCCGCTACTTCGAGCAGGAGAAACTGCTGCCGAAACCCTGAAGCGGTGCCGCGCGCCCGGTGCGCGCGGCCCACGGCGGGCCGCGCCGCCCATCCGCCGCCCATCCGCCGCCCATCCGCCGCCCATCCGCCGCCCATCCGCCGGCCATCCGCCGGCCGGGGATGCTCCCGCGGTCCGGATGCTGCGCCGCCGCCGCGTTTCACCCCGCGTGCCGGCGGCGCGTCCCGGGCATCGACGCACATCCCGAGAGTGGGTATCTTCGCCGGCGGCGATGCGAACGGAGGGGAGCCAGATGCCAGCAGCGCTTGAGGCGGATCCGGCCCGGATCCCGCTCGCGGCGATCGACGTCAGCAATCCGCGACTCTACGAGCAGGACCTGGCCGGCGCCTACTTCGCAAGACTGCGCCGCGAAGCGCCGGTGCATTTCTGCGCGCGCAGCGACTACGGGGCGTTCTGGTCGCTGACGAAGTACGACGACATCGTGCAGGTCAACGCCGCCGACGCGGTCTTCTCCTGCGACTACGAACTCGGCGGCCATATCCTCGGTTATGAACGCCTGTTCCGGGATCACGGCGTGGACGCGCGCATGTTCCAGTCGACTGACGCGCCGAAACACACCGCCCAGCGCAAGGCGATCGCACCGATCGTCGCGCGCGCCAGCGTGCGCGAGATGGAGGACGCGATCCGGACGCGCGCCCGTGACATCCTCGATGCCCTGCCCGTCGGCGAGACCTTCGACTGGGTCGACCGCGTGTCGATGGAGCTGACCACGCAGGTCCTCGCCACGCTGTTCGATTTTCCCTGGGAGGAACGCCGCGCGCTGACCCGGTGGTCGGATGTCGCCGTCACCGAGCCCGGCTTCGGCATCGTCGACAGCTGGGAAGCACGCCGCGCCGAACTCGAAGCCTGCTTTGCGACCTTCGCACGCCTGTGGCAGGAACGCGTCGCCGACGAGCCACGCGGCGACCTGCTGTCGCTGATGGTTCACTCCGAGGCGACGCGCGACCTGAGTCCGGCGGAGTTCCTCGGCAATCTCATCAACCTCATCGTGGGCGGCAACGACACCACGCGCAACTCGCTGACCGGCGGCGTCGTCGCGCTCAATCGCCACCCCGAGGAATACGAGCGGCTGCGCCGGGATCGGTCGCTGATCGAGAGCATGGTGCCCGAGATCATCCGCTGGCAGACACCGATTTCACACATGGCACGCACCGCGCGCAGCGACTTCGAGGTCGGCGGCAAGACGATCCACGCCGGTGATCGCGTCGCGCTGTGGTACATCTCGGGCAACCGCGACGCGGATGCTTTCGACGATCCGGAGGCCTTCGTCATCGACCGGCCGAGTCCACGGCGCCATTGTTCGTTCGGGTTCGGCGCCCATCATTGCGTCGGTTTCCGCCTTGCGGAACTGCAGTTGCGTATCGCCTGGGAGGAAATCCTGGAACGCTTCCGCAGCGTCGAGGTCGTCGGCGCGCCGCGGCGCGTGTGCTCGAACGTGATCCATGGCTACGCGGCGTTGCCGGTGCGCGTCGTCCCCTGGTAACGACGTGCGCCGTGCTGCAACGATGAGGCGTGCTGCGTGGACGCTGGCCGCCGCGATGACCGCGGGCGGCATGAGCCCGCAGGCGGTCCGGTTGCGGCGGCCATGAACGCCGCGCGTCCGCGCCTGCTGGTGGTCATTGGTACACGGCCGGACGCGGTCAAGATGGCGCCGTTGATCGCGGCGCTGCGCGCTGACGGGGCGTTCGAGGTCATCGTGTGCGCAAGCGGACAGCACCGCGAACTGCTCGAGCCCGTGCTGCGCGATCTCGAGCTCGTGCCGGACATCGGCCTGCCGGCACAGGGCGGTGGTTCGCTTGGCGAGTTGTGCGCACGATTGCTCGGTGCGCTCGATGTCTGCATGGCCGAGACCCGCCCTGCGCGCGTCATAGTGCAGGGTGACACCAGCACCTGCGTGGCGGCGAGCCTCGCCGCGTTCTACCGGCGCATACCGCTCGCACACGTCGAGGCGGGCCTGCGCAGCGGCCGCCTGGACCTGCCCTGGCCGGAGGAATTCAACCGCCGCGTCGCGGGACTCGCTGCCGATCTGCACTTCGCCCCCACCGAGGGCGCGGCGGCGCTGCTGCGCGCGGAAGGCGTACCGGACGTTCGCATCCACGTCACCGGCAACACCGTGGTCGATGCCCTGCTGCAGGCGGTCGCGCGCCTCGACGCCGACCCGGCGCTGGCTACGCGCGCGGCGACGGGTCTGCCGCAGCCCGGGCCTGCGCACCGCCTGCTGGTCGTCACGCTGCACCGGCGCGAGTCGATCGGCCCCGATCTCGAGGAAATGTGCCAGGCGCTGCGTGAGCTGGTCGCGCGCAACCCACTCGAAATCGCCCTCCCCGTGCACGGCAACCCGGCCGTGCGCGGCGCCATCGAGTCCGCATTGTCAGGGGAGCCCGGCATCCACCTGCTGCCGCCGCTCGGCTACCTCGCCTTCGTCACCCTGCTACGACGCGCCTGGCTGGTGCTGACCGACTCCGGCGGCATCCAGGAGGAGGCGCCGTCGCTGGACCTGCCGGTCGTGATCGCACGCGAGGTGACCGAGAGACCGGAGCTGGTCGATGCCGGGGGAGCCGTGCTCGCGGGCACCGGGCGCGCCGCCATCGCCCGGCACGTCGAGACCCTGCTGCACGACCCGGTGCGCTACCGCGCGATGTGCGACGTTGCCAACCCGTTCGGTGACGGCACGGCGTCGCGCCGCATCGTCGCCGCGCTCAGGCGCGACGCCGCGACAGGCGCGCCAGCAGCGTGAGCGCGGCGAGCGCCGGCAGCAACGGCGCCGGCAGCGGCACGGCGGTGACCGCGAGGCGATAGAAATCGGTACCGACGAGAGTCTCGAAGCGCAGTCCGGCCGTCAGGGCCGGCAGCAGCAGCGCATCGAAATCGCCGCCGACCGCACCGGCCAGGACGATGTCGAAATAATCGCCGAGCACGGGCATGTAGCCCCCGGCCAGGCTGACCGCAAGCGTGCCGCCGAGCAGCGCGTCACCGCTCGCGACGAGCTGGTCGAAGTCCGCCGCGTCCGTACCGCCGATGTCCACTGAGAAAAGACCCGCCAGCGCGAGGTCGCCGAGGATGTCGAGGCGGCCCGTCGTGTCGATTGCATCGCCCGGCGCCAGCGATCCGCCCGCACCGACGCCCAGGTTGCCGGCAACGGTGCCGCGTCCACGCAACTCGCCCCCGGCGATGTCGACGCCAAAGGCGTCGCTGGCGCCGAGTTCGCCGCCGGCGAGGACGGTGACGCCGGCGAGCTGCTGGTAGCGTGCACTGGCGAGGACCGAGCTCGCGTCGATCGTGAGCTGGCCACGGTTGAGCGCGAGATCGGCCACCGTGACGCTCGCGCCGGCGACGAGTTCGAGCGCTGCCGGGGCCCGGTTGTCGAGTTCCACGATGCTCGCGGAGGCGCCTTCGATCGTCGCGCTGGCCTGGTTGTCCAGCGTCGCGAGTTCGGCATGCGCGCCGCCTTCGACGCGGACGCTGCCGGCATTGGTCACGACGTCGGTCGCGCGCCATCCGCCGGCTGCCCCGCGCACCGCGACGCTGCCATGGTTGTCGACACTGGCGCTCAGGTACTGCCCGCCGTCGACCTCGATGCCGCCGGTATTGTCGAGGCTCACCGTCTCCAGCGCGCCGCCGGCGAGCGCGCGCACCGTACCGTCGTTGGTCAGGTTGCCGTTGATGACGAGCCGCGAGCCGGCGCCGGTGATGCCGGCGAGCGCGCCGGCATGGTTGATCATGCTGTTCGCCGTCGCCTGCGCAGCGCCCTCCACGTTCTGCAGGTTGAAGTTGTCGAAGCTCTCGGCGTCTAACGTGGCGCCCTGGCTCATCTGCCAGGTGCCGCTGCTGAACACGCCTTCGACCACGCTCACCGTCGTGCCGGCGCCGGACACGCTCAGCGCGCCGGGAGCCTGCACGAATACCCGCCCGAAGGCACCGCTCGCCCCGCTGCCGATGGCGAGCGCACCGAAACTGTCGACCGTACCGACAACGCTCAACTGTCCGCCACCGACGGTCAGTGCAGCATGGCTCACGAGTTCGAGCGCGGCGTTGGCAGGTGCGCCGGAACTCACCGCACCGGTGTAGGCGATTTCGACGAAGTCGGCCGCGCTCGGGGCCACGCCGCCGGACCAGTTCAGCGGATCTTCCCAGGCGCCGTCACCGCTCGCCCAGGTAATCGGCGCGGCTGCCGCGTTGCCGGCGAGCGCGGCACTGATGGCAGCGGCCAGCAGCGCGGTGCCTGCGCGGCCGGGAGAGTGAAGAATTGTCACGTTCGGTGCTCCAGTCAATCGTCGAATTGGTTGTACGTTAGCGCGTTGCGGGTATCGACCATCGGCCCGCCGTCACGTGTTTGCAAGATTTTGCTTGTCAGCGGGCGCCGCGACGTCCACGAGACCCTGCCGGGCCGCCCAGATCGTACCCGAGACCTGTGATCCGGGCGCGAGGCGGATGCTTGGCGCCGTGATGCTCGTCGGCAATGCCGGCGTTCCCACGACGCAGCCGGTCGCGATGACGATCTCCGTCTCCGAGATGATGGGCCCCTTGACCAGGCTGCCCTCGCCCAGATGCACCGGCCCGGCGCAGACCAGCGCGCCGCGGACCACGCTGCCGGCGCCGGTCACGAGCCGCTCGTGCGCCTTGAGATTGCCTTCGACGTGGCATGCGTCTCCCAGACTCAGAGCGCCGCGTGCAACCAGGTGATGGCGCACCTCGCGGGCCGCGGGCACGTCGAGATCTCCCGCGGCGCGCAGCGTGCGCTCGTCGAGTTCAAGCAAGCTCTCCGGTACCTGCCACGGCTCGCGGGGGGGCGGCGCGACGCTCGCGCGCACCTCGGCCAGGGCATCCGACGCGAAGCGGATCAGCGGCGCGTTGAGTCGTTCGAAGCGCGTGCCCATACCCAGCGTCATCGACAGGCCGCTCGAGACGCGCCCGTAGATCATGCAGTCCGCGCCGATGTACACGTGTCCCTGCGAGTGCAGCCAGCGTGCCACAGTGCAACCGTCGCCGAGCAGCAGGTCCGTGCCGGCATAGACTGCGCGGTAGGTGGCGTTCGAGCCGCCGACGAGCTTGCCACCCGCGTACACTTCCTGTGCGTAGACGTAGCCACCTTCGAGCAGCACGTCGCCGACGGCGACCAGCATGACATCGATCACGCGCGATCGCTGCGTCGCTTCCGGCCACTGTGGCGGCGAGCTGTGCGGCAGCAGGCGGAAACGCTCGCCGGGACGATACTCGCCCTCGTAGTCGGCCGGCGGGTCGTGCGGGTCGATACCCTCGCGCTCGAGCAATTCCTGCACGCGATCGAAGAAGCCGAGCGCGAAATGCCGGATGTTGGTGTCCTGCTCGCGCACGACGACCAGCGGCGCGGCGTCGGTCCGTGCGATCCACTCGATGAGCGCGGGAAGAAACGGCGCGATCAACAGCACCGCGGCGAGCAGCCAGAAAGCCAGCACCCAGCTCACGGCCGCACCCCGTCGCCCGTGCCGTTGCCGTTGCCGTTGCCGTTGCCGTTGCCGCGGTAACGCGCGGTCTTCTCCCAGCGCAGCTCGCGGCGCAGCAGCATGTCGTGGAACAGCAGCGAGAAACACGCGCGGCACACGTTGAGCACACTGGCGAGGAAGTTGACGAAGTTGAGCGGCAGCAGGCGCAAGCGCCGGCGCGAGTTGTCGAGATGCAGCGCCACGGCGATCTCGAAGAAGGCGGCGTAGTTGCCGACCGAGCTGAAACTCACCACGCCGAGCAGGGCGAGCGCCTCGCTCGACAGGAACGGCTCGCCCATGAGGTAGAGGGCATAGGCGCAGCAGAATCCGAGCACGAGCAGCGGCGCGAGCGCGAACACGCCGAGCAGCAACACGGCGTCGATGCGCTCGAGGTGCCCGACCATCGGGCTGAACAGGGTGCGCCAGGCGTAACGCAATGCGGCCTGGTTGTGGCCCTTG
>JAPOKK010000174.1 GCA_029977665.1 Pseudomonadota bacterium | reverse complement strand
TGTTGGCGCTGCCGTCGACGAGGAAGCTGCCGTCGTCCTGCGGATAGACGTCGCGAACGTAGATTTGGGGATCGGTCGTGAACTCGCCGATGACTTCTTCGAGCAGGTCCTCTAGGGTCACCAGGACGACGATGTCGCCGTACTCGTCGACGACGAAGGCGATGCGCTGACGCGCCTTCTGGAAGTTGAGCAGCTGCACGTAGAGGTCGGTCGTCAGCGGCACGTAGTAGGGATCGTGGAGGATGCCGCGCAGGTCCTCGATGTCGAACTCGTCGGCGCGCAGCAGGCGCGTCACGCGGCGCATGTGCAGGACCCCCTCGACGTTGTCGATGCTACCGCTGTAGCAGGGCACGCGGGTGTGATGGCAGGTTTCGAGCTGGTCGGCGATGTCGGCCCACTCGTCCTCGAGGTTGATGCCGTAAATCTCGGCGCGCGGGACCATGATGTCCTCGACCGTGACGTTCTCCAGGTCGAGAATGCCGAACAGCATCTGGCGGTGCTTCTGTGGAATCATCGCGCCGGCTTCCTTGACCACCGTGCGCAGTTCCTCGCGGCTGAGCGGATCCTCCGCGCGGCCGACCGAGCTGACTCCGAACAGCGCGAGCAGACGGTTGGTGATCTGGTTGAGCAGCCAAACCAGGGGATAGAGCACCACCATGAGCACGCCGAGCAGCCACGAGGACGGAAAGGCGACACGTTCGGGATGCAGCGCGGCCAGCGTCTTGGGCATGACCTCGGCGAAGATCAGCACTACCGCGGTCAGGACCAGCGTCGAGGCGATGAGTCCGCCTTCGCCGACCAGCTCCAGCGTCAGCAATGCGAAAATCTGCGCGGCAAGGATGTTGACGAAGTTGTTGCCGAGCAGGATCAGGCCGATCAGGCGATCGGGGCGGTCGAGTAGCTTCTGCGCGCGCTTGGCGCCGCGGTGGTCGCGCTCGGCGAGATGGCGCAGACGGTAGCGGTTGAGCGCCATCATGGCTGTCTCGGAGCTCGAGAAATAGGCCGAAGCGCCGATCAGTGCGATCAGCGCAATGACCATGGAGACGATCGGAAAGTCGTCCACCGGTAGCGCTCAGGCGCGCTGCAGGATCAGCTCGAGCGCGATCTTCGAGCCGAAGAAGCCGAGTGCGAGCAGGACGAAGCCGACGATGATGTACTTGACCGCCTGGCGACCGCGCCAGCGGCGCCAGTAGCGGCCGGCGAGCAGCACGGCGAAGGTCAGCCACGCCAGCAGCGAGAAGACGATCTTGTGGGCCAGGTGCTGGCCGCGGATGTCCTCGATGTACAGTGCGCCGACGGCGAGGCCGACACTGAGCAGCACGAAGGCGATGCCGGTGAGCTGGAACATGGTCCTTTCCATCACCGTCAGCGGCGGGAGGAAGCCCATCACGGGGTGGTGGGCCTTCAGGCGATGCTCGGCGAACGCGTAGTAGAGCGCCTGCAGCGCGGCGATGGCGAACAGGGCGTAGGCGATCAGGGATAGCGCGATGTGCAGCGCGATGCCGGGCGAGGCGTGCACCACCAGGTGCGGATGCGAGAAGACCAGCGACAGGGCGACGACGACCGCGGCGAAGGGCAGGATCACGACCGACAGGCTGCCGCGCGGACGGCGTGCGGTGGCGAGCACGGCGACACCGGCGACCAGCCAGGCGACGAGCGAGGCGGCGGCGAAGATGCCGAGGTTGACGCCGTGCCCGGTGACCGTGAGGGGGTAGAGCGTGGCGGCGTGGGCGAGCAGCGCGAGCAGGGCGAGAAGGCCGGTCGCCGAGCGCAGGGTGTAGCCGTCGTGGGCGGCCGCCGGGCTGGTCGAAGCGCGTATCGCGACGGTGATGTACAGCCCGATCGCGACGAGTCCGAAAAGGACCATGTTCATGGTAGCGCAGCGGCAGTCATGGGGTTGGGGATGATGGCATAATTGCCCTCTACAATGAAGCGCGCGGGAACCCAAGCCGTGTCGCCGCCCGAAGCAAATTCCCGAGCCAATACAGTATGTTCCAGAATCTCACGGATCGTCTGAGCGCGGTCGTCAAGAATCTCTCCGGACGCGCGCGTCTGACCGAGGAGAATATCGACGAGACCCTGCGCGAGGTGCGCATCGCGCTGCTCGAGGCCGACGTCGGCCTCGACGTCACCAAGGACTTCCTCGCCGCGGTGCGCGAGCGCGCCCTGGGCCAGGAGGTGATCGGCACGCTGACGCCAGGCCAGGCTTTCATCCGCGTGGTGCGCGACGAACTGACCGCGCTCATGGGCGAGGCCAACAGCGCGCTCGACCTGGCCGCGCAGGCGCCGGTGGTCGTGTTGATGGCGGGCCTGCAGGGCTCCGGCAAGACCACCACGACGGCCAAGCTGGCGCGGCGCCTGATGCAGCACGAGCGCAAGCAGGTCGGCCTGGTCAGCTGCGACGTGCACCGCCCCGCCGCCATCGAGCAGTTGCGCGTGCTGGCCGGGGAGATCGGTGCCAACTACTACCCGAGCGACGTCAGCCAGAAGCCCGAGGACATCGCGCTCGCGGCACTCGGCGCCGCGCGCCGCGGCTTCGACGACGTTCTCATCGTCGATACTGCCGGCCGTCTCGCCATCGATGCCGAGATGATGGCCGAGATCCAGCGCATCCACGCCGCGGTGGCGCCGCACGAGACGCTGTTCGTCATCGACAGCATGATGGGCCAGGACGCGGTGCAGACGGCCCGCGCCTTCAACGAGGCGCTGCCGCTGACGGGCGTCGTGCTGACCAAGAGCGACGGCGACGCGCGTGGCGGTGCCGCTTTGTCGGTGCGTCGCGTCACCGGCAAACCGATCAAGTTCCTCGGTACGGGCGAGAAGACCGACGCGCTCGAACCCTTCTATCCCGATCGCATGGCCTCGCGCATCCTCGGCATGGGCGATGTGCTCTCGCTGATCGAGGAAGTCGAGCAGAAAGTCGACCAGGACAAGGCGATGAAGGTCGCCGAGAAGCTCAAGAAGGGCAAGGGCTTCGACCTGCAGGACTTCCGCGACCAGCTCGACCAGATGAACAACATGGGCGGCATGTCGGCGATGCTCGGCAAGCTGCCGGGCATGAACAACCTGCCGGACAACGTGCGCGAACGGGTCAACGACAAGGAATTCGTGCGCCTCGCCGCGATCATCGACTCGATGACCCCGCACGAGCGCCGCTTCCCGGCGGTCATCAAGGCGTCGCGCAAGCGGCGCATCGCGGCCGGTTCCGGCACCCAGGTGCAGGACGTCAACAAGTTGCTCAAGCAGTTCGACCAGATGCAGAAGATGATGAAGAAGCTGAGCAAGAAGGGCGGATTGAAGAACATGATGCGTGGGATGCGCGGCCAGATGCCGCCCGGCTTCCCGATGCAGTAGCGCGGCCCCTCGGGGCGAGGGCAACACCGTCCGCCGCGCGCGGATGCCGCTTTCCGGGTTCTGATCAGAGGATGAGCCGTTGAACGCGAAGGACGACAACTTCGAGGCGCGGGCGCTCGAATATCACGAGCTGCCGCGGCCGGGCAAAATCGAGATCGCCCCGACCAAGCCGCTCGCCAACCAGAACGACCTCGCCCTGGCCTACTCGCCCGGCGTCGCCGCGCCCTGCGAGGCCATCGCGGCCGATCCCAACACGGCGCCGCTGTACACCGCCCGCGGCAACCTGGTCGCGGTGATCACCAACGGCAGCGCCGTGCTCGGCCTCGGCAGCATCGGGCCGCTCGCCGCCAAGCCGGTGATGGAAGGCAAGGCGGTGCTGTTCAAGAAGTTCGCCGGCATCGATGTCTTCGACATCGAGGTCGACGAGGCCGATCCCGATCGCCTGGTCGACATCATCGCAAGCCTGGAGCCGACGTTCGGCGGCATCAATCTCGAAGACATCAAGGCGCCGGAGTGCTTCTTCGTCGAACAGAAGCTCAAGGATCGCGTGCGCATCCCGGTCTTCCACGACGACCAGCATGGCACGGCGATCATCGCCGCCGCGGCCATCCTCAACTGGCTGACCCTGGCCGAGCGCGACATCACCGACGTGCGCCTCGTCGCCTCCGGTGCCGGTGCGGCCGCGATCGCCTGCCTGCGCCTGCTCGACCAGCTCGGCCTGCCGCGCGACAACATCCTCGTCACCGACCGGGCGGGCGTCATCTACGAGGGGCGCGTCGAGGAGATGGACGAGCACAAGGCCTTCTTCGCCCGCGCCACCGAGCACCGCACGCTCGCCGAGGCGATCGTCGGTGCCGATATCTTCCTCGGGCTATCGGCCGGCGGTGTGCTCAGCGAGGACATGGTCGCGAGCATGAGCGAGCGCCCGCTGATCCTGGCACTGGCCAACCCGACGCCCGAGATCTGGCCGGAAGCGGCGCGGCGCGCGAAGCCGAACGCGGTCATCGCGACGGGGCGCTCGGACTACCCGAACCAGGTCAACAACGTCCTGTGCTTTCCCTACCTGTTCCGCGGCGCGCTGGATGTCGGTGCGACGACGATCACCGAGGAGATGAAGCTCGCGTGCGTGCACGCGCTCGCGCGTCTGACCAAGCAGGAGGCATCCGACGTCGTGCTCGCCGCCTACGGCGGCGATGCGCTGCGCTTCGGGCCCGACTACCTGATTCCGAAACCCTTCGATCCGCGCCTCATCACCGAGCTCGCTCCCGCCGTCGCGCAGGCGGCGATGACGAGCGGTGTCGCCACGCGCCCCCTGGTGAGCCTGCGCGCCTACCGCGAGCAGCTCTCGCGTTTCGTCTTCCAGTCGGTGCTGTTGATGCGGCCGCTCTACGAGCGCGCCAAGCAGGAGCGCAAGCGGCTCGCCTACGCGGACGGCGAAGACCCGACCGTGCTGCGTGCGGTGCAGTCGGTCGTCGACGATGCCATCGCGCAGCCCATCCTGATCGGGCGCCCGCGGGTGATCGCCAAGCGTATCCGCGAACTCGGCCTGCGTATGCAGCAGGGCAGTGATTTCGAGATCGTCAATCCCGAGTCGGATCGTCGTTACCGCGAATACGCCGAGGCCTACCACGAGATCATGAAACGCAAGGGCGTTTCACAGCAGGATGCGCGTGACGTGATGCGTTCCAACACCACCGTCATCGCGGCGATGCTGGTGCGCCGCGGTGCTGCCGACGCGATGCTGTGCGGCATGGTCGGTGAGTACCACGATCACCTGGTCCACGTGCGCCAGCTGCTCGGCGCGCGCGACGCGGTGCTCGACATGGCCGCGTTGAACGTGCTCGTGCTGCGCAAGGGGACGTATTTTCTCTGTGACGCCTACGTCCACGACGATCCGAGTCCGGAGCAGATCGCGCACACGACCGTGCTCGCGGCCGAGCAGGTGCAGCGCTTCGGTGTGGTGCCGAAAGCGGCGCTGTTGTCGCATTCGAACTTCGGCACGAGCAACAGCCCGGGCGCGCTCAAGATGCGCGCGGCGCTCGCCCTGGTCCGCGAGATGGCGCCGGGTCTGGAGATCGACGGCGAACTGCAGGCCGACGCCGCGCTGGTCCAGGCGATCCGCGACAAGGCGCTGCTCGACTCCGACCTCAAGGGGCAGGCCAACCTGCTGGTGATGCCGAACATGGACGCGGCCAACATCGCGCTCAACCTGCTCACCGTGCTCGGCGAGGGCGTTGCCGTCGGCCCGATCCTGCTCGGCTGCCGTTACCCGGCGCACATCCTCGCCACGTCGGCGACGGTCCGGCGCATCATCAACATGAGCGCGCTGGCGGTGGTCGATGCACAGCTCGCCGCCGCGGGCGGCTGAGTTCAGCGCAGCATCGCGGTCGCCTTAGCCGGGTTGTCGCGCCCGTGCGCCGCGACGAAGCGTTCGACCAGCGTGTCGAGATAGCCGTAGATGGGCTTCATGTCGGCCGGCTCGATGATGCCGTGCTGGCCGGCCGACCACACCTCGGTGGCGACGAAGCCGCCGGCGGCCTCGCCCAGCGGCAGCTTGCGCAGCAGGCGCAGCGAGATGCCGTAGTGGTAGAACGCGTAGGGGTTGCGGTTGGCATCGAAGCGGACGTCGAGCCGCGCGGCGTCGGGTTCGCGCGCCGCCTGCGCCGCGTCGACTACCGACAGGCCGTAACGCGAGAGCTGGGCAGTGACGCGCTCGCGCATCTCGCTCGCGGTCAGACCATAGCGGGCGAACTCGTCGGGAACGCCGCTGACGGCGATCTGCACGCTCGCGACACCGGCCAGCGGGCTGGCACCGAAGGTGTCATCCTCGGCGTGGCTCGTGCGCGCGGCCGTGGCGAGCAGGAACAGGAACAGAAGCGAGGCGGTGCAGAACCGGTTGAGGGCAACGGACATGATTCGGCTCCCTCAGCGCGCACGCGCGCCGCGTACGAGCTGGTGCAGGTGAACGATGACGATGAGCGTGAAGCAGGCGAGTGACCATTCGGCAATCGACAGGCCGAGAAATGTCCAGTCGACCAGGGCGCAGTCGCCGCTGCCGCGCAGTGCCTTGCGGATGACGTCCGCCAGGGGATACATCTCGAGCATGTACTCGAGACCGGGGCCGCAGGCCGGCACGCGATCTTCGGGCAGGTGCTGCAGCCAGACCTGGCGCGTGGCGATGCCGCCGCCGACGAGCGCAACCAGCACGGTCAGGCCGCCGTAGACGAGGCGACCGGCGCCGCGCGGGCCATGGATCGCGCCGATCGCGCAGATGACCAGTACGCCCATGAAGCACAGACGCTGGAAGATGCACATCGGGCAGGGCTCCAGGCCATCGTGGTACTGCAGGTAGTAACCGTAGGCGAGCAGGCCGGCGCAGGCGAGTGCGGTGGCGGCGAACAACAGGCGTGGGCTCAGCGACAAAACGGACTCTCCTCGCGGTGTCGTGGCGGAACGGCGACCGCTGCGAACGGCTGTGCGGCGGCGGTCGGCCGGCGCTATTCTACGCTGCCGGCCGGGTCGTGATGGTTTCGAGCAGGTGCGAGACGATGCGCGCCTCGCACCAGTATTGCGAACGCCATGGCACCCGCCCGCTGAGGAACGCGACGTGGCCGCCGCCCCGGGTGAGTTCGAGCGTGACCGGCGGCGCGAGTTCCGCCGCCTGCGGAATCGCGCTCGGCGGCACGAACGGATCGTCGTCGGCGTGGACGATCAGCGTCGGCACCGCGATGCGGCGCAGGAACGGCCGGCAGCTGGCTCGTTCGTAGTAATCGACGGCGTCACGAAAGCCGTGCAGCGGCGCGGTGATGGCATCGTCGAAGGCGCGGAAGCTGCGCAGCCGGTGCAGCGCACCGGGGTCGATGGGGGCGGGCCGCGAGGCGAACTTGCTGGCGAACTTGCGCCGCATGCTGCCGACCAGGCGGCGCTGGTAGAGGCGCGAGAAACCCTGGTCGAGATAGTCCGCGCAAGCGCCGAGATCGAACGGCACGGAGATCGCCACCGCCGTTGACACCGGCGCGGCGGCGCCGCGCTCGCCCAGCCACTTGAGCGTCACGTTGCCGCCCAGCGAGTAGCCGACCACGGCGCAGGGCGGACGGCCCGAGCGCCGTTCGATCAGCCCCACCAGGTAATCGAGGTCGCCGGTGTCACCGGAGTGATAACTGCGGTCGAGCCGGTTCGGCCGTCCGCTGCAGCCACGAAACTGCAACACCACGCCGCGCAGTCCGGCGGCGTCCAGTCCGGCGAGCAGCGCGCGCGCGTAGCTCGAGCCGTGACTGCCCTCCAGGCCGTGCAGGACGATGACGACCGGTGCGTCGGCCGGTCCCGCCCAGGCGAGCTCGAGAAAGTCGCCGTCGGGCAGGTCGAGGTGCTCGAAGGTGACCGCGAGTGGCGGCGGGCGGCGGCAAAGGCTGGCCCAGATAGTTGGCAGATGGGGCCCGGGCAACCACGGTGCCGCGACGAAGTCCGTACGCTGCACGACGCGACCGTGCGCGTCTGCACCGGCGCCGTGATCAGGCGTCCGGCTCATCCCCGTGGACGACGCGTTCGAGCGGCACGTCGGGCCGGTCGGCGAGCCTCACGTCGTTCGCTTCGAGGTCGAGGACGCAGAGCAACTCGCCATGGGCCGCGTCGCGTTGCGCCGCGAGCAGCACCGTGCCGCGAGCGCTGTCGGCGCCGGCCGCGACCAGGCGAGTGCCGGGCGGCGGCGGCACTGTGCCGTCGAACAACAGGTGGGCGAGGCGCCGCTTCACGCTGCCGCGGAAGCGTACGCGCGCGATGATCTCTTGGCCCGGGTAGCAGCCCTTGTCGAAACTGACACCGGCGTGCGCATCGAGATCGAGTTCCTGCGGCAGGAACTGCTCCGAGAGTTCCCCGGCAAGGCGCGGCCGCCGGTGGCGGATGTCGACCAGGCTCGCTGCGAGTTCGCCCACAGGCGTACCGGGCAGGGCATCCCAACAGCCGGCGAGACTCGCCCCCGGGCCCGTCAGCCAGGTTCGTCCGGCGGCGTCGACGGCGGCGAGCACGTCCTCCGGCAGGCTGGGCGGGATGCCGGTGTCATCGAGGGCTATCACGCCGTGGTCGGCGAGTGGGTCGACCGTGACGGCGGCACGCAGCACGAACATGCGCAGCCGCTTGACCAGCGCTTCTGCCTGTGCGCGCGCGACCAGCAGGCGGAAGCCGCCGTCGCCGCCGGCGATCACGGTGATCAGGAACAGTACGCGCCCTTTCGGCGAGCACCAAGCGGTGAGTACGCCGTGTTCCGGTTCGAGTGCTTTCAGGTTCGCGGCGACCTGGGCATGCAGGAAATCACCCGCATCGGCACCGCTCACCGCGACGACAGCGAGATCGCTGCGTGGCGCGCGCGTCGGTGCGCTTCCTGCCAGGGCCGCTTCGCGCACCGCGTCATCGAAGGCGAGGATGCGCCCGCCTTCGTACGATGCCGCGCCGTCGGCGAGGCGGGG
>JAPOKK010000006.1 GCA_029977665.1 Pseudomonadota bacterium | reverse complement strand
CCCACGGCCTGCTTGCGTCCGTACTGCCCGCTGCCGTGATGCTCGCCTTGCTCGGTGGCGCCGCCGACGCCACCGAGGTCGCGACCGAGGCGGCGCCACCGCTGCCGGTGACCGTGCCCGACTTCGGTATCGAGTCGATCGAGGCCATGCCCTTGCCCGCTCGCAGCGCCGACGCTGTCCGGCGCGATGACGCCCGGCGCAATGACGTTGAGCGCGACGCCGCCGGTGCGCCCGGCGTAGTCGATCCCGAGCAGCAGGGCGACACGCCGGCGGCAACGGCCGTCACGACAGCACCCACGGGCGAGGCCGCACGCGCGCCAATCGTCGAGGTGCGTGCGCCCGACGCCGCAGGTCCTGCCTGGGGACCACTCGAGTTGCTCGGCCACAGCGTTGCCCCCGGCAGTCACGCCGACCTGCACTGGACCGCCGGGCAGTCGTTCGCCGGCAGCGCCATCGACACGCCGGTGATCGTGATACGCGGCCGCCAGCCCGGGCCCACGCTGTGCCTCACCGCGGCCATCCACGGCGACGAGCTCAACGGCGTGGAAATCGTGCGCCGTGTACTCGCCGGGCTCGACGCGGCCGAGCTTTCAGGCACGGTCATCGGCGTGCCCATCGTCAACCTGCTCGGCTTCACCCGCGGCAGCCGTTACCTGCCCGACCGGCGTGATCTCAACCGCTACTTCCCCGGACACCCGCGCGGCAGCTCGGCCTCGCGCATCGCCTTCGTGTTCTTCACCGAAGTCATGCAGCACTGCACGCGCCTGGTCGATTTCCACACCGGCTCGTTCAAGCGCACCAACCTGCCGCAGCTGCGCGCCAACCTCGACGTGCCCGAGGTGCGCGCCTTCGTCGAGCGCTTCGGCGCGACCTCGGTGCTGCACAAGCCGGGCGGACGCGGCACGCTGCGCGCGGCGGCCACCAACGCCGGCATTCCCGCGGTCACCTTCGAACTCGGCGAACCCGGCACACTGCAGCTCAAGCACGTCGAGTTCGGCGTCAAGGCGCTCGACACGCTGCTCGACAAGCTCGGCATGGTGAAACGCTTCCGCCTGTGGGCCGAACCGCAACCGATCTTCTACCGCTCGCGCTGGCTGCGGGCGTATCGCGGCGGCATTCTCACCTCGGACGTGCGCGTCGGCGCGCATGTCGAGGAAGGCCAGCTGCTCGGCGAGGTGATCAATCCGCTGACCAACGAGCGGTCCGAGATCCTCTCGCCCTACGAAGGGCGCCTGCTCGGCCGTGCGCTCAACCAGTTCGTGCTGCCGGGTTTCGCCACCTTCCATATCGGCATCGCGGCCGACGCCGCGGCCGCGACCACCGGCAGCGATGCGCCCGAGAGCGAGGACGGCGACATCGACGAGGAAGCGCTGCCCGACGAGGGCTTCGACGACGATGGCGACGCCGACATCGAGGTCGGCGGCGACATGGCGGCCGACGTCGACCAGCCGGTCGACGACGAAGTGCATTGAGCGCGCCGCGCGCGTTGCGCGGTACGGCCGCGCGCCGATGAGCCGCGGCCAACGTCTGCCCCGGCCGGCACGCCAGGCCTTGCGCCATTCACAGCGCGAGGCGGTCGGCTCGTCGGTGATGAGCGGGGTATGCGACAACTACCTCGGCGCCTTCGCCATCTTCCTCCAGGCGAGCACGCAACAGGTCGGCTGGGTCGTCGCGATACCGCAACTGGTCGGCGCCTGGGCACAGCTCGTCTCGGTGTGGCTGGGCCGTCACGGGATACGCCGCATCGGCGTGATTCTCGCCGGGGCGGCTTTCCAGGCCGCCATGGTCGCGGTGGTTATCGGCCCTTGCGCATTTCCGGGGCCGGAGCCGATCGCGTTGCTCATCATTGCCGCGATGCTCTTCCAGGCCGGCGGCCACCTCGTGCAGCCGCACTGGCGCGTGCTGATGGTCTCGCTGGTGCCGATTGCGCGTCGCGGCCGCTACTTCGCACGGCGTTCGCGTATCGCGGCGGTGACGAGCTTCGTCGCGCTTGCCGCCGGCGGCCTCGTGCTGCACGTCGCGGCACAGCTCGGCCTGCCCGCCGCCGGTTTCGCGCTGCTGTTCGGCGCGGCCCTCATCGGGCGTCTCGTCTCGCTTCGCCTGCTCGGCACGCTGGCCGCATTCGATCCCGGCCCCACGAGCAGCGCGCCGGCACCACCGCGTACGCTGTGGCGCGAACTCGTCACGACCCTCTCCGACCAGGCGTTCCGGCGCTTCACCCTGTTCGTTGCCCTGATGCAGGGTGCCGTTGCGATCGCAGGGCCGTTTTTCTCCGTCCACATGCTGCGCAACCTCGGCTTCAACTATGCCGAGTTCATGGCGAGCCTGGCCGCCTCGATCGTGCTCCAGCTGCTGACGCTCAACAGTTGGGGCTATGTCAGCGATCACCTCGGCAACCGCATCGTGCTGGTGACCACGGCGCTGGTCATCCCGGTGCTTCCGCTGCTGTGGGTGTTCTCGGGCAACTTCTGGTACATCCTCGCCGTGCAGGGACTCGCCGGCCTGGCCTGGGGCGGCTTCACCCTGAGCTCGTCGAACTATCTCTACGACCTGCGCCCGGCCGGCAGCGAGCTGGCCAGCTTCGCCGCGGTGCAAGCGGTGATCAGCGGGCTGGCCGTCTTCTGCGGTGCGATGATCGGCGGCTGGCTGGCCGCTGCGCTGCCGCCGATGATGGACCTCGGTGGCGTGACCCTGGGTCTCACCCATCCGCTATACGGCGTGTTCCTGGTCTCCGCTGCGCTGCGCCTCGCGGTGACCCTGTGGTTCACACCGCGTGTCGCCGAAATCCGGCTGAGCCAGGCGGCGACGGTCAATCAGGTCATCTACCGGCTCGCGCGCTTCAACCCGGTCACCGGCGTGGTGATGGACATGCTGGGCGCGGTGCGGCGACGACGCTGATGCCTGCAGCGCGTCAATCGAGTGTCACGCCCGACGCGTTGAGCCGGCCCAGCGCCTGCGCCAGGGTGTGGGTGATGACGATGTCGTCGCCGCCGCCGGCGGCGCCGTCGGGGCCCCAGGAGGTCAGGCGGAAGACGATGCCGGCGAGGCCGATGGGACTGCCGGCATAGATGCCCTCCTCACTTCCCATCGGCGCAAAAGCCTGTCCCGTCGCGTACTGCGTCGCCTCGTACACGATACCGTTGCCCCAGGCATCCTCGGCTTCTGCGGCAGGTAAGTTCAGGAACGCGAAGGGGATACGTCCGGCATCAAGCGTATCGAGGCCACTGAGAGACCCATCACGGCCGCCGTCATAGTTGCCGTCGATGAAGTTATCCAAATGCGGGATCGTGCGCCAGACCGTGCGCGGGTCGGTGCCGTCCGGATCGACCGTCTGCGTGATCGCATACCCGTAGATCGCATCCACCAGCCGCGCCATCCGCGCCAGCGTCAACGCCGCCTTGCCCTGCACCTCGCCCTCGGCGGCGAGCGGTCGTAACAGGCCATCCTCGGTGTACACGCGGACGAGATCGTCGTAGGGCGTCGCCGGGTCGTCCGAGTAACCGGCGGCGACGAGGAAGACGTCGGCGTCCTGGTTGTCGCGCTCGGCCAGCGCGGTCGCCGGCGGCGCAGCGAGCTGCGCGCCCTCGAGGGTGAACGCGCCGTGGGCATTGGGTCCGGCCGAAACCAGCGCGGCGACACCGCGATCGGTCAACAGGCGGCGTGCCGGCAGGCTCGCGTCACCGTCGGCCTTGTCCCACAGTTCAATCTCGTTGACCGCGTCGTTGCGCGCCCAGCTGCCGTTGGTCAGCGAGCCCGGGCGCGCCGCACTGCCGACGACGAGGTAGAAGTGTTGGTGCCCCCAGCCGTCGACGAGCTCGCGCGGCGGTGCGCCGAGCGCGCTGCTCGGCAGCGTGCCGCGGAATACCCCCGTGCCGGCAACCTGCAGCGCCGCGGCGCAGGCCGTGCCGGCGCCGTCGAGGGCCTCGCGCGCGTAGGCGGCGTCGTCCGGCGCGAGGTCCGGATCGGCCGGGCAGGGCAGGCGGCCGTTGCGCGCGACGAAGGTCCCGAGCAGCAGTTCGACGTGCGCCAGCACGCGCTCGGTCTCCTTGAGCTTGGCGTTGATGCGCAGCGCACCGATACCGGTCACCGCACCGGCGACCAGCAGGCCGATGATGGCGGTGACGACGGCGAGTTCGATGAGGGTGAAGCCGTGCTGGGAGCGGTGGCGCATGGAATCGCGGAGACGTGGATTTCCCGCGCCGACTATACCGCCTGCGCGGGCGCCGGTCCCGGATCGCACGCCGCGGCGGCGGAACGTGACCTCGAGCAGGCCCATCTGCGGCCGATAGGTTCTAGAATAGTCGGCAGACTGGACGTCAACCCGATTTCAACGATCAACCGCATACCACAGGCGAGGATTACCGTGAGCAATTTCGACCAGCAACTCGAGAAAATCAGGTCAGCCAAGGGCTTCATCGCAGCTTTGGACCAGAGCGGCGGCAGCACGCCGAAAGCTCTGCGCCTCTACGGCATCGACGAGGATGCCTGGTCGAGCGAGGACGAGATGTTCGATCTCGTGCACCAGATGCGCACCCGCATCATGACCAGCCCCGCCTTCACCGGCGAGCGCATCCTCGCCGCGATCCTGTTCGAGATGACGATGGACCGCGAAGTCGCCGGCAAGCCGACTGCCGACTACCTGTGGGGCGAGAAACGCGTCGTGCCCATTCTCAAGGTCGACAAGGGCCTCGCCGAGGAAGGCAACGGCGTGCAGCTCATGAAGCCGATGCCGGACCTCGACAAGCTCCTCGCCCGCGCCAAGGACAAGGGCATCTTCGGCACCAAGATGCGTTCGGTCGTCAAGCAGGCCGATGCCGCCGGCATCGAGGCCATCGTCGCGCAGCAGTTCGAGATCGGCCGCCGCATCTGCGCCGCAGGGCTCGTGCCGATCATCGAGCCGGAGGTCGACATCCACTGCCCCGAGAAGGCGGCTGCCGAGGATCTGCTCAAGGCCGGCATCCTCGCCGCCCTCGACAAGCTGGGCGAAAAGGAACTGGTCATGCTCAAGCTGACCCTGCCGGAGCGTGACGACTTCTACGCCGAGTGCATCGCGCACAAGAACGTGGCGCGCGTGGTCGCGCTGTCCGGCGGCTATTCGCGGGATGATGCGAATGCGCGGCTCGCCCGCAACCACGGCATGATCGCGAGCTTCTCGCGCGCGCTGACCGAGGGCCTGAGCGCGCAGCAGAGCGACGCCGAATTCAACAGCATGCTCGACGCCGCGATCGAGAGCATCTACCAGGCCTCCATCACTTGACTCGCTCGAACGGGTCCCGCCGGGGGTGCCTCGCGCTCCTGCTCGCCCTCGCTGCCGGCGCCCAGCCGGCAGCGGCGAACGACGCGGCCGCGGGCGAGCCGCTCGGCCGGCGGCACTTCCTCGATCACTGCGCGCCCTGTCATGGCGCCAATGGTCGTGGCGACGGTCCGCTTGCGGCCGAGCTGATCCGCCAACCCGACGATCTCACCCGCCTCGCCGCCGACAACGGCGGCTCGTTCCCCGAGACCCTGGTCTACCAGGTCATCGACGGGCGCCGCATCGTGCGCTCGCACGGCACCCGCGAGATGCCGGTGTGGGGGCGCCGCTTCCGTCTCGAGGGAGCCGACGAACAGACCGTCGAGCTGCGCATCACGGCGCTCATCGACTACCTCGACAGCCTGCAGCAACCTGCTGCACCGTGAACGGCCAGGGCTGCTGGTGTCGGCCTGCTGGTGTCTGACACTTTTGCTCAAAAACTAATCAAAAGTGTCAGACACCGACGGTGACACCAGCGGTGAGCACGGCCCGCGCCATCAGGCCTCGACCCGGGTAATCTCCAACAGACCGTCACGCCCGATCTCGTAGCACGCGCCGCAGCGCCAGCGCGGCATGCGCCGTGCCGCCACACGGCCCGCCCCGCACGCCGGGCAGCGATGCAGGTAGCGGGTCGGCAGGCTGGCGCGCTCACGCACCAGCGCAATGGCCGCCGCATCCTCGAAGCGTACGCGCGGCGCATAGCTGGCCGCGCGCATCAGTCCCGACCATTCCGGCCCGTGCGGACGGATGCGCGGGCCGTGCAGTTCGTAGGCGGCGATGTGGGCGAGTTCGTGGACGAGCACTTCGCGCACCAGCGCCGGCGTCATCTCGCGTACGCCGGCGGCGAGCGTGACGAGGCGACGGAACGGCGCGCAGCGGCCGATCGAGCGGAACATGCGGCGGCTGAAGCGCACCCGCACCGTCGCCGCCACCGGCGCGAGTTGCCAGCACGCGAACCAGTCGCGGGCATCGGCGGCGATATCGTCGGGGAAGGCTTGTTCGAGGCGTAGCATGTCGCGCGCAAAGCGTCCGGGCCGGCGCAGCATAGCCTATCGTCGCCTTGCCCGCCGCCGCCCGAGCCTTTAAGGTCCCCCCGGTGTCACGCATTGCTGATGGGGGATTAGCGCGGAACGATGACTGCCAGAGGACCGGAGATCGTGCACGAGAAGTTCGCCCGGCTGTTCCGGGCGGGCGACCTCGAAGGCCTGCTCGAACTGTACGAAGACGAAGCCACGTTCGTTGCCGAGGACGGCAGCGCCAGCCGCGGCAAGCGCGCCATCCGCGCCGCACTGAGCGAGATGCTCGCAGTCGACGGCGAACTCGAGATGGAGACGCGCTACGCCGCCTGCTGCGGCGACATCGCCCTGCTCAGCAATGCCTGGCGCCTGACCGGCACCGACGCCGACGGTACCCCGGTCGAGTTGTCCGGGCAGACCTCCGAGGTCGCGCGCCGCCAGCCCAATGGCCGCTGGCTGCTCATCGTCGACCACCCGTGGGGTGGGGGCGCCGACGAGAACGGCTGACGCGTCGCCGGGCGGCGCGCCCGCTCAGTTCACACCCTTGCGCCGCACCAGCGCTTCGCGCTTGAGACCCAGGTTGACGATGCGCTGGAGCAGCGCGCCGTAGGAGTAGCCCGCGGCGTTCGCCGCGCTGGCGAATTCCTCGTCGCGCGAGATGTCGCAGTTCGGGTTGGCCTCGATCAGGTAGACCTTGCCGTTCGGCGCGAGACGGAAGTCCATGCGCGCGTAACCGGCCAGCTCGAGGGCGCGGTAGGCGCGCTTGGCCATCGAGGCCAGTTCCTCGGCGACGCGCCCCGGCAGATCGCGCGCCGGTCCGATGTCGATGCCGTGGCGTTCCTGGTAGCCGAGATCCCACTTGACCTTCTGCGTGGCGATGCGCCAGGCGCTGTCGGGCAATCCCGAGAAGTTGAGCTCCCACGCCGGCAACACCTGCAGGCGCCGATTCCCGAGCACGCCGATGTTGATCTCGCGCCCGTCGATGTACTGCTCGGCGATGGCCGCGGTACCGACGTGCTCGTGGACGAAGGCAACGCGCTCGGCAAGCGCGGCATCGCTCGTCACCACCGAGGCCTGGGCGATGCCGAGCGAGGCTTCCTCGAGCTGCGACTTGACGATCACCGGGTAGCTCAGCTGGCGCGGCAGGCGTGCTTTCTGGCCGAAAGGGAAATGTGCAAAGCGCGGCGTGCGGATGCGGTGGAAGCGCATGATCTTCTTCGCCAGCGCCTTGTCGCGGGCCAGCACCATGCCGCGCGGCGTGTTGCCGGTATACGGCATGCCGAGCAGCTCGAGGTAGCTGACCACGTTGTGATCGTAGACAGCCAGGCCACGGAACTCTTCGAGCAGGTTGAACGTGATGTGCGGCCGCCACTCGGTGATAGCGTGACGCAGCGGCAGCAACTCGTCGTAGAGCCCGAGCTTCATGACCTCGTGGCCGAGCCCGCGCAGGGTCATCACGACATCGTGCTCGGACTTGTAGAGTTCGAACTCCTCCGGTGAAACGCCGCTCAGGTCGTCCGGCGGCACCAGGTCCTGGTGCATCAGCGCGAGGATGCGGCGCTTCGTCACACGGCGTGCCATCCGCCCCCCCGGTAGAGATAGTGCATGGTCTGCGCGGCGAGGAACACCGCGAGGTTCAGCTTGAGCGGCGCACAGGCGCCGCCCGCGCGCAGCTGCAGCGCCTGGCAGCGGTACATCATCTCCTGGATGACCTGGTCGACGGTGAAGGCATGCTCACCGGTCCACTTGCATACCGTGTCGCGGATCTCGCGGCGGTGGCGGCGCAGGAATGCAGCCGCGGTCTCGGGGCGCCCGGCACGCCCGCGCCGGCCGGGCGTATCGAACAGCTCGAACAGGGCCTGGTCATAGGCCTCGGAGAACTTGCCGCCGTAGCGCTCGCGCTTCTCGGCGTAGTGATCGCGCAGCGTCGTGCGCAGGCAGCCGAGATTGTCCGGCCGCGCCCGCCGTCGCACACGCGGCGCGCAGCCGGCCAGCTCGCCCATCAGTTCGTCGACGTACTCGAGCTTCTCCAGCGCCGGCCAGCCGGCGTAACGTCGCCGCCAACGCGAACGCGGATTCAGCCACACGGCGAAGGTCTCGGCGAAGTCCTCCGCTGGATGGCTCTGCGCATACCAGGCGTCGAGATGCTGCACGAAGCGGCGCGAGCCGGGCCGCGGCCAGTAGAAGTCGGGATAGGGTTGCGCGTTGGAACCGAACAGGCAGCGCCAGCGCTGGCGGCGGTGGACCTGGAACGCGTGCTGCACGGCATGGCCGGCCTCGTGGCGCAGCAGCATCATGCACTTCTCGCGCGTACCGCCCTCGACCTGCAGCATGATGCGCCGCTCGAGGCGCATCAGGCGCGGATGGACGAGGTAGAACGGCACCGCGATGCCGGGGATGCCGTCGGGCGAGAACCACTCCTCGGAAATCCATACGTGGGGGCGGACGTTGAGCTCGCGTGCGGCGAGTTCGGCGTACAGCCGCTCGATACACGCATCCACCCAGGTTCCTTCCAGCGAGAGCTTGAGATCGCAGAAACGCAGGTCGAGCAGTTCTTCGGTGGGCAGGTCGGCCCAGGCGGCGCGAGCCACGCGAGTCCTCCGTAAGGCGCGAAGGCGAGGATGCAGGCACCATGTTGCGCGCGCACGGCGAAGTCAAGCCAGCCGCGGCCTGCGCCCAACACCGTGCCGGGCACGATGCACGCAACGGCAGCAGGTTCCGCGGAACGTCAGTCGCCCGCCGCGACGACCGGCGAGACGCCGAGCAGTTCGAGCACCGCGACCGTCATCGCCTCGACACCATTCACGACCGCCGGCCGCGGCGCGATCTTGAACAGCGGGGAATGATGCGCCGGCACCGGCGGGCCACCGGCCGCGGCGGTCGCGAAGGCTTCCGCCGGCGTGCCGCCGACACGGAAATAGACGCCCGGCACAGGCGGATCGACGTCGAGGAAATAGGCGAAGTCCTCCGCGCCCATACCGACGCGCGGACGCGACGAGAGCCGCGCTGCGCCGAAATGCGTGGCGAGCACGCCGCGCAGGCGCGCGGTGAGGGCCGGGTCGTTGAGTGTCGGTGGGGTCGAGGCGAGCGGCGCGGTGACCTCGGGCAAACGGTCTTCGGGCAGCCCGGCCGCGCGGCCGACGTTCTCGGCGATACGGCGGATACCGGCAAGGAGCTTGTCGCGCACCGCGGCATCGTCAGCGCGCACGGTCAGCTGCAAGCGCGCCTCGTCGGAGATGATGTTGTGCTTGGTGCCGGCATGGAACGAGCCGACCGTCACCACGCCCGGCTCGAACGGTGAGAGTTCGCGTGCGACGAGGGTCTGCAGCGCGAGCACGATCTGCGAGGCGATGACGACCGGGTCCTTGCCGAACTGCGGGGCTGCGCCGTGGGTGCCGACGCCGTGGACGATGATGTCGAGGCTGTCCGAACTCGAGAACGCGATGCCCGGGTCGAGCGTCAGCATGCCGGTTTCGAGCAGGCTAGAGACGTGCAGCGCGAGGGCGAAATCGGGGCGCGGAAAACGCTCGTAGAGACCGTCGGCGATCATCTTGCGCGCGCCGCCGATGCGCTCCTCCGCGGGCTGACCGATGGCGAGCACGGTGCCGCGCCAGGCGTCACGCCGCGCGGCGAGCTGGCGCATCGTGCCGACCAGCGCGGTCATGTGCATGTCGTGGCCGCAGGCGTGCATGACCGGAAACTCGTTGCCCTCGACATCGACCTGGCGCGCCTCGGAGGCGTACGGCAGGCCGGACTTCTCGGCGATCGGCAGGCCATCCATGTCGGCGCGCACCAGCAAGACCGGGCCGGGGCCGTTCTCGAGCACGCCGACGACGCCGGTGCCGCCGACCCCCTCGGTCACGGCGAGCCCGGCCTCGCGCAGCTCGGCGGCAAGGCGCGCGGCGGTCTCGTGCTCGACGTAGGACAGCTCGGGGTGGCGATGGAAATGCTCGAACAAGGGCCCGAGGTGGTCGTAATCGGCAGCGATCGCATCGCGCAGGTCGCTACCCGCGGCCCCGACGCTCGGAACGCACAGGCTGGCGACGAGGACGAGGGGCAGGCACGCAAGAAATTTCACCGGGGTTTCTCTCCGCTGCTGGGGCCGCCAGACGGCTGCCGCCAGCGGCGGCGGCTCGGCCGTGCGTTGCGGCGATGGTTGCCGCGGGTCATTCTCGCGGTGGGGCGTGGCGCGGCGCAACCGGGCGTTGCCGGCAGCAAGCGCGCAACGCCAGATCGAGCCGGGCAGGACGCGAGCCCTGGCGCACTCGGGCCCCGCGCGAGGCCCGGCCGTGAACACGCCATCACGGCGCGAGAAGATTCGGCGAGGCGGCCCGCTGTGCGACCATGTCCGTCGCCTCCCCTGCCCACGCGAAGCCTTCGTTCGTGAAAACCGCATACCTCGTCGTTACGTTCGCTTTCGTACTCGGCCTGGCCGGCGGCGTCGCCATTACCCACTGGCCGCGACACGTCGCGGCGCCGGATGTCGCGCCCGGCGAACCGGTGCCGCGCAGCACGCTCGAGGGCGACGCGAGCCGCACGCTGCCCGCGACGACAGACGCGTCGCCTGCGCCGGTCGCGCCCGCGCCACGGCCGCAGGCGCCGCTCGCCGTCGAGTTCGTCGCACACGGCGATGGCCCCGCGCGACGCTACGGCGGCGTGCTGCTTCCCGGCCACAACGTGCTCCTGGCGCCGTTGTCCGCGCTCGACGGTGTCACGCGGCTGGGCTTGTCCGCACCACTCGAGCTGCCGCTCGGCGAGATCGTTGCCTGGGACGCCACCCACGACCTCGCGGCGGTCTTGGTACAGGGCCTGCGGCCGGGCGCCGCGATATCCACCGACGAAGCGCTTTATCTCGGACGTGAATGCCTGCTGCGTACGCGCGCAGGCGTCCGCGCAGCCCGCGTCGACTCGCCGTTGACGAGGCTCGATGACGAGACATTGGGCTACGCGCTGCGCCTCGACGCGCCGGCGCCGGGCGGGCTCGCGGCACTCACCGACACCGACGGCACGACACTGCTTGGCATCGCACGCGTCGTCTCCGGCGCGCGCGGCGAGGCCTGGGACCTCGCCATCGTCACCGCCCTGCTCGACGCGGCCAGCGGCGATGCCGGCATGCCCGTGGGCACGTTGACCGGTGCATTCTTCGACGCCACTGCGGAGGGCCGGCGCTTGCGCTACCGCAATGCGGTCGCACGTGGCGATGCCGAGACCGTCGTCGCACTCGGTCCGGCTCTGTACGCACACGCCCCGACGCACCGGGCACGCATCGCCGCGCAGATCGAGCAGGCGCTCGACGTGCTCGTGATCCGCGAACTCGGCGCCGGCCGCGCCGATGCGGCGCTCGCCCTGGTCGCTGCGGTCGATGCCGCTATGCCGGCGAGTCGCGCGCGCGACCTGCGACAAGCGGAGCTGCTGCTGCGCTTGGAACGCCCACGCGAGGCGCTCGCCGAGATCGCACCCTGGCTCGCACGGGAACCGCGGGCAGACGACCTGCTGTCGCTCGAGCGCGCGTCCATCACCGCCCTCGCCGCGGCGCAGCCTGGTTCGCCCGAGCTGACAGCGCTGCTCGAGCGCGCGATCGCGCGCGACCCGGGTCACGCGCCCTACTTCACATTGCGGGCCGGTCGGCGCGCCGCGGCCGGCGATCACGCCGGCGCGCACGACGACTACCTGCAGGCGATCACGCTCGATCCGCACCTCGAACCACAACTCGCGCCACGCCTTGAACGCGAGACGACGCGCCGCGACGTGCCCGGCACGGTGGTGGTAGCGCTCGCGCGCCGCGCCGACGGCGTGGTTTCCGCGGGCGTCACGGTCAACGGGCTGCCGCGCGAGTTCATCGTCGACACCGGGGCCTCGATCACCGCCATATCGAGCAGCCTGGCGCGCGACCTCGGCCTCGCGCTCGACGGCCCCCGCGTCGAAGTCCGCACCGCGAACGGGCGCACCAGCGCCGTGCGCGCACGCCTCGTTTCGCTGGATCTCGGCACGCTGCGACTACGCAACGTACCGACCCTCGTCATCGACGGCCTCGACGGCTACGCCGGCCTGCTCGGCCTCGATATCCTCGCGCGCTTCGACGTCGACATCGACGCCGCGCGCAGCGAGCTGCGCCTGCACCCCCGCTAGCGCCACATATCCACCGCTCCCCCAGGCGAGCAAAACTTAAGCAAAAGTGTCAGACACTTTTGGGCTGCGACGAGGCGGCTGCAGGAAGCAAAAGTGTCTGACACTTTTGCTCTCCTTTTGCTCTCTCTTCGACGTCGACATAGACGCCGCACGCGGCGAACTGCGCCTGCACCCCCGCTAGCAGCGGCCTCCCGCCCTACGCCAAAGTGGTCAAAACTTAAGCAAAAGTGTCAGACACTTTTGGGGTGGGACGCGGCGGCTGTACGGAGCAAAAGTGTCTGACACTTTTGCTCAGCACTTTTGCTCCGCTGCTGGGGCTACGTGCGGGACCTCGGAGGTGGCAGTGAGGGGGGGGGGTGAGGGCGGTCAGAGGACGAGGCTGGGGCCGCCTTTCTTCGTCCAGTCCTCGTTGTCGTAGTACTCGCGCCACTCGATGATCTTGCCGTTCTCGGTCAGCTCGAACATGCCGCAGACCTTGAGTTCGAGTTCCCACGTGCCGCTGCCGGTCCAGTCCCAGCGGTCGACACGCTCGGTGATGACCTTGTTCTCGTGGCCGAAGAGATTCTTGAGTTCGAACTTGCAGCGCTTGGCCGGTGCGAAAATCGAGGCGATCATCTTGCGCACGTTGTCCTTGCCGCGGATCGCTTCCAGCGGCTGGTTGAGGTAGCACATGTCTTCGGTGATCTGTGCCATGCAGGCGTCGACGTCGAGGTCGTCCCAGCCCTTGAGAAAAGCGCGTACGGCGGCTTCGTTGCGGGCAATCCTGTCGTCTTGTTTGGTCATGTCGATGTCTCCCGGTCAGACTCAGTCGAGGTGCAGCGTGGGGCCGCCGTTCTCGAACCACATCCGGTTGTCGAAATAGTCACGCCAGCCGCAGATCTTGCCGGCGTCGTTGACGTCGAACATGCCGATGCAGGGCAGCTTGAGTCCCCATCCGCGGCCGTCGAAGTCCCAGCAGTCGAGGCGTTCGGTGACGACCACGTTGCCGCGCCCGAAGCAGTTGCGCAGTTCCCAGTGCACGCGCTTGGAGAGCTGCATGATGCCGTCGACGATCTTGCGGACATCCTGCTGCCCACAGACCGGTTCGAGCGGTTGATTGATGTACTCGATGTCGTCGGACAGGCAGGCCATCGCACCATCGACGTCGATAGCGCCCCAGGCATCGATGAACTGGCGCACGACGGCGACGTTGCGTGCGACCTTCTCGGCTTCGGTCATGGGAAACCCCCGGATTTCGTGTCAGATGAGAACACGCGGCCGGGCGTCGGCTGCGGCTCGCGTGCCGTCGCCTCGGACCTCCCCCGCGTGCGCGGTGCGCTCGCACCGCCGTGGAGGGCATAAGCTAGTCATCGCGCCTGCGCGCCCCAAGAGACGGCCCTGACAAATTCTGTTACTTTGGTGACAGTCCTCCCGGAGCCCGGCCCCTCGATGGATCCGCGCGCAATCGAAGAGCTGCCCATGCCGGCCACTTACGGCCGCCATCTCGTGCGCCTGTTCGAACCGCAGGCGCTGCTCGCCGGCACCGGCCTGACCGCGGCCGACCTGGCGAGTCCCGACAGCCGCATCAGCGTGCGCCAGGCCCTGCAATACATCCGCAACACGCTCGCACTCGCGAGCACCCCCGACTGGCACCTGGACTGGGCGCGCTCGCTGGCCGATCACTTCCACGGGCCGCTCAGCATCGCGCTGGTCAGCGCGCCGACCCTCGGCGCCGGGCTCGATACCTTCCTGCGCTTCTTTCCGGGCCGCGTGCCCTACCTGCACATGCAGGGACGTAGCGAGGATGAGCACTTCATCGCCGAGCTGTGCCCGCTGATCGAGCTCGGCGAGTGCCGACCGTTGCTGCTCGAGACCCCGCTGGTGATCCTCCAGCACCATCTCGAAGCCGTCTATGCCATCGACCCGGGCGAGATGCGCGTGTTGCTCGACTACCCGCCGACGCCCTACGCGGCGCGCACGGCGCAGCATTTCCGCTGCCCGGTGGAACACGACGCGGCGAGCACGGGGCTCGTCATCCCGGCCACCTGGCGCGAGTTGCCCAACCTCGGCTACATCGAGTCGACCTGGTCCCACGCGCTCGCGCAATGCACGGCGACGATGGCCGCTTCGCGCGAGCGCGACACCCTCGGCATGCTGCGCGCCGAGTTGTGCCGGGCATTCGAGGACGGCAACAGGCGCCGGCCGTTGCCGACGCTGAGCGACGTCGCGCAGACGCTGCACGTCACGCCGCGCACGCTGATCCGGCGCCTGCGTCGTCTCGGCACCAGCTACCAGGCGATCACCGACGAGTTCCTGCGCACGCGCGCTCAGGAACTGCTCGGCAACGAGGGCATCACCATCAAGGAAGTCGCCGCCGCGCTCGGCTTCGACAACGCGGCGAACTTCGGCAAGGCGTTCAAGCGCTGGTGCGGCGTGTCGCCTGGCCGGTATCGTGCGCGGCGACAGGACAATGGCGGTGACGCACCGCGGTGACCGACCGCGGTGCGCTCCCCCTCACAGGATCGATTCCATGCGCATCACCCGTTTCGTCACCACCCACGACCAGGGTTCGCGTTTCGAAGACCTCGAGCTTGCCTGGCCCGATTCGCGCACCGATGCCTTCGGTCATGTCCTCGCGCTCTCGCGCAGCTTCGCCGCCGACTGCCTGCTCGCGAGCCTGCCGGCCAATCTCGACCAGGACTGGCACAACGCGCCCGACCGCCAGCTCGTCGCCGTGCTGAGCGGCCGCCTCGAAGTGGAAACGACCGACGGCGCCTGCCGCCAGTGGGGTCCCGGCGGACTGTTCTTCGCCGACGACACCACGGGTCGCGGCCACCGCACACGGGTGCTCGAGGGCCCGGCACGCCTGCTGTTCGTACGCCTCGCAGAAGACTTCGATGTCACCGAGCTGACGCGCGCCTGACAAGCGCCTGACAAGCGCCTGACAAGCGCCTGACAAGCGCCTGACAAGCGCCTGGCAAGCGCCTGGCAAGCGCCCGGCGAGACCAATCGTCGAGCAGCCCGGCGCACGCGCTCGCTTCCCATTGCCGCACCTGTTGGTCTAAGGTTGACCATAGGCTCGCTCACCGGGACGAGCCGGCGATCCGAGGGGAGGATCCCGCTATGACCATGACGCCCGGCAGGCAAGCGCGAGCACGACGCGACCCATGACCTGCTGCGTCATCGCACTCGCCCTCGCCTGGCAGGTCATCCATGCCTGGCAGCGCCTGCGCGCCTGGTTCGGGCTCGCGCCACGCCGCGCCGGTCAGGCCGCGACGCGCCTGCGCGCCTGGCTGACGCGCCCCGCGGTGCGCGTCGCACTGCTCGCGATCATCGCCTTCGAGGCCGGCGCCGCCGGTACCTACGTCTACCAACATCGCTCGCACATCGGTCACGAAATCGGTGCGGCCGTATTCGGCATGACCGACTACGCGCGCGACCTGTGCCGCTGGCGCGCGACGAACACGGGCGAAACCTGAGCGCACGACGGGTCGTTATCAGGCTGCCAGCACAAACACGCAGACAAGCACGGGGAGAGCACATGTCGGTCATCGAAAACGAAGTCCTCGGACGCACCTTCGGGCTGCCATCGGGCACGAAAGGGCCGGTCACGGCCGCACGTCACCGCCGCAATGCGCTCATCTACGGAGCGCTGGCACTGCTCGGCCTCGCGCCGAGCTGGCTCGGCCTCGCCCCCGCCTGGCAGGCCGCGGGACTCGGTCTGCTGTTGCCGGGTGCCGGCTTCATTGCCCTCGGCGGCTGGCACCTGCTGCTGCTGCCCCTCACGCTCGGCCTGTTCTGGCTCTCGATAATCGCCTGGTTCTGGGCCGGCATGGTGGTAGCCCCGCTCGGCGTGTGGCTCGGCGCCGCGGCGCTCGCCGGCGCGCTCGCCGGCCCCAGTGTGTGGCCGCCGGCGGCCTGGCTCGCGCCTGCGGCCGCGGCGGCCGTGTTCGCCTGGTTGCAGTACCGCGGATACCAGCGCCGCGTTGCCGACGCCGCACGCCTCGCTGCACGCGAAGGCTTCTTCGCCGAATCCATCGGCGAGGTCAACGAACGCGCGGCAGCAACGCCCGAGATGGCCGCGCGCGAACTCAGCGAAGCGCAGCTGGGCGCCGTGCGCTATGCGCTCGACCGCGCCCTGCAGCCGGTCGGCGAATACGCCGGTTACACCATCATCGATCAGTTCCAGCCTGCCGCGCTGCGCTACCAGATCAATCATCTCGGCTTCGCGCTCGGCATGGTGCAGGGCCTCTACACGCCGAGCTTCAGCGGCTACCTCGGCCAGGCCCAGCGCAATCTCATCGAGACCTACCTGATCAAACGCGTGTGGGACTACTGGGTGCTGGAGTCGATGTGGGGACACTTCAACTTCTCGAACTTCGATCCGGCCGCGAAAGACAACATCATGCTGACGGGCTGGTTCGGCATGCACGTCAACCAGTACATGCTGAACTCCGGTGACCGCCGCTACGGCGAACCCGGCAGCCTGACGTTCCGTCTCAACGAGCGCACCGCCTACGCGCACGACGCGCATACGCTGGCCGAATCGGTCGCGGCGAATCATCGGCGCTCCGACTACTGCCTCTACCCGTGCGAGCCGAACTGGGTCTACCCGGTGTGCAACATGTACGGCATGGGTTCGCTCGCCGCGCACGACGCCGTGTTCGGCAGCCGCTATGTACAGGCGGTGCTGCCGCAATGGCTGGACATGCTCGAGCGCGAATTCGTCGACGGCAAGGGATCGATCGTCGGCCTGCGCTCGTACTGGACCGGCCTCGAGATGCCGTTCTACAACGGCGAGGCGGGCTTCGCCTTCTTCGCCAACGTCTTCTCGCCAGCACTCGCGCGGCGGCTATGGGCGGTCGGCCGCAAGGAACTCGCGTTCTGCCTCGCCGAGAACGCCGCCGGCGAAACGCGCCTGAGCATTCCGCGCGAGGCGATGTCGTTCATCGACACCATCGACCCCGGTCATTACCGCCCCGGCAAGCTCTTCGCCTATGCCGCGGTCGGCATCTGCGCGCGCGAGTTCGGTGACGACGAACTGGCCGACGCCGCGCTGCGCGCGATGGACGAGGACTGCGGACGTTACGAGCAGGACGGCGCGATCGGCTACCGCGAGGCTTCCAACCTGGCCAACGTGTGGGCGATCGAGGCGAAACTCATGCGCTGCGGCGACTTCCGTCGCAGCTTCACCCCGCCGCCGCCGGAATCGACGCGGCGCGGGCCGCTGCTCGCCGAGGCCAACTACCCGGACGTGCTCGTCGCCAAGGCCTGGAGCGACGGCACGGGTCTCGAACTCGTGCTCTACCCGGGACGTGGGGCGGGCACGCAGCGCGTCGGCATCGAACGCCTGCGGCCGGGCGCCGAGTACCGCCTATACGAAGGCGGGCGCGAACGCCTGGTGCGCGCCGACGAGGTGGGACGCGCGCGTCTCGACCTCGCCCTCGACGGCCGCACCGAAGTCACCCTGCGGCCGGCCTGACAGCGCGCCGGCGTACGCCGGCGCGCGCTAACACCAGCACCGGCAAGCCGAGGACGGCGATGGCCGGCGGCAAGGGCACGGCACTCAGGAACACGCCGGAGGCGGAATCGTAGGACAGCCCGAACGGGGTCTCGACGGCGAGGAAGCGCAGCGTGCTGGCGAAGTCGACGTCGGTGCTGTTCGGCGCGAACGGCGAGAACGACTCGTTACGGATGACCCAGAGCTGCGCGTCGAGCTGAAACTCGAACGTCGTGTCCACGGCCAGGTCGGTGCCGGCAGGTACCAGTTCGGCGACGAGGTCGACGAGCTCGTTGACCGCGATGCTGTCGGTACGACTGACGAAACCGGTGTCGTTCGTATGACTGGTGCCCGGCCCACCCGCGCCGCTGATGTTGAACAGCGACAGGTCCCAGCGCACCAGGCCGTTGACGAAGTTCAGCCCCTCCGCCGGGCCGCTCGTGGCGATGGAGCCGGTCACGCGCGTCGGCACGCGCACGCTGAGCGCGTCGGCATAGAAACCCGCGGGCAGGACCACGCTCAAGGTCTCGCGCAGCGCGACGACACCGGTCGCGTTCGCTCCCAGGTAGCGATCTTCCGCCGCCGCATAGGCGTTGTTCGAGTCGCCACCGATGGCCAGCGCGCCGCGTGCGAAATCGACCCGGCTGGCGAGGCTCGCGCTGTTGCCGGCCGGCCCGGCAGCGTGAACGCTGTCGATGCGCAACGCCTCTTCGAGATAGCCACGGTTGGCCACGTCACCGGGGCTGCCCGAGGCACTGGCCTCGAGCGCGGCGAGGGTACGGAACTCGCCGGCGTGCGCGGTGCAGCCGAGCGCTGCAAGCAGTAGAAGTGCGGGTAGCTGGGAAGCGGTCTTCATCCTGAATTCTCCCGTTGCTCGTCAGACCTTTTGAGCATGGCGCGCGGCCGCGTAAGTGTGTTGATCGGCGTCAGAAGTCCGTGCCGACGCGCTATCATGGCGCCCCGCCGGCCACCCCGCGCCGGTATCGCGTCATCCGGAGGCCCCATGCGCGAGCAGACCCTGACGCTCATCGAGCGCTATTACGCGGCGTTCAACGCCGCCGATATGGACAGTTTTCTCGCCCTGTTGAGCGACGACGTCGTCCACGACATCAACCAGGGCGAGAGCGAGACCGGCAAAGCCGCCTTCGCCGCGTTCATGCAGCACATGAACCGCTGCTACCGCGAGCGACTCGAAGACATCGTCGTGATGGCGACCGACGACGGCACCCGCGCCGCCGCCGAGTTCGTCGTCAACGGCGAGTACCTCGCCACTGACGAGGGCCTGCCCGAAGCCCGCGGACAGCGCTACCGCCTGCCGGCCGGCGCGTTCTTCGAAGTGCGCGACGGCCGCGTGGCGCGCGTGACGAACTATTACAACCTGCCCAACTGGGTCGAACAGGTCGGCGGCTGAGCGGTCGTGGAAGGCTTGCCCGAGATCCGCGTCCTCACCGGGCGCGATGCGCAACTGCATGGGTGCGTGAACGACCTCGCGCGCCTGCGCATCACGGTCTTCCGCGACTTCCCGTATCTCTACGACGGCTCGCTCGACTACGAGCGCAACTACCTGCGCACCTACCTCGAGTGTCCCGACAGCGTCGTCGTGCTCGCACTCGCCGAAGGCGAAATCGTCGGCGCCTCGACCGGCCTGCCGCTGGATGCCGAAACGACAGAGTTCCAGGCGCCGTTCAGAGCTGCAGGCATCGAGCCGGCGACGGTGTTCTACGGCGGCGAGTCGGTGCTGCTTCCGGCCTGGCGCGGGCGCGGCATCTACCGCGCGTTCTTCGAGCGGCGCGAAGCACACGCACGCTCGCTCGGACGCTGCCGCCGCATGGTGTTCTGCGCCGTGGTGCGCGCGGACGACCACCCGCGCCGGCCGCCCGACTACGTGCCACTGGACGCCGTGTGGGAACGCTTCGGCTACCGGCGTCGCGCGGATCTCGTGACCGAGTACGAATGGCAGGATCTCGACGAACAAGCGCCCAGCGCCAAGCCCATGGTGTTCTGGGAGAAGGCCCTGTGAGCACGAGCGCGGTCACGGTCGCGAGTGCGCAGTACCCGGTGGAGTTCCTCGAGAGCTGGGAACACTTCAGCGCCAAGGTCTCGGCGTGGGTCGACGAAGCGGCCCGTGCCGGCGCGAACCTGCTGCTGTTCCCCGAGTACTTCAGCATCGAGATCACGGCCATCTTCGGCGCCGAAGTCTATGGCTCGCTGCCGCGCCAACTCGACGCGCTGCAGGGTACGCTGCCGGACTTCCTCGCACTGTTCGCCACGCTCGCACGCCGCCACCGGGTACACGTGTGCGCCGGCAGCTACCCCGTACGCGTCGGCAGCGAGTACCGTAACCGCGCGCATTTCTTCTGGCCAGACGGGCGGCACGCGTTCCAGGAGAAGCTGCAGATGACGCGCTTCGAGAACGAACAGTGGCAGGTCAGCGCAGGCGCCGGCCTGGCGGTCTTCGACTGCGACTTCGGCAAGGTCGCCGTCAACGTCTGCTACGACAGCGAATTCCCCTTGCTCGCGCGCCACCAGGTCGAACGGGGCGCCGACCTGATCCTGGTACCGAGCTGCACCGACACCATGGCCGGCTTCAACCGCGTGCGCATCGGCTGCCAGGCGCGCGCACTGGAGAACCAGTGTTTCGTGGTGCAATCGCCGACCATCGGCGAGTGCGCGTGGTCGGAGGCCATCGATACCAACGTCGGCTTCGCCGCCGTCTACACGCCGGTCGACCATGGCTTCCCCAGCGACGGCCTGCTCGCCAGCGGCCCGCTGAACCACCCGCAGTGGGTCATCGCCGAACTCGACCTCGCCCACCTCGCCCACGTGCGCGCGCACGGCCAGGTCTTCAACCACCGTGACTGGGACGGCCAGCAACGCCACCTCGCCAGGGCCTGAGCACCCGGCAACGCCGAACTGGCACAAAACGTTGCGTCCCGGAAAAGTGTGAAATGCCTCACATAAATTAACCCGCCTGGCAGGCAGCCTCGGGTTTGTCCATGGCGTCCGCGCCGCCCGTCAGCAAAACAGGAGGTCTTGCCGTCATGCGAGTCCGTCGCCCCCTCACCGTTGCCATCCTCGCCGCCTGCGCCGGTCCCGTCACCGCCGCCGACATCACCTGGGGCGTGCACATCGGCCTGTGGTCGGCGCCCGGTAACTGGAACGGCGGCGTACCGAGCGCTGGTGACAACGTCTTCGTCACCGACGTCACGCGCCTCGAACACGTCACCATCGATGTCAACGCCATCATCAACGCGCTGACCCTCTCCGAGTTCGGCCTCAGCCAGATCGCCGACAGCATCACGCTGCAGAACAACCGCATGCTCAGCATCACCGGTGGCGGCTTTCTCAATGACGGTCATTTCAACCTCGAGAGCAGCGGCAACCTGACCACGCTCTCCTTCGTCGGCGCGCAGACGGTCGCCGGGCGCGGCGCGATCGTGATGTCGGACAATGGCAACAACCGCATTACGACCAACAACACCGTGCTGCAGCACGGCAACGGCTTCGGTCACGAAATTCGCGGCGCCGGACGCCTGCTCGACAATACGGGCGGGCTGTGGAATCGCTCGACCATCCGCCAGCAGGGCAGCAACGCGCTGGTCGTCGACCCGAACGGCCAGGGCGTCGACAACGACGGCCTGATGGTCGCCGAAGGCAGCGGCGGACTCTCGATCGTCAATGGCACGTTCGACAACACCGGCGGCGAAATTCGAGCGGCGGATCAGAGTCGCGTCACCGTCAGCGGCGCGACCATCAACGGCGGCACGCTGAGCACGCTCGGCAACGGCGTGTTCAACATCAGCGCATCGACCCTCGACGGGGTCACGAACCTGGGTAGCGTCGAACAGGCCAACAATACCCAGGTCACGATCCAGAACGGCCTGTTGCACAACGGTACCTGGTCGCTGAACAGCACCGGCAACCTCACCAGCCTGTTCTTCAACGGCGCGCAGACGGTGAGCGGCACCGGCACCATCTTAATGGGCGACAACAGCGCCAACCGCGTGATCAACAACAACACCGTCACGACGATCGGCCCCGGCGTGACGCTGCGCGGCGCCGGGCGCCTGCTCAACAATACCGGCGGTCTCGATAACCAGGGCACGATCATTGCCGAGGGCGGCAACGTGCTCGAGATCGATCCTAACGGCCAGGGCTTCGTGCAGAACGGTGTGCTGCGCGCCACCGGCAGCGGCGGCCTGCAGCTGATCAACGGGACGTTCGATCTGAACAACGCGGTCGAGGTCGAGACGGGTTCCGCGCTGTTCGTCAGCGGCGCGACGCTCAACAACGGCACGCTCGACATCGCCGCCGGCGTCGTCGCGCAGATCTTTCCGTCGAACCTGAACAACCTGGTCATCAACGGTGACGTTGCCCAGGCAAACAACGTGACCAACACCATCCTCAACGGCCTGACCGTCAACGGCACCTGGTCGCTGAACAGCACCGGCAACCTTACCAGCCTGTTCTTCAACGGCGCACAGACCCTCGGCGGCACCGGCACCGTCGTCATGGGCGACAACAGCGCCAATCGCCTGATCAACAACAACACCATCACCACCATCGGCCCCGGCATGACGGTGCGCGGCGCCGGCCGCCTGCTCGACAACACCGGCGGCCTCGTCAACCAGGGCACGATCATCGCCGAGGGCGGCAACGCGCTCGAAATCGACCCGAACGGCCAGGGCTTCGTGCAGAACGGCGTGCTGCGTGCCACCGGCAGCGGCGGCCTGCGGCTGATCAACGGGGTGTTCGATCTGAACAACGCGGTCGAGATCGAAAGCGGTTCGGCGCTCTTTGCGAGCGGTGTGACGCTGAACAACGGCACGCTCGACATCGCCGGCGGGGTCGTCGCCGACATCCACTCGTCGACGCTGAACGGCATGACCGTCAACGGCGACGTGGCGCAGGCGAACAATATCAGCAACACGGTCGTCAACGGCCTGACCGTCAACGGTACCTGGTCGCTGTACAGCACCGGCAACCTGACCAGCCTGCTCTTCAACGGTGCACAGACCCTCGGCGGTAATGGCACCGTCGTTCTCGGCGGCAACGGTTCGAGCCGGCTGATCAACAACAATACCGTGACCACCATCGGTGCCGACCTCACGGTGCGGGGTGCCGGCCGCCTGCTCGATAACAGCGGCGGAATGCGGAACGACGGCACGATCGTCGCCGATGGCGCCAGTGCCCTCGTCATCGATCCGAACGCACTCGGGTTCGTCAATCGCGGACTCGTGCAGGCACTCGGTGCCGGCGGCATCAAAAGCATCGACGACTACCATCAGACCGCCGGCGCCACGGTCGTCGAGAGCGTGTTCGACATCGCCAACCGCACGCTCATCGTCGACGGCGGCACGCTCTCCGGCAGCGGCACCATCATCGGCGACGTCGACAACAATGCCGGCGTCGTCGGCCCCGGCAGCTCGCCCGGCACGCTCACCATCGACGGCGACTTCAGCCAGGGCGCAGCGGGTGAACTGCTGATCGAGATTGCGGGCCTCGGTGACTTCGACGTCCTGTCGATCACCGGCAGCGCGCTGCTTGGCGGCGAGCTCGCCGTCGACCTCATCGGCGGTTACGTGCCGCTGGTCGGCGAGAGCTTCGACGTGCTGCTGGCGAGCGACATCAACGGCATCTTCGCCAACGGCCAGTTCGTCGACGCCGGTCTCGCCGTGTTCGAGATCGTCTACCTCGACGGCGCCGGCGGCGACATCGTGCGCCTGACCACCGTGTCCGCCGTGCCGCTGCCGGCCGGCGCCTGGCTGCTGCTGAGCGCGCTGGGGGGACTCGTCGTGCGCGGCCACCGCCGCGCGCGGCACTGAGCGCAAGCTGGACGCTGCGCGCCCTGCGCCGGGCCTAGCGAGAGACCGGCTTGTACGCCTTCTTCTCGTATACGCCGACAATCGCCTCGCCGTCCCACACGTAGCAGTAGTGACCGCGTTGGCGCGCCGGGCCGAGCACCGGCGGGCGGAAGACCGCGACACACTCGCCGCCGGCGTCGCGCACGCTGTCGTAGACGATGCCGTTGGATCCGGCTTCACGCAAGCTGCGCGCGAGGGCCTGGCCGGCACCGTAGGCTGCCGGATCGGGATCGTAGACGCTATGCCAGGCGGCGCGCTCGCCGCGGATGTCGTGCAGCTCGGCGTCGAGGTCCGCGGCGTAGGCGCGCATGTCGATCTCGATCGGCGGCTCTCGCGTCGCGGCGAGAAAACGCCCGCGGTGCCAGGCTGTTTCCGCAATCGCCGTGGCGAGGGAGTACGCCGCGTAGTAGACACCGAAGCTGCCGTCCGTGAAACGGCTGCCCTGCCGGTTGAGATGCGTGAAAGCGGCCATGATCGGACTCGTGCCGGGGCCGCTGACGCGGTCGGCGGGGGGTACCAGCGCGATGTCGCCGGTGGCGTCGCGCAGGCGATCGTTGGTCAGGCTCTCGACCTGGAACACCGCTTCGAGATCGGCCGGGTCGGCGACCCGGTCGAACAGTCCCGTCGGCGGGAATCGACTCGAGACCAGGCGCCAGCTGGGGCGCCAGCACACGTGGGCGAGCGGTGGCTTCACGACCAGCCGCGCTGCGCATCGAGGTACTGGCGCACCACGTAGAGATCGGCCACCTGGCCGCCCAGCATGCGCTCCAGCACCGGACGGCCGTTGAACGGCGGCGCATCGTTGGGCCGGTGCACCCAGTCATCCGCCGCGTCCGCACGCGGCAGGAGGATCTGCAGCGCCTTGTAGATTCCGAACACGTAGGACAGGCGTTCGAGCGTGTCCGGCGTGAGGCGGGCGCCGGCCGGGTCCTTTTTCCATTTGAAGTAGGTACTGCGCGAGCTCAGCCCGAGCAGCCGCATCGCCTGCTCGGCATCGAGGCGCCAGGCGGCCGCAATATTGAAGAACGTCCGCAGGGCGCCGGCGGCGAGCTCCGCCGGGGGTAGCGAGCGAGCGGGGCGCGAGGCCCGCGGGGAAGCTGATTCCGGGATCACGTCATGGAGTACTTTAATGGACTTAAGTATAAATATAGTCCATTTTGAAAAAATTACGACCACACTTGGCCCGGTCCTTCCAGGTCGCGCCGCCGGCGCGCGCATCGTTTCGCGCACGGCGTGCGTATTTGGTGTCAGGATGGTGCGCAATCGCCGACATCATCGGGATCGGAGGCGCGCGCGAGGGCATGACGACGAACGAGCAACGCTGGGCGGCGGACGAAGCGCGCTGGGCGGCCTGGATGGCGCGTGCATAGGACGGCGACCAGGGCGCGTATGGCACACTGCTGGCGGAACTGGCGCAGGCCATCGAGACGTATGTCCGCGTGCGTTTCGGTCCGATCGTCGGGCTCGAGGACTGCGTGCAGGAATGCCTGCTCGCCGTGCACCACGCGCGCCACACCTACGACCCCGCCCGACCATTCCGGCCGTGGCTGTTCACGCTCGTGCGCCATCGAACCATCGACGTGTTGCGCCGCGCGCAGCGGGCGCGCGACCAGGGGCCGGCACACGCGGCACCGGCGATGGGCGACATCGACGCGCTGGCACGGCGCCTCGACGGCGTACGCGTGCTCGAGCGCCTGGCGCCCGACCACCGCGAAGCCATCGCGCTCACGCAGTACGCCGGCTGCACGACCGCCGAGGCCGCGGCGTGGCTGGGCATTTCCGAAACCGCGCTCAAGGCGCGCCTGCGGCGCGGATTGATCGCCATCCGCAAGCTGCTCGATGCCGAGGGATTACCGACATGACCCTGCCCCGCGATCGACTCATCACGAGCCTGGTCGACGATCTCGCGCCGGTGCGGCGCCGTGCGCCCGTCGCGACGCCGACGTTTGCCTGGCTCGTGCTGGCGGCAGGGTTCGTGACCACCTGCTATCTCCTCGTGCAACCTTTCCGCCCCGGCTTCCTCGGGCAGCTCCTGGTCGCGCCGCGCTTCGCGCTCGAGACCGCGCTAGGGATCGCGAGTGCCGCCCTGCTCTGCGCCGGGGGCCTGGCGCTCGCCGTGCCCGCGCTCGGCTCGCCGTGGCGACGCCTCGCGCCGGCACTGACGGCACTGAGCGCGTGGGTCGCGCTCAACCTCTACGCGTTCGCCGAACCGGCACTGACGGTGTCGATGCTCGGCAAACGCTCCGGCTGCATCTGGGAGGTGCTGCTAGCAGGTACACCACCGCTGGTCGTTCTCCTGTGGCTCGCGCGGCGACGCTGGCCACTGCGCGGTGCCGTCAATGGCCTCGCCCTCGGCCTCGGCGCCGGCGCACTCGCGGCAACGCTCATGCAGCTCGCCTGCCTCTACGAGCCGGCACACAATTTCTTGTTCCATCTCCTGCCGGGCCTCGCACTGGGTGGCCTCGGCATGGCTGCCGGCGCGCGCTTTCTGCGCACACGCTGAGCCGCGCATCGTTTCCGCCACGGGCTGCGTATTGCGAGGTAACAGGCCGTGGGCACCGAGCGTGTCGCGGGCTGTCACCACCACGCAGACATCCGTTTCGACAAGGAGAGAACGATGCGAATCAACCAGAGGGTCACACGCCTCGCCGCCCTGTTCGGCCTGGCCACGCTGACGGCGACCGCGCACGCGGCGCAGGTCGAAGTCACCATCACCAACAACGCACCGACCGGCGGCACCTGGCTGACGCCGCTATGGGTCGGCTTCCACGACGGCAGCTTCGACGCGTTCGATGCCGGCAGCCCTGCCAGCGCCGGTATCGAGGCCATCGCCGAAGACGGCAACGCGATGCCCCTGGGCGCGTCATTCGGCGGCGTCGGCGGGCTCGTCGGCGGCGCACCGATCGCGCCCGGCACCAGCGCCAGCGCGCAGTTCACCGTCGGTGAGGATGGCTCGGCCTCGTTCCTGTCCTTCGCCGCAATGGTGCTGCCGAGTTCGGACTTCTTCATCGGCAACGACAACCCGCTCGCCGTCGCGCTCGGCGGCCTGCTCGACGGCACGCTCGGACGCGTGAGCGTCGATGTCGTGCGCGTGTGGGATGCAGGTACCGAGGTCAACGACTTCGCGACCTCGGCGGCCAATGGCCTGTTCGGCATTCCCGGCGGACAGAACGGCCCGAACCAGGGCGCGGACGAAAACGGCGTCATCACCGCGGCGCTCGGCAGCGACTACCTCGCCTATCTCAACCTCGGTGGCGTGGATGTCTCGGCGCTCGATTTCTCGAGTTACGAGTCGCTTGCGACGATCACGGTCACGGCGCAGCCCGTACCGCTGCCCGCGAGCCTGCCGCTGATCGGCGGCGCGCTGGCCGGTCTCGGCTTCATGCGGCGACGCGTCGGCTGACGTCCTGCCGCGGCGCCGGTGCGCAACGGCAGGCCCGTGCGCACCGGCGGCCGCGACGGCTTTACGGCGCTGCGTCGGCATCGCGCGCCGAACGCAGCATGACCTGCAGATCGCGCAGCCGACGGTTGCGCGGATCGCTCTCGAGGCCGCGCGCGATGCTAACCGCGGCCGCGTCCAGCCGACCCTGGTCCCACTCGTAGGCAGCCCGCTCGGCGTACATCCTCGCGACTTCCTCGCGGTCGACGGCCGGCGCCGCGGGCGCCGCACGCGGCGCCGACGGGGGTGCTCCGACGACGGCGCGCTTGGGCGGTGCGGCGGACGGCGTGGCGCTGGCCGGCAGGCGTTCCTCCTCTTCCTGGGCCACGGATGCCGCTGGCGCGGGGGGGCGTGACGGTGATGTCTCCGCCGCGCCTGGCGCTGCGGGTGGCGCGGGCGCGATCTCGCCCGCTGCCGATTCCCGCGCCCGAGGAGATGCTAGCGGGGGCAGCGCGATGATCGCTTCGTCGTCGCGCGGCACGGCCACCGCGGATTCGGCGCTTGCCGGTGTCGGCGGTGCGGGCGCCGTGGCAGGCGGCGATAGCGGCGACCCGGTGGTGGGGGCGGCGCGTTCCCCGGGCCCAGCAACAGCACGCGGCCCGGGCTCGCGCGCGGATTCGCCCCGCGGCACGAGGAGCGGCGGTGCGGCAACGCGCGGCGTCGCCTCGGCCGGGGTACGCACCGGTGTCGGCGCGGCATCATCGCCACGCTTGTCCGGCAGGCGGCTCAACAGCGTGACCACCGCGATGACGGCGATCGCGGCAAGCGCCAGGTAGCGGTTGCGGCGTGCGACGCCGGCGGCGTCGTCCGCAGTGTGCGCAGGCCCGCTCGCCGCCGCTGCCCGAGCGCTGCCGAGCCCCGGCGCTGCCGTTTGACGTGAGCGCTTACTATCGCCGGAGAGCCCAACATCAGAGTCCCATGCGCCGGTACTATCAGGCGACGGTGACGCTCGCTGGGTGTCTCGGGCGCCGCTCGCGGCATCGGCCTGCGGATGGCGCGGCCGGGCGCTCGGGGGTGTCGCGGCAACGCCGACGCCCAGCTCGGCGTCCGGCTCGCCCGGCGGCGCCGTGGGCGCGTCGGCAAAACGCGCCGCCTGGGCCCCGGCCACAGGCTCGGTCACGATCGGCGTGCTGGCGCTGGACGCATCCGTGGCCTGCTCTTCGATCGCAGTGAGTGCTCGCTTACTTTCGGCCTGCAAGCGGTCCGAATCCTGCTGCCCCGAGTCGCTGGCAGGCAGCTCCGCGGACACCGACCAGGGCGGCAAGGCCGTGGCGACGCCATCCGCTTCAAGCGCCTGGGCGCGCGACCCGCCCGCCTCGCCGGGCACGGTGTCGTCGGCGTCCTCATCGGAGTGCAGGCCGTGCGACTCATCGGCGAGCAGCGCCTCGTGCGCGTCTCGCGGTGTCACCGCGGCATCGGACGATGCGCTCTCCGGCTCACTCGCATCGTGCGCCGGCGCCGCTTCGTCCACGCGCTCCGCGTGTCCGCCGTCGCCCTCGCGCTCGCCACCGAGTTCGTAGACCACCGCGGCCTCGAACGCCGATACCCCGGGACCGCTGCCGGTGAACCAGATTGCCGGGTTGCCGCTGCCGGCGAGTACCAGCGTCGCGCGCCGCCCGGGGAAGAAGTGCAGCAACAGGTCGATGTCTTCGGGCAACAGCGTGTGCGCGTCGTCGATCAGGGCGATCGGTCGCGCCGTCTGCGCGATGCGCGTCAGTTGCACGGCGAGTTCGCGCCGCGCCATGCGTGCATCGAGTTCGGGTGCGCCGGGCGCAAGCACGTGCACGAGATCATCGAGCAGGGCGCCGGCGTGCGGCGCCGCGACGTGGACCATGTGTCCGAGTTCGCCATGCGCCGCGGCGAGTGCTTCCAGTGCCTGCGTGCGTGCATGGCCCGCGTCGCACACGCAAATCAGCGGATGTCCGGCGGCGATATCCTGGCACAGGTCGCCCACGATGCCGGCACGCATGCCCGCCCCCGCGCGCGCATCCGGACGATCAGCGGGAATCGTTGCTTCGGGAATGTGCTCGTCGCGCTCCAAGATCGTTCCTCGTGAGACCCGGCAGTGAGACGGGCAAGCGGCCAATGGGTTCCGCACCGACATTCGCCGTTGCCGTCGATCGCTACCCTACCCGCTCGGCCATCGAATGTTTAGCGCCGATCACCCACTTGTTGTCGACCGGCACCCTGTTCACGCCGCGGACGATGGCCGACGGGGCATGACAACTGCCGCGCTGCAAGCTTTACACGCGCCGCGTGTAAGGTCTGCAGTGCCAGTGCGCGCGCGGACGTTCCGCATGACCTACATGCCCGGCACCGCGGCGCATCGGCCCGTTCCGGGCATGCGACACCACTGCTGGCACGCTGTCTGCATTGGCCGTCACTACTTCAAGCACGGGCCGCACTGCGCCCCTGGGAGCCTCATCATCTCACTACGCAAACGCTACGCCGCCGGCCTCGCTCTCATCACGTCGTTGGGTCTCGTCGCGGCACCCGCCATGGCCGACGACCGCGTCGTCGTGCTCGATCGCAGCGATGTGCAGAAACTGCGCGTCATCGACGAAGGATTTCGCACCGCCGAACTGATTGGCACGGAGGTGCAGGGCAACGCCGGCGGCACGATCGGTGAAATCGAGAATTTCGTCGTAGCGCGCGGCGGTTACCTGTATGCCGTCATCGACACCAACGACGGACTACTCGAGGAACTCACGAGCCTCGGAGACGATGAAACGATCGTCGTCCCGTGGGACCAGCTCAGAACCCGCACGCCCGACTGAAGGAGGACCTCATGCACCAACGACACTTGCTGAAACTCGGCCTACTGTTGACGACACTCGCCTGCGCCGCCTGCGGCACGACCAGCGGTGAGCGCGGCGTGACCGGTGCCGGGCTCGGCGCCCTCGGCGGCGCAGCCGTCGGTGCACCTGCCGTCGGCGCTGTCACCGGCGCGGCCGCCGGCGTGTTCACCGAGAGCGACGACATCGATCTCGGCGAACCCGTGTGGGATTGGGACTGAGCGAGAGTCCGCAGTGCGCACGGACTGACGGTGACGCGCCCTGGCACAGCAACGCCGCCGCCGGGCGATTCACCGCATGAGCCGGCTTTGACGACCCGGCGCGGCGAGTCGGTATCAGGACAGGGAACGTGCTGCGTGACGCGTTCTGTGCCGGGCGTGCTCGACCGGTCGCCGCCGCCGGCACCGTCCGGCGCGAGGGCGGTTCCCGCTCCTTCGAGGCGACGCTAGTCGACCAGCCGGAACATCAGCACGCCGACGATCATCGTCACGATGCCGACAAGCTCCATGCGCCGCACCGACTCACGGAAATAGAACCACGAGATGAGGATGGTGAACACCGCCTCGACCTGCGCCACTGCCCGTACGTAGGACGCGTTCTCGAGCGCGAAGGCGGTGAACCAGCCAATCGATCCGAGCGCGCTGGTCAGGCCGATGAAGCCGACCAGGCCGCGGTTCGGCCACAACTGGGTGAACACCCTCGGCTCGGTGACGAGCAGCCAGGCGCCGAGGGCGACCACCTGCATGCCCGTGACCGTCACTACCGTCCAGCCACCGCGCCAGAGAAAAGTCCCGGGGCCGATGGCGAGCGTCGCCTCGCGCACGAACAGGTAGGAGAACGAGAACATCAGCGCACAGCCCAGCGCGACGCGCGTCGCCCGCCCGCGCAGCAAGCCGCCGACCGACTCCTCGCCGGGCGCGATGGCACGCGGCCCGAAACGCGCGCCGAGCAGAAACAGCACACCGGCGAGGACCACCAGCAGCGCGAGCCAGCCGAGCGGCGAGAGATCCTCCGAGAACCACAGCGTGCCGATCAGCGCGGTCATCAGGATGTCGCTCTTGATCAGCATGCTGCCGACAGCGAACGTCTTGAGCGTGAAGAGCTTGATCAGCAGCGCCGTCGCGACCACCTGGGTCAGCGCGCCGGCTGCCGCGAGGAGGAAGAACGCGGGCTGCCAGTCGGGCGCGGCACCGCCTTCGATGCCGAGCACGGCGACGAGGAAGACGACCAGGAACGGCAGGCCGGCGAATGACCGCACGTAGGTCGTGCCCATCGTCGACATGCGCTGGTTGAGTGTCTTCTGCGCGGCGGTGCGAATCGCCTGCATGAGCGCGGCGAACACGCTGATGGGAATCCAGACGAGTTCCAAGGCAGGCTCCGGCTGACGGGAAAGCGGTGCATTGTCGCCCGAATCACCGGCGTGTGCTGCCACGCGCCACCGCAGCCGGAAAAACGACGCCCCGAGCGTCACGCGGCGGCGCACGGCCGGCGGCGGACGCACGCACTCGACGCTGACGGCGCTATCATCGGCGCCATTGGCGACCGCGCGAGACTCCGAGGGTGTCTCCCCCGCCATCCGTGACACCACGAGGAGCGGCCCGATGAAGCCATCCGCGAGCGCAGCGCCGACGCAGCCGGCGGCGAGCAATGTCTACGTCTGGTACGTGGTCGGCGTGTGTTTCCTCGCCTACACGATCAATTTCATCGACCGCCAGATCCTCGCCATCCTGCTATCGCCCATCAAGCAGGAGCTGGAACTCGAGGACGTCCACCTGGGGCTGCTCTCGGGCACCGCGTTCGGCATCTTCTACGCCACCATGGGCATCCCCATCGGACGCCTCGCCGATCGCTACCCGCGGCGTACGGTGATGGCCGTGTGCGTCGCCTTGTGGAGCGCGATGACGGCCCTGTCCGGCGCCGCGCGGGGTTTCGCCACCCTGCTCGCCTGCCGCGTGGGGGTCGGTATCGGCGAGGCCGGCTGCAGTCCGCCGGCCATCTCGATGATCAGCGACTACGTACCGGCGGAGAAGCGCGGCGGCGCGCTCTCGCTCTACTCGATGGGAGTTTCCGCCGGCATCGTGATCGGCTTTCTCGCCGGCGGCTACCTGCGCGAGATCATCGGCTGGCGCATGGCCTTCGTCGTCGTCGGCCTGCCCGGCATCCTGGTCGCCGCGCTGCTCTTGCTGACCGTGCGCGAGCCGCCGCGGCAGGAGCAGAGCAGCCTGCCGCCGGCACGCGAGGTGTTCGCCTTCCTGTGGGCAAGACGCTCGTTCCGCTACCTCGCGCTGGCGTCCGGCCTGTACGCCTTCGCGACCTACTCGACGTCGTTCATGCTGGCCCTGTTCCTGGAACGCTCGCACGGCCTGTCCGCCGTACAGCAGGGCCAGGCGGCCGCCTTCATCATGGCCGGCGGCGTCGGCGTCGGCACGTTCGCCGGCGGTTTCATCGCCGATGCCTGGGCGAAACACGATCGCCGCGCCTATGCCCTGCTGCCGATGATTTCGATGGCCATCGCCGTGCCGGGCTCCGCGGCCGCGTTCCTGTGCGAGTACACGCCGCTCGCGATCGGCCTGCTGATGATCCCCGGCCTGTGCGGGCAGATCTACCAGGCGCCGGCGTTCGCCGCCTCGCAGAGCCTCGCCACGCCACGCATGCGGGTCACCGCCGCGGCGGTGCTGTTCTTCGTCATCAACATCATCGGGCTGATGTGCGGGCCGGCGACGACCGGTTGGATCAGCGACCTGCTGCGCCCCGAGTACGGCCAGGAATCGCTGCGCTACGCGCTGCTCGGCGTAAACATGGTGTTCTACGCGCTCGCCTCGTTCTGCTACTGGCTGTCGAGTCGCACCATGCGCGAGGACTTCGACTACGTCGCCAGCGTCTCGTGAGCACACGCCGCACGGCCTGCTGCCGTGCGGCGCGCCAAACACGCGGCTCAGCCGTTCGCCGCGTCCGCAAAGGCCTCGAGTTCGCGCGGGATGTCGGGGCCGGCAGGCTGGTAGGCGACCTCGGTCGCACCGCCTTCAGCGAGCGCGGCAAGCCGCTCGCGCCAGGCGCCGCGATCCATCGCCAGACCGTGGCCGGCGAGCAGCTCGCCGTTGACGTAGGGCCGGTCGTGGTCGTTGACGCCGACCAGGTGGCCGTCGTGCATGGTCAGGTGACGCGTTTGTTCGGGCAGCGCGCGGTAGGATTCCAGCCACTGCTCGCCACCGGCGATCATGTCGAGCATGTTGTGCTCGACGGCATAGTGAAACATCACGGTTCCGGCATGGCCGGCAGCCTCGATCGCGCGCGTCGATCCCGCCGACTCACCCGCATCGAGCACGGTGCCGAGGATCAGCACGACGCTCCAGTCGAAATCCGGCACCGGCTGGAAGACACCGAACACGCCTTCCGCCGCCTTTGCCGCCGCGATGCCCTTGGGACCGCCGGCGGCGAATACGAACGGCACTTCGATCGGCCGCGCGGCACCGTATCCCGGCCAGTGCATCATGCGCGCACGGCCGCCGTCCCACTCGATCTCCTCCCCGCGCAGCAGCGCGCGCAGGGCCGCGACGTACTCGTTGACATAGCGCCAGGTGAGCGGCCGCCGGCCCATGCTGACGCAGGCAGTGAAACCGGTGCCGATGCCGATCGCGACACGCTCGGCGCCGGCGGCATCGACCAGCGTCGCGATGGCGGCAGCGTTGGTCATCGGGTGGCGCAGGTGCGGCACCAGCACCCCGGTACCAAGGCCGATGCGCTCGGTGCGCTCGGCGGCGCGGCACAGCTGCACCCAGACGTCCGGGTAGAGTGCCGGGGAATCGTAGTACCAGGCCCGCTCGTAGCCGAGCGACTCGGCGATGCGGGTATGCTCGGGCGTATCGAGCGAAGTGGCGAAAGCACACGATAGTTTCAACGCCATGGAGACCTCCGTTTGCGACGCACGTCGATTCGTGCGGGCCGCAGCCTAGCACGGCCACCGCCATGCACGTGGTCATCATGTCGCGTGCGCCGTCCACGCCGAACGACGCACGGGCGAGGCTGCCTCAGGCAGCCTGGCGCCGGCGCCGTGCGAGAAGTCCCGCGAGGCCCACGCCGAGCAACAGTGCCGGCGCCGGCAGCGGCACCGGGTTGCCGCGCACCAGGTTGTCGATGGCAAGACCGCGGCTGTCGGCCGGGTAGTAGTCGTCGAACAACACGCTCTGGATCCAGCCCGTACCCGGGTCGGCGGACCAGCCGATGAACTGCCGGTTGGCGAACAGGTCGCTGGTCACCGAGCCGAGCACCGCACCGGACTGATTGAAGAACGTCGCGGTCGTCCGATCGCCGAAGATGGTGGCCCCGGCCAGGCCTACCGGCACATCGAACTCCACCAGGATTCCCGCACCCGCAGCCTGCGTGAGCATGACCGTGTTGGTGCCACCGGTGAGCGGGATGCGCGTGCTGAGGCCGAGTCCCGCAAACGTGCCCGTGTGGCTGAACAGGGCGTCGTCGTGGTCCCACTTCTGACCGGTGTTGGCGACGATGATGAAACTGTCAAAGCCGACGAAGCCCTCGAACGTCGTGACGCGCTCGTCGCCCGCCAGGTCATCGGCATAGATCGCGGCGGCATGACTGCCGGCGGAGAAGATCAGCGCGCTCGCGAGGAGCGCGGCGAGGAGCAGGGCGCGGCCATTGAAGACAGTGCGCTGCTCGTCGAACGCGAGCTTGTTTCTCATCATGAACCCCTTTCGAAACGATAGCCGGGCATGCGGCGCCCGTGAGGCCCCATTTTGGTTTCATCGGACGCAGCGTGGGCGATCGGGGTCAAAAACTTTGTAAAGTTCGCGCAAGCTGCGTTTCTTCTGACCCGGGTCAGGGCACGCGTGCGACGGCCGGGATGGCCGATGCAGTGAGCCGATGAGATCGACGCTCAGCCGTGCGCGGGACGGCGCGCGACGATGACACTCGGCACCGCGGTGCCGTCGGCAATCTCGATGCGATTGCGCCCCGCGGCCTTGGCCGCATAACACGCCGCATCAGCAGCGCTGAGCAGGCGCGCGGGATCGCCGCACGCGCCGTTGAACGCCACCACACCGATACTCACGCCGAGCGAGAAAGACTGCCCGGCCCACTCGAAGCGGTAGTTGGCGATGCCGGCACGCAGCGCCTCGGCGACGACGAGCGCCGCTTCGAGCGGGCACTGCTCCATCAGTACCGCGAACTCGTCACCGCCAAGGCGGCCGCAACTGTCGCGGCTGCGCAGCCGACCGCGGATGAGTGCCGCGATGTCGCGCAGTACCGCGTCACCGGCCGCGTGCCCGCAGCTGTCGTTGATGACCTTGAATCGATCGAGGTCCATGCACAGCAGGACGTGCGGCTTGGCCGGCTCGGCACTGGCTACCGCACGTTCGAGACGATGCTCGAACTCGCGGCGATTGATGAGTTCGGTGAGCTGATCGTGCGCGGCCTGGTGCGCGAGTCGCTCGGTCAGCGCCTGCTGGGCGGTGATGTCTCGCAGCGTGCCGCGGTAACCGCGCAGCCCGCGTCCATTGTCGAGCACCGGCTTGCCGCTCGCGAGCAGGTGCATGCGCTTGCCGTCCCCGCGCACGAAGCTCAACCTGACGGCACGGAAACCCTCACCGCGCGCCATCGCCTGCAATGCCATCGTCCATGATTCGCCGAACAGGCGCGCACCTTCGGCTGCGGTGCGATCGATCAACTGCTCTGCGCCCACGCCGAGCAGCTCGTTGCAACGCTCGGACACGAACGTGAGCCGCAGGTCGGCGTCGGTTTCCCAGTAGAGATCCGCGCCCAGCTCGGCGAAGTCCCGCAAGCGTTCGTGGTCGTAGCGGAGCAGCGTCTCCCGGTCGCGGGCTCGCAGCAGGGTCGACGACAGGCGCCGGTTGGCCGCGGTGAACATCAACGCATGGGTCAGGCTGCGAGCATAGTTGCGCGCCGTCGCAGCCATGGCAGCGAAGAACAGGGCGGCGAAACCGGCGAGGAGCGGATACGGGGCACCGTCGCGCGAGAGCAGCCAGCTCATCACGCCTATGCCGAGCGGGCCGGCGAAAGCGACGTAGGTGCGCAACTCGGAGGCAAGCACGGGAATCGCACCGCAGGCCATGCCGCCGCACACCAGCATGATCAGCACGTGCTCCTCGAAACGGGTCGTCGCGCCGAAGACCCATGGCGCCGCGCCCCACACGGCTCCGGCCGCGAGTGCGCCGATCGACTGCGCGACCCGCCAGCGTTCCAACTGGCGCGGCACCGGCTGTCGGCGGGACCAGGCGAGTACGAGCAACGCGCGCAGCAGTACGGTGAGCAACAGCGCGACGAGCCAGGTCAGCGCCCGGCTCGGGTCGACCGCGTGCCACAGGAAGGCGACCAGCGCGGCGCCGACCAGCGCATTGACGGCAAGCCCGGGCGCGGCCTGTGCGAAGAGCATGCGGATGCGCTCCGCTGCCGCGAAACGGGCTTCGCGCCGGCCGGCCGGGGGTGGCTCGGGGCGCGCCGGCGCGTCCTGCACCAGGGGTGTCATCGCCAGCGCTATCGCGGATACCGGCGACCCACATGCCGCCGCGTTCGCGATCGCCGTGCCAACTGGTCTTGCCTCGTCATGCGCACCTCCGTGTCCCTGCCGCGCACGCCGGACTGAATGCACCGGCGTCGCCCACCGGGCCAGGCATCCGCGCGGCCCGTTGGTGAGTTAAGCTCAGCCGCCCTGCGGAGCAAACCCGCGATCGTCACAAATGCGGGTTGCGTCGCAACACGCGGGCCGCACACAGTGCCGGGTCGTGGCGGAATGAGACGCGGTGCGCGTTTCCGGCGGCCCGGCGCCTCCCGGTCCGCGACGTTCAGGAGCGTCGCAGTTCGGCGAGCCGGTCAATGGCGTGCTCGACCTCTTTCAGGTAGGCATGATCGAGGCCCACCGGAACGGTGCCACCGGCTCCCTGGTTGCGCCGGCAGGCGGCCGACCAGGCCTGCAGCACGGCTTCCTTCTGCGCGTGGCTCAGCCGATCATCGCGCGTTACTGCCAGCGGGGAATCGAAGTGTTCCGCCGGCGCCGAGGTCATCGCTTCGAGCGTGTGGTTGTCGATCATGGTTCCTCCTGCCTGCATGGAAAGTAGCGCCGCGGACGGCACGAACCTGTCGTGACAGGCCGACGCATGGAACGTCGAACCGTGCCCGCGTTGCCGAAACCGCAGTGTATGGCCACCCGGCACGCTCGGAGTTGACCCGCATCAGCCGGCGCCGGCGGGCTGGCGCTGCGTGCGTCATCGCGACATGATCGATACGCTGGCAGCCTACCCGAGAACCACTGCGAGGCGCATCACGATGAGCATCGAACGCACGATTGAAAGTCTCGTCGAGGCCTGTAACGCGCAGGACATCGAGACCATCGTCTCCGTGTTTGCCGCCGATGGCTCCTACCACGAGCCGGCCGGACCGGACCGCGCCGGGCGCACGCATACCGGCCCGGCAGCGATCCGCGCTGCGCTGGCGCGCGTGTTCGGCCGTTATCCTGACGGTGCACTGACACCGGTCGGCCCTCTCGTCGTCGCCGGGAATCACGCCCACTGCGAATGGGACTTCGCGTGGACCTCGGCCGACGGCAAACCGCGTGTCACGCGTGGCGTCGACATCTTCACCTTCGAACGCGGCAAGTTGAAACACAAGAGCGCCTATCTCAAGCAGTTCACACCGACATGAACGGGCGCCTGCAGCAGCGGCGTCGGCCGTTGCGCGTCGGCGGACATGACGCGCCGGCGTGCGTGATGTAGGTTTGCGGCGGCTTCCGACAGCGCCGGGCTTTCCGGTTAGCGTCCCGCCACACTTACCAGGCCCCATCCGACACGGAGCAACAATACAGATATGAGCGACGACAACGCCGACTGGGAAGTCTTCCGGGTCCCCGAGCTGATAGACAAGGTCGCGGGCGAGCAACCCCGTATCCACGAGTTCCTCAACCGCCCCTCGATGAGCGGCATCGTCTATCACCTGCCGGTGGGCTGCCGCGATCTTCAGGCGCCGCACGCGGAGGACGAAGTCTACGTGGTCCTGCAGGGTCGTGCCCGCTTGCGCATCGGTGCCGTCGAACACACCATCGGCCCCGGCGACGTGTTGTTCGTGCGCGCCACGACCGCGCACTCGTTCTTCGATATCGAACAAGACCTGACCGTGCTCGCATTCTTCGGGGCGCGCAACCTGCGCTGAAACGTTCGCCGCTCCCGCCCGGGCAAGCGGCATACCCGCGACACGGGGCGCCCGCCGTGCCTGGCCGCTCAGTCTCGCGGCACGCGCCGCGCGGGCGTGTGCGGGAGCACGCTGTGAATGACCGTGTCACCTTCGAAGTAGACGGTGAAATCGGCATACGTCCAGCGGCTGATCGGCGGCTCGCCGACGGGCGCGGTGATGGAAATCGGTTCGCCGAATCGCGCCAGGACCGTATCGGAGGACATGCCGCGCTCGGGGCGCGGCAGAGCGGCCCGCGCGCCGCCCTGCGCACCGACCGGGATCTCGATTACCTCCCATTCGTCGCCCGGCGCGGCGAACGGCAGCAGGCAGGCAAGACAGACAACGGCAGACAGACGCATGGGCAATGCCACGATGGCGGGTAGCAGCGCGTAACAACGATACCATGAGGCGCCGCGCGCGGGCGCGCGCCGTTCGATCAGGCCGGGCTCTCCGCGCGCTGCGCGTGGCGAAACTGGTCGAACAGCGCATCGAATTCCGCTTCGTCCATGTCGACTTCGTGCACGTCGAGTTCGACCTGCTCATCGGTGACGTGACGTACGAGGTCGTTGACCCGGATCAGGGCATCGAGCGGCACGGTGGCGAAACGGAAATCGGCCACGGCGAGTCCCATGACGTGCTCCCGCGTACCAATCGGCAGCGGTAGGACGATCGGCAGCAGACCGGCATCGAGCAGCAGGCGGAACCCGCGGTACACGCTGCCCTTGAATTCGAGGATGTTGTCGCCGGTGGTCGACACGATGCGTCCGAGCACGTCGTGTCGCGTCGAGCTGAGGTCGGTCCTGATCTCGCAACGGTTCACGCCGAGAAAGCTCAGGCTCTGCCACTCCTCGCCCTGCAAATCGGCCAGCGCTCCGACCAGGCCGAGATCCCAGCAGGGTGCGACGTTGCTGAACGGCACGTCCTTGAGGATGGCCCGATCCTTGAACACGAGCCGGCCCTTGTTCATCGCCAGCGCGCCGATTCGCGCTTCTTCGCCGACCCGGCGCAGCATCGGGAACTCACCGAGCCCCCGGCGGAAAAGCGCCGCGAAGAAAGCCTGCTTCCTGCTCTCGTCCATGTTCCCTCGTACCTGGTCCGGGCGTCACGGCGCCCGCACGGGGATCACGCCGAGTTCACGTTCGACCGACCGGGCAAGCGCCCGGCGCATACCGCGCAGCCCTCCACGGGGCAGGCCGCGGCGTCCGTGAGTCTAGCGCAAAAACCCCGGAATCCGCGCCCGCGGGCAGCGCTCGGAGCACGTGTGCGCGGGACACAGGTGCGGCGGGGCGCGCCTGCGCTCCCGCCGTCGCCCCAGGTTTCAACGGCGGACAGCGAGGCCCTCGTAGTCGCCCTTGGCGCGCCACTCGTCGAGCATCTCGTAGAAGGCCAGACCGCCTTCCGGGTAATGCCCCTGCAGGAAGCCGTCGTTGTTGGCCTTGGCGTTGCCCTCGGCGTTGTAATAGCCGGGCGTGCAATTGGCGAGATATTCGGTCATCGCGTTCGGCGCGGTAACCAGCGCCAGCCAATCCTCCTCGGCCTGTTGCGTGGGCTCGAGTGCCCTGATGCCCTGCGCTTTCGCGTCGGCCAGCATCGCGGCGAGGTGCAGCGACTGGTTGTTGAGCATGTAGGTGAAGTTCGGCGTGTAGCCGGTCTGTGTGAAGCCCATGTGGTAGCAGTTGGGGAAGCCATGGGCCATCAGGCCCTGGTAGGTGCGCATGCCCTGCGCCCAGTGGTCACCCAGCTTGACGCCATCACGACCGATGATCTCGAGATCCGCCTGGCGCGTGTAGGTCGCGCGGCTGACCTCGAAACCGGTCGCGAAGATCAGGCAGTCGAGTTCGTACTCGACGCCGTCGACGACCACGCCCTTCTCGGTCACGCGCTCGACGCCACCGAAGTCGCTGGTGTCGACCAGGGTCACGTTGTCGCGATTGAACGTCGGCAGGTATTCGTCGTTGAAACAGGGCCGCTTGCACCACGGGCGGTACCAGTGCTTGAGCTTCTCGGCGGTATCGGGGTCCTTCACCTCGGCCTCGACGCGTGCACGGATGCGCTCGTCGTGCTGGAAGTCGACGATCTCGCCGAGCAGCTTGAGCTCTTCGTCGTTGAGATCGATGGCGCCGGAGCTGTCCTGCAACTGGCCGAGCGACTTGAAGAT
>JAPOKK010000256.1 GCA_029977665.1 Pseudomonadota bacterium | reverse complement strand
CCGTCCTGCTGCTGACCCTGGGCCCCGAGGATCTCGCCGAGGAGGTCGCGGCACACCAGCGCATGATCGCTGCGCAGCACGCGAGCGAGGCGGCTGCCACGATGCCGGGTTACCTACGGCACGCGTTGCCGGTCGAACTCGGCCCGCTGCGCGGCGATCCGGAGTTCGATGCGACACGCGCGGAGATCGCGCAGATCGCGCTCGGCGCCGAGTACGCCTGGTTCCAGCCGCTGTTCTGGTTCCTGCTCCTGGGCGCGCCGGGCGCCGTGCTCTACCGCCTGTGCGCCAACCTGCGCCGCAGCCACCGTCAGGACGATGGCCTCGACGGCCCGCTGATGACGTTGCTCGAAGCGCTCGAGTACCTGCCGGCACGGCTCAGCGTGCTGACCTTCGGCATCGCGGGCACGCTGGTGCCGGTGCTCGAGGAGTTGCGCGCGATCGGGCTCGCGCGCTGGCGCGTGAGCGCTTCGCTGGTCGCGCGCTGCGCGCTCGCCGCTGTCGACCACGGTCGCATCCGCGACGTCATCAGCGGCGACTCGCGCACCTATCGCGTCAACCAGATGTACGGCCTGGTGCGGCGCGTGCTGGTTGCCTGGGTGATCGTCATCGCGGGCGTGGCCATCGCGTTCGACTGAGCGGCGCCGGCCGCGCACGCGACGCTCAGGCGCCGGCGAGGAACTCGTCGATGCGCAGGCGCTCGACCTGCCCGGTATCGATGCGCACGACGTCGTCGTCGGTATACCAGTCGCCGAGCACGATGCGCCGGCAGGCGCGGCCACCGACCTCGAGATCGTGGATGGCGGGGCGGTGGGTATGCCCGTGGATGAGGAGTGTCGCGTCGTGCGCGGCCAGGACATCGCGCACCGCAGCGGGTTCGACGTCCATGATCTCGCCCGCCTTGCGCCCCGCCGATGCCTGCGTGCCGCGCCGGGTGCCTTGCGCGATACGCTGGCGCCAGCGCAGCGGCGTGGCGAGGAACAGGCCGCGCACGAGCGGGTGGCGCACGACGCGGCGAAAGCGCTGGTAGGCGACGTCGCGCGTGCACAGCAGGTCACCATGGGTGACGACGGCGCGTTCGCCGCCGAGGTCTACGGTGGCGTAATCGGGCAGCAGCGTCGCCCCGGTCTGCGCGGCGAAGCGGCTGCCACAGAGAAAGTCGCGGTTGCCGTGGGCGAAGAACAGGGCGACGCCCGCGGCACTGGTCGCGGCGAGGGCGGCGATGACGGCCCGGTGGGCGGGGTCATCGTCATCGTCGCCCAGCCACACCTCGAACAGGTCGCCGAGGATGTAGAGCGCGTTCGCCGAGCGCCGCGCATGCGCGAGGAAGGTTTCGAACAGCGTCAGCTTGTCCGGTCGCGCGGCGCTCAGGTGCAGGTCCGAGACGAACAGTGTCGTCATGCCGGCAGGCTGCCCGCGCTGCGCCGCTTCAGTCGACGACGCTCGCGCTCGTGATCGAGACGGGTTCGGCCGGCACGTCCTGGTGCGGGCCGTGGCTGGTGGTCGCGACCTCTTTGATCGCGTTGACCGTGTCCATGCCCTCGACGACCTTGCCGAACACGCAGTAGCCCCAGCCCTGGGCGGTCTCGCTGCTGTGGTCGAGGAAGTCGTTGTCCTTGACGTTGATGAAGAACTGGGCCGAGGCCGAGTGCGGATCGGAGGTGCGGGCCATGGCGATGGTGCCGGTCTTGTTGCTGAGCCCGTTGTTGGCCTCGTTGCGAATCGGCGCGTTGGTGGATTTCTGGCGCATCTCGCTGTCCATGCCACCGCCCTGGATCATGAACCCGTTGATGACGCGATGGAAAATGGTGCCGTCGTAGAAGCCACTCTCGACATACTCGAGGAAATTGCGAGTGGTCTCGGGGGCGGCCTCCGAGTTCAGTTCGAGCGTGATGTCGCCCAGGGTGGTTGCGAGTTTGACGCGGCTCATGCGGTACTCCGGCTGGTTGAGGGGACGGTCGGGGAATGCGTGGCGGCGCGCGGCAGGCGGCGCGCAGTCCTCGACGGGGCGCTCATGGTGCCGAGTGCGCAGCGGTCGCGCAAGCCGCGGGCGTTGACGCTCACCGGAGCCCTGCGTATCATCGCCCCTCCCGTCGGGTCGGCTGTTAGGCAAACGACGCCGGGGCATAGCGCAGTCTGGTAGCGCACCTGCTTTGGGAGCAGGGGGTCGGGGGTTCGAATCCCTCTGCCCCGACCAGTCGAACTTGGTGTCAGGCGCGTCGCGCCGCGGGGTTGCGAAAGCCCCATGATGTCTGGTTCGCGACTCCCGGGGCATGTGCGCCTGTAGCTCATGTGGATAGAGCATCGGCCTTCTAAGCCGAGGGTAGCAGGTTCGAATCCTGCCAGGCGCGCCAAGTCTGATGTGATGCGGGAGCAGAACGCGAGTTCTATGGTGGGCGTAGCTCAGTTGGTAGAGCACAGGATTGTGGCTCCTGATGTCGTGGGTTCGATCCCCATCGTCCACCCCAAACCGGGCTGCCGGCCGCACCCCCGCGGCCGGCAGCCATCCCGCACGCGGGCCATTAGCTCAATTGGTAGAGCAGCTGACTCTTAATCAGTTGGTTGTAGGTTCGATTCCTACATGGCCCACCAATTAAACGCCCAGCCCGCGCGAGCGGCTAAGGTAAGAAGAGCCCGGTCTAGCCGGGTTTTTTTGTGCCTGCGACCGGCGTGCTTCCGATGTGCGGGATTCTGTCCCGTTTCCACGAACAGTTCGCGTGAAGGGGGCGCCGGCAGGCCGTGGCGCCAGCGCCGTCGCGGCGCCCGTCCCGCCGTGCTCGGGTTTTCACGGGCCCGGCTCACGGCGTGGCTCAAGCTCGAATTGAAGGGAGCTGCCCGATACAATCCGGTCCGGCCGCTGCCACGGCCAGGACATCTCCCCGCAGCCGTAGTGACTCCAAGCCTCAGCGCCGACTTCCTCCGACGTCACCCCGAATGCCGCTCGGCGTACGCCGCCGTGGTCGATCAGAACGGCGTCCTCCGTGGCAAACGTTATCCGCTGCGTGCGCTCGACAAGCTGCTCTCGGGCGGCGCGCGGCTGCCGTTGTCGCTGTGCAACCTGGACGTGTGGGGGCGGGACATCGAAAGCAGTCCCCTCGTCTTCGCCTCCGGCGACCGCGACGGTTGCTGTGCGTGGACCGGTCGCGGCCCGGTGCCGGTGACCTGGCTGGAGCACACCTCCGCGCTGGTGCCGTTGACGCTGAGCCACGACGACGGGCGGCCGTTCCTCGGCGACCCGCGGCGGGTACTGGAGAGCGTCAACGCGCGCTTCGCCGCGGCCGGACTGACGCCGGTCGTGGCCGTGGAACTCGAGTTCTACCTGACCGTGGTTGCCGATGGCATCCCGTTACCGCCCCACTCGCCGGTTACCGGACGGCCCTTGCCACCCGACTCGGCGCTGCCGCTGTCCGAGCTGGAGCATTTCGACGCCTTCCTGAGCGACGTCTACCGCGCCTGCGAGCTGCAGGGTATCGCCCTTGACACGGCTCTGGCGGAGACCGGCGCAGGCCAGTTCGAGCTGAATCTCCTGCACGTCGCCGATCCCCTGAGGGCGGCGGACGACGCCATCTTGTTCAAGCATCTCGTGCGCGGTGTGGCGCGCAGACACGGGCTCGTCGCGAGCTTCATGGCCAAACCCTATGCCGACAAGCCGGGCAGTGGCATGCACGTGCACCTGAGCATGCTTGACGGCGCCGGCCGCAATGTCTTCGACAACGGCACCGATACTGGCTCCGCTGCCTTGCTTGGCGCCGTCGCCGGCGTGCTGGACGGGCTCGAGCCCTGCGCGGCCTTGTTCGCGCCACACCTCAATTCCTACCGCCGGCTGTGCGCCGGCTCGCACGCGCCGACGCGGGTGGCCTGGGGCTACGAGAACCGCACCGCGGCGCTGCGCATCCCGGGCGGACCGGCCGAGGCAAAGCGCATCGAGCACCGCGTCGCGGGCGCCGACGCGAATCCCTACCTGGTCCTCGCCGCCGTGCTCGGCGCCTGCCTGCACGGCTTGCAGCGGGGACTACGCCCGCCGGCGCCGGTTTCCGGCAATGCCTACGACGCCGGGTCCGCCCTGCTGCCGCGGCGCTGGCAGCAGGCACTGGATCTCTTCGACGGAGCGCCGCTCGTCCGCGAGATCCTGCCGGCCGACTTCGTCGCGATGTACCGCGCTTGCAAGCAGCAGGAGATCGACACCTTCGCCGAGCACGTGTCGGCCTTTGAGCTCTCGAGCTACCTGGAGGTCGTGTGATGTTCGAGCCGCGCCACGGCTACCCGGACACCTTCGAGCATACCGGCAGCTACTACGCGGCGAGCCGCAACGACACGCTGGCGCGACCCGCCCTGCAGGGCCGCGCGGACCACGACGTCTGCGTGGTCGGCGCCGGTTACAGCGGTCTCTCCACGGCGCTGCACCTGGCCGAACGGGGCCACGCCGTCGCCGTCGTCGAAGGTGCCCGCATCGGCTGGGGTGCCTCGGGACGCAACGGCGGGCAGCTGGTCAACGGGTTGAACGCCGGGCTCGACCGGATCGAGCGCCGCTTCGGCAGCGCCGCCGCCGCACGCATCGCGCCGATGCTGCAGGAGGGCGGCCGCATCATTCGCGAGCGCGTGCAGCGCTACGACATTCGCTGCGACCTAAAGGACGGCAACATCTTTGCGGCGTGCACGGACAAGCAGATGCGCGAGCTGGAGGCGCGGCAGCGGCTATGGCGTCGGCACGGCATGGACGATTTCAAGTTGCTCGACCGGCCGGCGCTGCGCCGCCACGTGGGCTCCGAGGTTTATGTCGGCGGCATGCTTGACCGCCGCGGCGGACATCTGCATCCGCTCAACCTGGCGCTGGGCGAGGCCGCGGCGCTGGAGTCGCTCGGCGCCACGATCTACGAGCGCTCCCCCGTGCGTCGGGTCGATGACATAGAGGGGCGGCCAGTGGTGCATACCGACCGTGGCGAGCTCCGTTGCCGAACGCTGGTGCTGTGCGGCAACGCCTACCTCGGTGCCGTAGTGCCGGCGCTGGCTTCACGGGTAATGCCGGTCTCGACACAGATCATCGCGACCGCGCCGCTGCCGTCGGCCACGGCCGAAGCGGTGCTGCCGACCGACAGCTGCGTCGAGGACCTGCGCTACATTCTCGATTACTACCGCCTCTCCGCCGATCGGCGCATGCTCTTCGGAGGCGGCACGATCTACGGCGGCACGGGCCCGGCTGACGTCCGCGCCAAGCTTATTCCCGCCATGGAGCGCGTCTTTCCCGAACTGCGCGGCGTGCCGGTGGAATACGCGTGGAGCGGCAACTTCGCACTGTCTTTCACGCGCATGCCGCAGATGGGCCGGTTGGGGCCGAACACCTACTTTGCACACGGCTACAGCGGTCACGGCGTGACCGGGTCCCACCTGTTCGGCCGCATCCTCGGGGAAGCCATCGACGGCGACGTCGCCCGTTTCGACGTCTTCGCCAACCTGCCGTGGGTCCCGTTTCCCGGCGGCCGGCTGCTGCGGGCACCCTATTCGACGATGGGCGCGTGGTGGTACGGCCTGCGCGGTCGCCTGGGGGGGGGAAGAGGGGGGGCGCAGGCTGGGGACGATCGCGGTAGACAGCGGG
>JAPOKK010000343.1 GCA_029977665.1 Pseudomonadota bacterium | reverse complement strand
CGGCGGCGAACGCGTCGAGCAGGCGCCGCGTACGCTCGAGCCGCGCGCCGTCCGCCGCCGCCGGCGATGAGGACGGCACCGTGAGCTGCTCCGCGCCCTGCGCGGGTGGACGGTCGCCGAAGTGCACCTGCCCCGATTCGTCGACCCAGCGATACACGTCGGCGGCGCCGGCCGGCACGAGCAGCGCCGTCAGCAGGAGCGTCGCCACGGTGCGCGCAGCGCGGCCGGCGCATCGCCGCCCGCCGCACCATGCGCCGACTGCGGGCCTGGCGCTGCCCGGGAATTCTTCCCTGGAGGCTTTCCGAGATGTCATCCGCAGCCGTCCGATTCCGTGGCAATCACTTGATTGTACGGAAATTTCGGCGGATATGGGCCGGCAGCGGGGTGATTCGACCAGGCAGTGCCGCGCGATCTACAACTGGCCGCGGGCCTTCACGGACGAGGGTCCGGCCGGTGCCAGGGATGGTCGGTGGCGCGGGTTCTGGGAGGTTCCGGCGGCCACCATGCCGGCAGCTCCGGGGCCGGTCGGTGACGATCGGCCCCGGGCATTCATTGGTGCCCGCTACGCCCGCGTGCCGGGCACGGCAGGCGCGTCCCGGCACGGGCCGTGCGTTGCGAGCTCAGCGTTCGAGCAAGTCGAGCTTGCCGGGCTTGTCCTTCCACTCGTCGGCGTCGGCCGGCGGGTCCTTCATCTCGCTGATCACCGGCCACTGCGGCGCGAGCTCGGCGTTCAGGGCGAGGAACTGCTGCTCGTCATCAGTCAGGTCGTCCTCGGACTTGATTGCCTCCGCCGGGCATTCCGGTTCGCACAGCGTGCAGTCGATGCACTCGTCCGGGTCGATCACGAGCATGTTCGGCCCTTCGTGGAAGCAGTCCACCGGGCAGACTTCGACACAGTCGGTGTACTTGCACTTGATGCAGTTCTCGGTGACAACAAAAGTCATGGCGCAGCACTTCGGGTTGGTACGGGAAGGGCGCGCATTATAGCCGCGCCGCGCCGGCAGCCCAACAAATTTCCCGTTCGCCGCAGGGGCTTTGCGCCGGCCGCGGTCAATCGTCGAGCAGGCTGCGCAAGCGGTAGAGCGTCTCGAGCGCCTGTCGCGGGCTGAGGTTGTCCGGGTCGATCATCTCGAGTGCCTCGACCAGCGGGTGCGGACCCGGGAACAGCGGCATTTGCGGCGAGCTCGGTACGACCTCCGGTGCGGCCCGGGTTTCGAGCGAATCGAGCACGGCGCGCGCCCGCGCAACCACCGCGGACGGCACGCCGGCGCGGCGCGCCACGGCGAGACCGAAGCTGCGATTGGCCGGCCCTTCGCGCACGCTGTGCAGGAACACCACCTCGTCACCGCTCTCGACGGCATCGAGGCGCACGTTGACCACCCCGGACGTATTCTCCGCCATGCGCGTGAGTTCGAAGTAATGGGTCGAGAACAGCGTGTAGGCGCGATTGCGGGTGGCGAGGTGCTCGGCGGCCGCCCATGCCAGCGACAGGCCGTCGTAGGTGCTCGTGCCGCGGCCGATCTCGTCGACGATGACGAGACTGTCGGACGTCGCATTGTGCAGAATGTTGGCGACCTCGCTCATCTCGACCATGAACGTGCTCTGCCCGCCGGCGAGGTTGTCCGCCGCGCCGATGCGCGAGTAGATGGCGTCGATCGGGCCGAGCGTCGCGCGCGTTGCCGGCACGAAGCTGCCGACGTGTGCGAGCAGCGCGATCAGCGCGGCCTGGCGCATGTAGGTCGATTTGCCGCCCATGTTGGGGCCGGTCACGAGCAGCAGCTTACGCGTCTCGTCGAGGCGCAGGTCGTTGGCCACGAAAGGTTCGGAGAGGTTCCGCTCGACGACCGGGTGACGCCCGCCGACGATGTCGACGACGGGCGCGTCGATGAGCTCCGGCGCGACCCATTGCAGGGCCTCGGCGCGCTCGGCGAAGCAGGCCAGGACGTCGAGTTCGGCGAGCCCGCGCGCGGTGCGTTGCAGCTGCGGGACTTCCTGCGCGACGCGGTCCAGGAGTGCGTCGTAGAGCGCCTTCTCGCGCCGCTGTGCGTGCTCGGCGGCGCTGAGAATTCGCGCTTCGAAGCGCTTCAGCTCGCTGGTCACGTAGCGTTCGGCGGCCTTGAGCGTCTGGCGCCGCTGGTAGTCGGCGGGCAGCTCGGCGGCGCGCGCCTGGGCGCGGCTGAGTTCGAGATAGTAACCGTGCACGCGGTTATAGCCGACCTTCAGCGTGCCGATCCCGGTGCGCTCGCGTTCGCGCCGCTCGAGGTCGATCAGCCAGGCATCGGCATCGGCGCTCGCGCGCCGCAGTTCGTCGAGCTCGGCGTCGAAGCCGTCGGCGATGACCTGCCCCTCGCGCAGCACCGGCGGCGGTGCCTCGACGAGCGCCGCGGCCAGGTGCTCGTGCAGCGCGGGCAGCGGTTCGATGGCGGCGTGGATGTCGTCGAGGCGCGGGCTGAGGTCCGTCACGACGAGCTCGCGCAGGCGTGGCAGCACCGGCAGGGCGTCGCGCAGTCGCGACAGGTCGCGCGGACGCGCGGTGCCGAGGGCGATGCGCGAGGTGATGCGCTCGATGTCGTGGATCTCGCGCAGCGCCGCGCGCAGGGCCTCGAGATCGAGACTCGTGGTCAGCGCGGCCACCGCGTGGTGGCGTCGCCGCAGCAACGCCTGGTCGCGACTCGGCTGGACCAGCCAGCGACGCAGCAGGCGCGCACCCATCGCGGTGCGGGTGGTATCGAGAATGCCGAGCAGGCTGTGCTGCGGCTCGCCGGAGAGCGCTTCGGTCAACTCGAGGTTGCGCCGCGTCGCGCGATCCATGGCGAGCGTGTCGTCCGCGCGCTCGACACTCAGCGTGGTCAGGTGGGGCAGGGCGCTGCCCTGGGTCTCGCGGCAGTAGTCGAGCAAGGTACCCGCCGCCGCGATTGCGGCGGGCAGCTCGGCGCAGCCGAAACCGGACAGGTCGTCGACACCGAAATGCGCGCTCAGCGTGCGTGTTGCCGCGGCGAGGTCGAAGCGCCATGTCGGCAGGCGGCGCAGGCGCGGCCGCCAGGCTTCGTCGAGCGCGGTGTCGAAGTCCTCGGCGACCAGGATCTCGGCCGGCGCGAGGCGCTCGAGTTCCGCCTCCAGTGCCGCGTGCGACGTCGTTTCGCGCACGGCGAAGCGCGCGCCACCGAGATCGACGCTGGCCACGCCGTGGACGCCCTTGCCGGCGACGAGGGCGACGATAAGCGTATCGCGGCGCTCGTCGAGCAGGGCATCGTCGGTGAGCGTGCCGGGCGTGAGAATGCGCGTGACCTTGCGTTCGACCGGGCCGCGGGCCAGCGCCGGATCGCCGATCTGCTCGCAGATGGCAACGGCCTGGCCCTGCCTGAGCAGCCGCGCGAGATAGGACTCCGCGGCGTGCACCGGCACGCCGGCCATGGGGATCGGCTCACCGCCGCTATGACCCCGTGCGGTGAGCGTGAGGTCGAGCAGTTTCGCTGCGCGCCGGGCGTCGTCGAAGAACAGCTCGTAGAAATCACCCATGCGGTAGAACAGCAGCTCCTCGGGATGTTCGGCCTTGATCCCGAGGTACTGGCGCATCACCGGCGTGTGGCCGTCCGGCGCGGGCAGCTCGCTGGCCCGCGCCGCGGCCGGCACGTCGCGCCCGGCGTCGGCGGCGGGTTTCATGCGCGCGG
>JAPOKK010000109.1 GCA_029977665.1 Pseudomonadota bacterium | reverse complement strand
CGCGAAATCTGGAGCTACGGCTCGGGCTATGGCGGCAACGCGCTGCTGGGCAAGAAGTGCCACGCGCTGCGCATCGCCAGCGCACAGGCGCGCAACGAGGGCTGGCTCGCCGAGCACATGCTGATCCTCGGCGTCGAGTCACCGGCCGGCGAGACGCGTTACATCGCGGCCGCGTTTCCCTCCGCCTGCGGCAAGACCAACCTCGCCATGCTGGTGCCGCCGGCGGAGTTCGACGGCTGGAAGGTGTGGACGGTCGGCGACGACATCGCCTGGATGCACCTGGCCGAAGACGGTCAGCTATGGGCGATCAACCCGGAAGCGGGTTTCTTCGGCGTCGCCCCGGGCACGAGCCTGAAGACCAATCCGAATTGCATGAATACCCTCGGCCGCAACGCGATTTACACGAACGTCGCGGTCACGCCGGACCTGCAGCCGTGGTGGGAAGGCATGGACGGCGACAAGCCGGCGGAACTCATCGACTGGCAGGGCCGTCCCCACGATCCCGCCAACGGCCCCGCTGCGCATCCCAACGCGCGCTTCACGGTGGCCGCCAGCCAGTGCCCGAGCTTCTCGCCCCAGGGCGATGCCCCGGCCGGTGTGCCCATCTCGGCCATCGTCTTCGGTGGACGCCGCTCGACGGTCGCACCGCTGGTATTCGAGGCGCTCGACTGGTCGCACGGCGTGTTCGCCGGCGCTGCCATGGCCTCGGAGACGACGGCCGCGGCGACCGGCAAGGTCGGCCAGGTGCGCCGTGACCCGATGGCAATGAAGCCGTTCTGCGGCTACAACTTCGCCGACTACTGGCAGCACTGGCTGAGCTTCGGGCCGAAGTCCGACAAGCTGCCGCGCATCTTCCACGTCAACTGGTTCCGCAAGGACGACAACGGGCGCTTCATGTGGCCGGGCTTCGGCGACAACATGCGCGTGCTCGAGTGGGTGCTCGAGCGCTGTGCGGGCGGTGCCGAGGCGGTCAAGACGCCGATTGGCTACGTGCCCGACGCAGGGGCGCTGAACCTCGAGGGACTCGAGCTGGATCGCAAGACGGTTCAGGACCTGCTGTCGATCGATCCGCGCGTGTGGCACGAGGAAATCGACCAGATCGAAGCCTACTTCGCGACTTACGGCACGCGCCTGCCGCAGGCATTGCGCGACCAGGCGGCGCGTATCAAGGCGGCGCTGGAAGAACAGCTCGCCGCCTGAGCGTCGCGGTCCTGACGGCAGCTTGCCGGTGCTTCGGCACCGGCAACTGCCGGGACCCGCAGGGCGTCAACGTCGTACCCCGGCCTGGCCGACGGCGCGCCGGGCGCTCAGTGCTCAGTCGTCGTCGGCTTCGTCGCGCGGCGGGCGACTGCCGCCGGCCTTGAAGAAGTTCTCCTGCATCTGCTTCCACAGCTCGAGATTCTGCCGCGTCATCTCGCCCAGCACCGAGGACATCGGGTTGGCCTGCATGGCCTCGCGCATCTGGTCCTGGAAGCGCTGCTGTTGCTCACGGAACAGCTGCAGGCTCTGACCGAGAAAGTCACCGGCCACGCCCTGCACGGAATTGCCGTAGAAGCCGATGAGCTGTTCGAGCACGTCGGTCGAGAACAGCGGCTCGCCGGCCTCTTCCTGTTCGATGATGATCTGCAGCAGGATGTTGCGGGTGATGTCCTCGCCCGACTTCTTGTCGATGACGCAGAAGCCCACGCCATCGAGAACGAGCTTACGCACGTCGTTGAGCGTGACGTACTTGCTCTCCGCGGTATCGTAGAGTCGGCGGTTCGGGTACTTCTTGATGACCCGCTTGGCTTCGTCGTTCATAACTTCTCTCCCCGGGAGTCCCGGATTCAGCGCTCCACCGCGAGTGCGACACCCTGGCCGCCACCGATGCACAGGGTCGCGAGGCCGCGGTGGGCGTCGCGACGGACCATCTCGTGCAGCAGGGTCACCAGGATACGCGCGCCGGAAGCGCCGATCGGGTGGCCGAGCGCGATGGCGCCGCCATTGACGTTGACCTTCGCCGGGTCCCAGCCGAGCTCTCGGTTGACCGAGATGGCTTGCGCGGCGAAGGCTTCGTTGGCTTCGACGAGGTCGAGTTCGGCGACCGTCCAGCCGGCTTTCTCGAGGCAGCGTCGCGTGGCCGGGATCGGGCCGGTGCCCATGATGGCCGGGTCGACGCCGGCGCTGGCTCCGGCGCGAATCGTCGCCAGCGGCTCGAGCCCGAGCTCGGCGGCGCGCGCGGCCGACATCAGCAGTACCGCGGCGGCACCGTCGTTGATGCCGGAGGCATTGCCCGCCGTCACGCTGCCATCGGCCTGGAAGGCTGCGCGCAGCTTGCCGAGACTTTCCGCGGTCGTGCCCGGGCGCGGAAACTCGTCGCGTGCGAAAACAATCGGATCGCCCTTGCGCTGCGGGATAGTGACCGGTGCGATCTCGGCCGCGAAGCGCTCCGTGTCCAGCGCCGCGGCGGCTTTGTCCTGCGTGGCCGCGGCAAAGGCGTCCTGTTCGTTGCGCTCGATACCGAACTGCGAGGCGATGTTCTCCGCCGTCACGCCCATGTGATAGCCCTTGAATGCGTCCTGCAGGCCGTCGACGATCATCGAGTCGCGCAGCGCCCAGTCGCCCATCTTCTGCCCCGAGCGCGAACGTGGCAGCACGTGCGGCGCGAGGCTCATGTTCTCCTGTCCGCCGGCGATGACGACGTCCGCATCGCCGCAGCGAATCGCCTGCGCCGCGAGATGCACGGCCTTGAGGCCGCTGCCGCAGACCTTGTTGATGGTCAGCGCGGGGACGGCGTGCGGCAGGCCGGCGGCGATGGCGGCCTGCCGCGCCGGGTTCTGCCCGCTGCCCGAGGTCAGGACCTGGCCGAGGATGACTTCGTCAACGGCTTCCGGGGCAACGCCGCTGTCTTGCAGCAGCGCGCGGATGACGGTGGCACCGAGCTCGTGGGCAGGCGTCTGGGCGAGTGCCCCGCCGAAGCTGCCGATGGCGGTGCGGAAGGCGCGTACGATGACGGCGTCCTGCATGGGACCTCACTCCTGACGGCGACGATCAGACCGTCAAGCGTACGCTGCACTGCACAACCATGCAAGCGCGGGCGGCCTCGAGCGGCACCCGCGTGGCTCAGAAGTGAATGGCGCGCTTGTCGCTCGCCAGTGCGGCCTCGTGCATGGACTCCGAGAGCGTCGGGTGCGCGTGCACGGTCCGCGCGATGTCCTCGGCGCTGGCGCCGAACTCCATCGCGAGCACGGCTTCGGCGATGAGTTCGGAGGCGTTCGGTCCGATCACGTGCACGCCGAGTACGGCGTCGCTCTCGGCGTCGGCGATGACCTTCACGAAGCCGTCGGTATCGCCCATCGCGCGCGCGCGGCCGCTCGCCATGAACGGGAAGCTGCCGCTCTTGATCTTGCGTCCCTCGGCCTTGAGCGCCTGCTCGGTCGCGCCGGCCCAGGCGATTTCCGGCCAGGTGTAGATGACCCACGGAATATGCGCGAAATCGACGTGCGGTTTCTGTCCCGCGATGCGCTCGGCGACGGCGATGCCTTCCTCGCTTGCCTTGTGGGCGAGCATCGGACCGCGCACGCAGTCGCCCACCGCCCAGATGTTGCCGACGCCGGTATGGCAGCGCTCGTCGACGCTGATGAAGCCGCGTTCGTCGACGCCCACCCCGGCGACGTCGAGGGCGAGGCCCTCGGTGTTCGGCTTGCGGCCAACGGCGACGATCAGCTTGTCGAACTTGAGCGTTTCCGACTGGCCGTCGACCTCGAAGCTGACCGTGACCTGCTTGCGTGCGGCCTTGGCCTCGGTGACGCGCGCGCCGAGGCGGATGTCGAGCCCCTGGCGACCGAGCAGCTTGTGCGCTTCCTTGGCCACCGCCTGGTCGGCGGCCGCGAGGAAATCGGGCAGTGCCTCGAGCACCGTGACTTCGGCGCCGAGGCGTCGCCACACGCTGCCGAGTTCGAGACCGATGACGCCGCCGCCGATGACGCCGAGCCGCTTGGGCACCTCGGTGAAGGCGAGTGCGCCGGTCGAGTCGACGATGAGGTCCTGGTCGACCGGGGCCGGCGGGATGGCGGCGGGCACCGAGCCCGTGGCGATGATCACGTGCTCAGCCTTGATGCGTTGGGTTTCCTTGCCCTGGGCATCGCTCACGACCACTTCACCGGGCGAAGCGAACTTGGCCGAGCCCTGCACCCAGGTGACCTTGTTCTTCTTGAACAGGCCGGCGATGCCCTGCGTCAGCGTGCCGACAATCTTCTCCTTGCGCGCCTGCATGGTGGCGACGTCGAGTTCGGGTGAAGCGGTGATGCCGTGCGCCGCGGCGTGCTTGGCGATGAACTCGTAGTGGTGAGAAGAATCGAGCAGCGCCTTGGAGGGGATGCACCCGACGTTCAGGCAGGTGCCGCCGAGAGCGGGCTTGCCGGCGGGATCCAGCCAGCGTTCGACGCAGGCGGTCTTGAAGCCGAGCTGGGCGGCGCGGATGGCGGCGACGTAGCCGCCGGGTCCGCCACCGATGACGAGTACATCGAAGTTATCCATTTACCTGGGGAATCCTGCTTTCCTGACGTTGAAAGATAGCGGCACCGCGGATGGCGCGCGGCGCGCTTGGTTGCGAGCGCCGCTCGGCTTGCGGGCCGGCCATGGCGGTAAGGGGCAGCATCCGGGCGACAAGTCCGTGCCTTGCCTCGGGCCGCACGCGAATGGCTGCATCCGCCTGTGCGACACGTCCTGCACGGCCGGCCCCGTCACCTCGGGCTGGCCACCCTCAGATGGCCAGCAGCATGCGGGTCGGGTCCTCGAGCGTGCGCCGGATCGTGTCGAGGAACTGCACCGCCTCGCGGCCGTCGATGATGCGGTGATCGTAGGACAGCGCGAGATACATCATCGGCCGGATCACGACCTCGCCGTTCTCTGCCACCGGGCGATCCTGGATCTTGTGCATGCCGAGGATGGCGCTCTGCGGCGGGTTGATGATCGGCGTCGACACCAGCGATCCGTAGACGCCGCCGTTGCTGATGGTGAACGTGCCGCCGGTGAGCTCATCGATGGTCAGCTTGCCATCACGCGCACGCTCGCCGAAGTCGCGGATGCGTCGTTCCACCTCGGCGAACGGCATGCGGTCGACGTCGCGCAGGATCGGCACCACCAGTCCGCGTTCGGAGCCGACCGCGACGCCGACGTCGAAATACCCGTGGTAGAGGATGTCGTCGCCGTCGACCGAGGCATTGACGACGGGAAACTTCTTCAACGCTTCCACGGCGGCCTTGACGAAGAACGACATGAAGCCGAGGCGGACGCCGTAGCGTTCCTCGAACTCGCCCTTGAAGCGGTTACGCAGGTCCATCACGGGCTGCATGTTGACCTCGTTGAAGGTCGTCAGCAGGGCGTTGTCGCGCTGCGCGCCGAGCAGGCGCTCGGCAGCGCGCTTGCGCAGGCGCGTCATCGGTACGCGCTCCTCGACGCGCCCCTCGCCGATCTCCTGGGGGCGCTCGGTGACATTGGCCTCGACACCGACGACGGTCTCGCTCGGCGCCGCGGGCGCCGGCGCGTCCGCCTTGTCGAGATGGGCGAGGACGTCGCCCTTGGTCACGCGCCCGTCCTTGCCGGTGCCGGCGATCGCGTTCGCGTCGAGGCCGTGCTCGTCGACCAGCTTGCGCACTGCCGGCCCCAGTTTTGCCGCGCCGCCGCCGCTGTCGGCGGCCGCCGCGGGCGCTTCCTCGGCCGGCGCCGCGGCTGCGCTGCTCGCCGTCGCCGTTGCGGTGCCCTCGGTGTCGATCACGGCGAGGATGTCGTCGGTCAGCACGACGTCACCGGTTTGCTTGCGGATTTCCTTGATCACGCCGGCCTCGGGGGCCGCGACCTCGAGCGTGACCTTGTCGGTCTCGAGATCGATCAGGTTGTCGCCGCGTTCGACGCGTTCGCCGACCTGCTTGTACCAGTCGAGCAGGGTGGCGTCGGGTACGGACTCGGCCAGCACCGGCACTTTGACTTCGATTAACACGAAACGTTACTCCTCGTTGATCCGGGGACGGCTCGCTCAGGCCGTCTTCTTCTGTTTGGTACGACGCACCGAGAGTTCCAGCGCTTCGTCGATGATCCTCGCCTGCTGTTCGAGGTGCAGCGACACGTAGCCCACCGCCGGCGAGGCCGAGTAGGGCCGCGCGACGCAGGTCAGCGGCTTGTTCTCGTCGAAGCAGCCGCCGAGGTAGCGGGTCGAGAGCAGCATCGACCAGGCGCCCTGGTTGCGCGGCTCCTCCTGCACCCAGACCAGCTCTTCGGCGTTGCCGTACTGGGCGAGGGTCGCCTCCAGTTCCTCCTTCGGGAAGGGGTAGAGCTGCTCGAGACGGATGATGGCGCAGTCGGTGATCTTGTTGTCGCGGCGCGCTTCGAGGAGATCGAAGTAGACCTTGCCACTGCACAGCAGGATGCGCCGCACGCGCGCCGCGTCCAGGTCGTCGATCTCGTCGATGACGGCATGGAAGGCGCCGTGCGTGAACTCCTCGATGCCCGATACCGAAAGCTTGTGCCGCAGCAGGCTCTTGGGGCTCATGACGATGAGCGGTTTGCGGTAGGGGCGCAGGACCTGGCGGCGGAGCATGTGGAACATCTGCGCCGGCGTGGTCGGGTAGCAGACCTGCATGTTGTCTTCCGCGCACAGCTGCAGGTAGCGTTCGAGGCGTGCCGAGGAATGCTCCGGCCCCTGGCCGTCGTAGCCGTGCGGCAGCAGCATCACGAGCCCGCAATAACGGCCCCATTTCTCTTCGCACGAGGCGATGAACTGGTCGACGACGACCTGCGCGCCGTTGGCGAAATCGCCGAACTGGGCCTCCCAGATGACGAGCGCGTTGGGTTCTGCGCCGGCGTAGCCGTACTCGTAGGCGAGCACCGCTTCCTCCGACAGCGTCGAGTTGATGACCAGGAACGAGGCCTGGTCCGGCGCGAGGTTCTGCAGCGGCAGGTAGGTCTCGCCGGTCTTCTGGTCGTGGATCACGGCGTGGCGGTGGAAGAACGTGCCGCGCCCGCTGTCCTGGCCGGAGATGCGCACCGGGCACTGGCTGGTCAGCAGCGATGCGTAGGCCAGCGTCTCCGCGTAGCCCCAGTCGCAGGGCTTCTCGCCGGCGCCCATCGCGCGCCGGTCCTCTAGCACGCGCTTGACCGCACGGTGCAGGTTGGTGCCATCTGGCACGCTGCAGAAGGACGCGGTCAGCTTGTCCACCGTCGCCTGGTCGAGCGTGGTGTCGCACTCGGTGCGCCAGCTCGTGTTGCGGAACGGCTCGAAGTTGATCAGGTAACGGTTGTCGATGACGTTGGCGTAGGGGCGCGAGACGACCACGTTGCGCTCGAGCGCGTCGACATAGCGCGCCGCCATGGCCTCGGCATCGCCCGGCGTGACGATGCCCTCGTCGACGAGTTTCTCCGTGTAGATGCGGCGCACGCCCGGATGGTTGCGGATGTGCTGGTACATGATCGGCTGCGTCGCGGCCGGCTCGTCGGCCTCGCTGTGGCCGTGCTTGCGGTAGCAGATGAGATCGATGACGACGTCCTTGTTGAACTCCATGCGGTAGTCGAGCGCGAGCTGCGCGACCATCGCGACGGCTTCGGGGTCGTCGCCGTTGACGTGGAAGATCGGCGCCTGGACCATCTTCGCGACATCGGTGCAGTAGAGCGTCGAGCGCGAGTCGAGCGGGTCGCTGGTGGTGAAGCCGATCTGGTTGTTGATGATGACGTGGACCGTACCGCCGGTCGAATAGCCGCGCGTCTGTGACAGGTTGAACGTCTCCATCACCACGCCCTGGCCGGCGAAGGCGGCGTCACCGTGGATCAGCAGGGGCAGCACTTCGTTGCGTTCGACGTCCTGGCGGCGGTCCTGGCGCGCGCGCACCGAACCCTCGACGACCGGGTCGATGATCTCGAGGTGCGACGGGTTGAACGACAATGTCAGGTGCAGGGCGCCGCCGGGGGTTTCGATGTCGGAGGAAAACCCGAGGTGGTACTTGACGTCACCCGAGCGGACCTCGGTCGGTCCCTTGCCCTCGAACTCCTCGAAGAGCTTCGAGGGATGCTTGCCGATGATGTTGACCAGCACGTTGAGGCGGCCGCGGTGGGCCATGCCGAGTACGCATTCCTTGATACCGTGGCGTCCGGCATCTTCGACCAGCTGGTCGAGCAGGGCGATGGCGCTCTCGCCGCCCTCCAGCGAGAAGCGCTTCTGGCCCACGTACTTGGTGTGCAGGTACTCCTCCAGCGCGCCGGCGGCGATCACGCATTCCAGCAGGCGCTTGCGCTTCTCGGGCGCGAACTCGGGCTTCGCGCGCGGCAGCTCGAGGCGCTGCTGGATCCAGCGCTTGTGGCTGGTCTCTACGATGTGCATGTACTCCGCGCCGAGGGTGCCGCAGTAGGTGGTGCGCACGATGTCGAGGATTTCGCGCAGCGTCGCCTCGTTGGGACCCTGCAGGGAGCCGGTGTTGAAGGTGCGGTCGAGATCGGCGTCCGTGAGGCCGTGAAAGGCCGGGTCGAGCTCGGCGACCTCGGGCCGCTCGTACTGGTTGAGCGGGTCGAGGTTAGCCTGGCGGTGACCGCGGAAGCGGTAGGCATTGATGAGCTGCAGCACGGCGACCTGCTTCTGCCCGTCGACGTTGCCCTCGCGGACCACGCGGACGGCGCTGCCCGAGGGGGCGCTGGCAATCTCCAGCATGCGCCCCTGCACCTCGGAGTGGCGGACGTCGCGCAACTCGTCACTCGCGCCGTCCTGTAGGCCGTCGAAGTAGGCGCGCCACTCGGCCGATACCGAACCCGGGTCGGCAAGGTAGTCCTCGTAGAGTGCCTCGAGGAAAGGGGCATTGCCGCTGAACAAACAAGATGGACGCTGCATCGTCTCCCACCTGCAAGATGAATTTCTTAAGGGGCCCTGGTCCGTGCTCGTGCGGTCCCCGGGAATGTGCCGGTCGCGATCGGCCGCGGCGCGGCAGGGTTCCGACGGGAACCTGCCCCCGGCTCGTCGGCCTCGCCGCCTGACCGCACCCGCCCGTACCCCGGGAGGCGGCGGACGCATGCGTGGCAAACCCCGACAGCGCCATTCCGGACTATCGGCTGGGCGTTGCAGGATCTTTGATCAATCCTGTCTCAAAGTCATTAATTTGCCGGCAATTCTCGGGGTTTTGCCGCTTCGAGCGCACGATCAGGGCGGCTGCGCACCGCGCCGGTGCAGTCCGGGCCTGCCTTGCCGCTGAATCGGCCGCAGCGGTATTCTTGAGCGTTCGGGTCCCGTGTCGGGACCTGGCCGCCGGTTTTTTGCATTTTCCCCCGGGAGAGGGCCGTGAGTTCCACACGTAGCGTGACGATCACCGACAACGCCACTGGCAAGAGCGTCGAGTGCCCGGTCCTCGAGGGTGAGTACGGCGCGCCGGTCATCGACATCCGCACGCTGTATCGCGAACTCGGCATGTTCACTTTCGACGTCGGCTACGGTTCGACGGCGAGCTGCCGCAGCGCGATCACCTACCTCGATGGCGAAGAGGGCATCCTGCTGCATCGTGGCTATCCCATCGAGCAGCTCGCCGAGCATTCGTCCTTTGTCGAGGTCTGCTACCTGCTCGTGCACGGCGAGTTGCCCGACGCCGCGCAGCTCGCCGACTGGGAGCACGCGCTCAAGATGCACGGCATGACCCACGAGCACCTGTCGCGCTTCTATTCCGGCTACCGCTACGACGCCCATCCGATGTCGGTCCTGACCGGCGTGGTGGGGGCAGTGGCGTCCTACTACCACGCCAATACCGACATCGCGAGCGAAGAGGACCGCATGCTCACCGCGCGCCGCGTGATCGGCAAGATGCCGGGCCTGGTCGCCAAGATTTACCGCTACGCCTCGGGCCTGCCGTTCGTCTACCCGGACAACGGGCGCAGCTACGTCGAGAACTTCATGTACATGATGTACTCGTGGCCGACCGAGCCTTACGTCGCCAACCCTGTCGCCGTGCGCGCGCTGGAACTGCTGATGATCCTGCACGCGGATCACGAGCAGAACGCCAGTACCTCGACCGTGCGCCTCGCCGGCAGTGCCGAGAGCAGTCCCTTCGCCTGCGTCGCCGCCGGTATCGCGACGCTGTGGGGCAAGTCGCACGGCGGCGCCAACGAGGCCGTGGTGCAGATGCTCGAGGAGATCGGCGATGTGAAGAACATCCGTCAGTTCGTCGACCGCGCCAAGGACAAGGACGACCCCTTCCGCCTGATGGGTTTCGGCCATCGCGTGTACAAGAACTACGATCCGCGCGCGAAGATCATCCGCAAGGCCTGTCACGACCTGCTCGAGGAAATGCACCTCAACCAGCCGCTGTTCGAGATCGCGATGGAACTCGAACGCATTGCGCTGGAGGACGAGTACTTTATCGAGCGCAAGCTCTACCCGAACGTCGATTTCTACTCCGGCCTCATCTACCAGGCCCTCAACATCCCCACGGCGATGTTCACCTGCATGTTCGCGCTGGCGCGCTCGGCAGGCTGGATCGCGCAGTGGACCGAGCTCATGCGGGACCCCGAGTTCCGTATCGGGCGCCCGCGTCAGCTCTACGTCGGCGCCGCGCAGCGTGACTACGTGCCGCTCGCGGAGCGTTGACGGCACGTCGCTTTTCTTTCAAGACCCAGCCAGACAAAGGAACCTCAAGGTATGAAGCCCCCCGTCAGAGTGACCGTTACCGGTGCCGCCGGCCAGATTTCCTACTCCCTGCTCTTTCGCATCGCCGCAGGCGAGATGCTCGGTATCGACCAGCCCGTCATCCTGCAGCTGCTCGAGATCACCCCGGCGATGAAGGCGCTCGAAGGCGTGGCCATGGAACTCGACGACTGCGCCTTCCCGCTGCTCGCCGGCATCGAGTGCAGCGATGATGCCAACGTCGCGTTCAAGGACAGCCAGTATGCCCTGCTCGTCGGTGCGCGCCCGCGCGGGCCGGGCATGGAGCGCAGCGACCTGCTTGAAGCCAACGGCGGCATCTTCAAGGTGCAGGGCAAGGCGATCAACGACAACGCCAGCCGCGACGTGCGCGTCATCGTCGTCGGTAACCCGGCCAATACCAACGCCTGGACGTGCATGAAGAGCGCGCCGGACATCAACCCCGCGCAGTTCACCGCGATGACGCGTCTCGATCACAATCGCGCGATGGCGCAGCTCGCGGCCAAGACCGGCACTACCGTGGCCGACATCCGCAAGGTGACCATCTGGGGCAACCATTCGACGACCCAGTACCCCGACCTCAGCCAGGCGACGGTGTCCGGCAAGGCCGCGCTCGATCTCATCGATAACGCCTGGTACGAGAACGACTACATCCCGCGCGTGGCGAAACGCGGCGCGGAGATCATCGAGGCGCGCGGCGCTTCGAGCGCTGCCTCGGCGGCCAACGCGGCGCTCGAGCACATGCGCGACTGGGCGCTCGGTACGCCCGACGGTGACTGGGTCAGCATGGGTATCCCGAGCGACGGCAGTTATGGCATCGAAGAGGGCCTGATGTACTCCTTCCCCGTGACCTGCAAGAACGGCCAGTACAGCATCGTGCAGGACCTGCCGGTCAGTGAGTTCAGCCGCGCACGCATGGATGCCACCGCCCAGGAACTGCGCGAGGAGCGCGACGCGGTGCTCAAGATCCTCTGATCGTGCCGCCGCCGAGGCTGCGAAGAAGGCGTCCCCCGGGGCGCCTTTTTCGTTTCTACCCCAGCGGTTGAACTGCCCGGGTTGTGCTGGGAGAATCGGGCAACCAAGCACAGCCGGCAGGCAGCCCGCCCGGGTTTCGCTCCATGATCGACAAACACGGATTTCGCGCCAACGTCGGCATCATCCTGGTCAACGACGAAGGCCGCGTGTTCTGCGCACGGCGCTGCGGCATGTCGGCCTGGCAGTTCCCGCAGGGTGGCATCAAGCGCAACGAGACGCCCGAGCGTGCCATGTACCGCGAGCTGCGCGAGGAGGTCGGCCTCGCGCCCGACGACGTCGAGGTTCTCGGCGCAACCAAGGGCTGGCTGCGCTACCGTCTGCCCAAGCGCTACATTCGCTATCACCAGCAGCCGCTGTGCATCGGCCAGAAGCAGATCTGGTTCCTGTTGCGCCTGCTCGGCGGCGAGGAAAACGTGCGCCTCGATCTCGGCGACGAGCAGGAATTCGATGCCTGGCGCTGGGTCGACTACTGGGAGCCGCTCGGTTTCGTCGTACCGTTCAAGCGCAGCGTCTACGAGCGTGCGCTGCACGAATTCGCCGATTTCGTCGGCCAGATGTGGGGTGTCGCGGAGCGCGACGCGTACGCGTCGCCGCGCGACTGAATGCGACCCGCGCCAGGGCCTCAGCGCGACTTGCGGATGGCGAGTTCCGGCACGAGCTTGCGCACGGCACGGTCGCGCACGGTCCGCGTGAAGCCCTGCGCGAAGTAGTCGGGCATGCCCCAGCCGATGATGGTGCTGCCGAGCGTGTCGAGCTGCGCTTCGCACGCCCCCATCGCGAGATCGGCGACGCGGCGGATGTCGGGATCGGCATCGACCTGCGCCATGGCCTGCTCGTAAACGCAGGTGTTGTAGGCGTTCGCCTGGCGCATCATCTCGCCGCGCTCTTCGACCGTCATGTCGCCCGGTGAACGCGCCGCGTCCTCCGCGCCGGCGGCTTCGTCGGCGGCCGGCAGCGGTGGCGCGAGCAGCAGGGCCAGGAGGAGGGTGGCAAGGGATCGCTGGTGAGTCATGATGGCTCCTTGGAGGGCTGTGGCTGGGTCGGTGCGTCGTACTTCGCCGCCGTTTCCGGGTGTGCGGTCACGTGGCGGTGTGCCGGGACGCGCCGAGGCATGCCGCGCCAGTGGGGCGGTCGCGGGACGTCATTCCGGCTGCTCGGGCTCTTCGAAGCGGGCGCGTTCGACGACCCAGTCCTGTTCGCGGCCGTCCACCCGCGTGCAGCCGAGCTTGACCGCCGCGCCACCGGCTGGCGCGCGGCCCACCGAGCGGCCCTGCGGATGGTTGCCGGCGAACATCCGGATCAAGCGGTAGGAGACGTCCCGCTCGGCGTGCGTATTGCGCAGGACACGCAGTTTGCCGCCCTCGCTGAGGTTCTGGCAACGCCCGTCGTTGACCGATTCGAGCGCGAGAAACGCGGCCGCGTCCGTGCTGCCCGACGCCCCGCTCGCGCTTGCCACGAGGAGTCCCAGGGCAAGCACTGGCACGCGCACTCCAGGTCCCGCCAACGGGCCCTGACGGAGCTTGGCGAGGGGCCCGTGAGGCCGCTCGCGGGATGCGCTTTCCCTTTGATTTTCCGGTTTATTTCGGTTACCCACAGATCCTGTGGATAACTTTGTTGACGAATTGCGGACAGGCGTCCAGCGGGTCGCTCTCGGGCGTGAAACGGTTAGATTGGTCAAAATTTAGGCACCCGCGATTAATCTATGAAGTTCAGGGACTTGCGTTCGGTGGCGGCATTTCCGTCGCGGTCG
>JAPOKK010000196.1 GCA_029977665.1 Pseudomonadota bacterium | reverse complement strand
GTGCCCGTCATTGCGGCCATCCTGGGCGCCGCCTACGGCGGCGGGCTGCAGATCGCACTCGGCTGCGATCTGCGCATCGCTGCGCCCGACGCGCGCTTCTCGATCATGGAGGCGCGCTACGGTCTCGTCCCCGACATGTCGATCACAGCGACCCTGCCCGATCTCTTGCCGCGCGACGTCGCGCTCGAACTCACCCTGACCTCGCGCGTGCTCGATGCGGCCGAGGCGCATGCGCTCGGACTCGTCACGCGGCTCGCCGAGGATCCCCTGGCCAGTGCACGCGAGCTGGCCGCGACCATCGCCGCGCGCTCGCCGGACGCGGTGCGCGCGACCAAGCGCCTGTTCAACGAAGCCTGGCGCGCCGACGCGGCGCGCGGCCTGCGCCTCGAAGAGGCGCTGCAGGTGCCGCTGATCGGCGCGCCCAACCAGCTCGAGGCGGTTGCCGCCGCGCTCGAGCAAAGGCCGCCGCGTTTCCGCGACGCGGGCACCTGAGGCAGGCGCCCGCGCGCGCAGACGCTCAGGCGTTCGCGCGGCCGCTGAACGTGAGCGGGCGACCGAGGCGCTCGCGCCCCAGCGCGGCGGTCGGCGCGCTGCCGTCCCACACCTGCGTGCCGGCGATCCAGACCGCGTCGACGACGCCGTCGGAGCGATTGACGAGCTGCTCGGCACCGAGCACGTCGCGGTAGACCATCTGGCGATTGGCGTCGGTGTCGTAGCGGGCGAGTGCCTCCGGGTCGATCAGCGTCAGGTCGGCCTGGGCGCCGGTATCGAGCGTGCCGACATCGAGGCCGAAGAAGGCGGCCGGGTCGCGCGTCAGCCGCCTGACCGCGAGCGCGACCTTGTCCAGCGAGTGACGCTGCGCAATCTGCAGCGTCAGCAGGTTGCCGTCGAAGAAGGCGAGATTGATCAGATGTGCGCCGCTGTCGTTGAAGCCGGGCAGCGTGTAGTCGCTGAACAACAATTGTTCGAGGACTTCGGGGCGGTCGTTGCCGACCACGATGTGCCAGCGCAGGTCGCGGTCGTAGTGTGCGAGCAGGTGGAGGAAGAAGCGCGCTTCGCTGGGCGCGGCCGGTGCCGCTTCGAACGCCGCGCGCTCGGCGTCGCTGCGCGCCGCGCTCGCGTCGCCGTGCTGGAAGCGCTGCAGGCGGGCGTAGACGTCGGCGCCGGTCTCGCCGCACCACTCGCCCACGGGGCAGGCGTCGATACGCATCACGCGCAGGTCACGCTGAAACGTCGACACGATGCGCTTGTCGTACCAGTCGCGCTCGAAGCGCTCGATGTACTCGGGGTTCGACAGGATGGCCTGCCGCCCGGCGCGGTCGTCGACGTCGCAGGCGAGCAGCGGCCGCGTCGCGGCGAATTCCTCGAAGATCGGCGAGATGGCGCCCTCCGACCAGAGCAGGAACGGCGTGGACAGGACCTGGAAATGGAACTTGCCCTGCATCAGCCACGAGTTGAAGAAGCGCGAGAGCTGCAGGAAGACTTTCCACACGCTGCGGTCGTGAACGAGGTCGATGGCGGTCAGCGCGGTGGTGCGCAGCGGCTTGCCGAACAGGCGCCCGCTCGTGTAGAGGAACCGCTTGAAGGTGCCGAGGCGGTTGACCGCATCGGGCGTCGCCTGCCACACGCGGTCGTGTTCGCGCACGACGTCGAGGAGGCGGCGATGCTCGCGCTTGTTGGCATAGGGCGATGGGATCTTGGCCTCGGTGTGCGGCTCGTTGGCGAGGTAGTGGAAGGGGATGTTGTCGGTCGAGAAGCCGACGTAACCCTGGCGCATGGCGTCCTCGAGCAGGGCCTCCATGCGTGCCAGCTCCGAGTCGCTGGGGCTGCGCGAGATGGCTGCCTCCATGCCCATCACTTCGATGCGCAGCATCGAGTGTGGCAGCAGCGGGGCGATGTTGGGGCCGAGCTTGAGCCCGTCGAGGTGCGCCAGGTAGCCGGCCGTGTCGTGCCAGTCCATCTGCGCGACGCAGCGCTCGAGGATGTTCTTGGGGATGTTCTCGACCCGCGCGAAGCAGTCGAGTATCGGGTCATCGGTGCCGCGGCGCTGCGCGCCGAACGCGGTGCCGATGGAACAGTTGCCGACGACGCAGGTGGTCGTGCCGTGTCGCACCACTTCGGACAGCCCCGCATCGAGCTCGACTTCGAGGTCCATGTGCGTGTGGATGTCGAGCAGTCCCGGCATCAGCCAGTGACCATCGGCATCGTGTACGGTGGCGGCGCGCGATGCATCGAGGCCCGGTCCGCGCGCGGCGATGCGCCCGTCGGTGACCGCCAGGTCTTCGACCTGGGGCGGCGCGCCACTGCCGTCGAACACCAGCGCGTTGCGAATCAAGAGGTCCCAGTCTGCGGCCATCGGTCGTTCTCCCCGTCGCGAGCCAGGATGGCTCGATGCCCAGTCTAGCAGGCCGCGCGAGGTGGCCGGACGCCGACGGCCGCGTGCGGCCGCACCGTGCGCCGCGGGGCAGGGGCGTCGGTGCGCGCGCTTCCCTCAGTCCGTTGCGGGCCTGCGCTTATCGAGCCAGCGCAGCGCCGAGGCCTCCGTGGCACAGAAATTCAGGTTCAGCTTGAGCAGGCGTTCGAAGCTGCGGAAGGTGCGCGCGAGCAGGGCTTCGGCGAATGCCGGGGAGACGATCGCGATGATGTCCGGTCCACGGCCGCCTTTGTGCCGCACGATGAACTCGGCGATGCTCATCAGGGTGGTCAGTTCGGGCAGCTCGCAACCGCCGACGTCCCACAGTGCGGTCGGACGGTCGCGGTACTGGGGATCGGCCCACAGCCGTTCGAGCAGGCCGCGCACGTTGTCCTCGGTCAGATCGCCGAACAGGCGCACGCGGCAATGCCCGTCCGCTCCCGCGGCATCCAGGAGGTAGGTCAACATCGGCGCCGGCCTCAGCCGCGCTGAACGAATTCGACGATATTGCCGTCCGGATCGTTGACCATGGCGATGGTCACGCCAGGCATGAATTCGTTTTTCTCGACCGCAAAGGTGACACCGGCGGCGGCCAGTTCGTCGCACAGCGCGTCGATGTTCGCGACCTGGAAGGTGATGTAGCGGAAGCCGAGCACGTCGTGCAGGCCGAGGGGCGCTGCCGGCGGGACCTTTTTCGGATCGACCAGCTTGATGAAGCTTTCGCCGAAGGCGAGCCTGTGCATGGTGCCGAACCACAGCGGCACTTCCTGGACCTTCTCCAGGCCGAGCAGCCCACAGTAGAAAGCGAGGCTCCGCTCGATGTCGCTGACGATGACGCCGATGTCGACGGCGTTCTTGGCGGCTTGCATACCCATGTCGTGTCGTCCTTGCGTGATACTGTCATGAACGCGCGCGGCGCTCAGCGGTCTGCGCGCTCTGCGTTGCCCATATTATCCGTTTCCGGGCCGGGCAGGTCACGTGTCTGCCGTTCGACCGCGTAGAGGTAGGCGTCGGCCCGGTTCATGGCGAGTTGCCGGTGAAAGCTCTGCTTGCCGGGCGCGACGACCGCGGCGGGTCTGGCCGCCAGGGTCGCAGCGAGCGCGCCGGCCCGCGCCTCGAGCCCGGCGTCCGCAACGACCTCGTGCAGGAGACCGAGCCGGGCCATCTCCGCGGCGTCGCGTGCACGCGTGTCGAGCAGTAGCGCCAATGCCTGGCGTGGCGGCAGTACGCGGCTGAGTGCGACCTGGGTGGTGTGCGGCCAACGTCCGTGAGCGAGGTCCGGCACAGCGAAGCGCACGGTGTTGCCGGCAATCGCGACATCGCAGCTCGCCACGAGTTCGATGCCGGCGCCCGTGACGTCGCCCCCGACCATGGCGAGCGTGATGCACGGCAGCGAGGCCAGGCGCAGCATGAGGTCGCTGCTCGCCAGGAGATCGGCGCGGTGCGCGAGCGGCGGGCGCTGCGTTGCGTCGGCCGGCTCGACGCGCCCGCGGCAGAAAACGCCGCCGCGTGCGGCGAGCACCAGCACGTCGATGTCGCCGCCGGCCTCGACCTGGTCCAGGGCACCGTGAAGGGCATCGACCATCTCCCTCGAAAGCCGGTTGCCGGTCTCGGCGCGATCGAGCCATAGCCACGCGATCCGGGCCGATTTCTCGCGCACCAGTTCGCAGGGGGCGCGGGATGGCGCCGGGGATGAATCTGTTGTCATGCTCAGGGGCTATTCGGGTGGCGGCGCTGGGGGCCGGCGATGCAGGCCCCGGCTGCTGCCAGTCTAGGCTGGCGCGGCCACGACGGACAGCGTGGTGGGCCGGCGCCGCGGCGGGCGGCCGCCATCGTCATCGGGATGAGGGGCGCGGCCGCGCGGGGTCGCTCAGGTGAAGTTCGGCATGACCTTGCTGGCGAACAGGTCGAGCGAGCCGAGGATGCGATCGCGATCGTGCAGCCCTTGCGGGATGATCAGGAACATCTCGTTGATCGGCACGGCACGGCTGGCCGCTTCGATGCGCCGGCTCAGGGTATCGGGCGAGCCGAACAGCAGTTCGGGGAAGGGCTGTCCGAACGGTACAGCCCATTGTTCCCACATCCACTTCATGTCTTCGGCGAGGGCGTGCGCCTCGGCGTCGCTCGGCGCGCAGATCATCAGGCCGCCCCAGGCGGCCTCGTCACCCGGCGCCGGCACGTAGTCGTGCTCGGCGGCCGCTTCGCGGTAAGCCGCCCACAGGCTCTGCAGGAACTCGAGGTTGTCCGACATGATGATCGGCTTGCCGCGGTAACGCGCCCAGAAGCGCGCGGTGCGCATGGAGGCCGAGAATCCGCCGTAAAGCGGCGGATGCGGCTTCTGCAGCGGAGCCGGGGCGATGCCGACTTCGTTGATGTGCATGTCCGCGTCGACGCCGCGGCCGTAGCGTGTGTAGACCGTGTGCGGATGCGGATTGACCTGGCCTGCGGGCGGTAGTTGCCAGTACTTGCCCTGGTGGCGGAACGTCGGTTCGGTCAGCGCGCGGACCACGATGTCGACGTACTCGGCGAAGTACTCCCGGTTGGCGAGGTCGGCGTCGTCGTTCTTGTTCCACGGCCCCACGGCGCCAATCGCGTCCTTGACCTTGAAGCTTTCCACCCAGCGCGACTGGTAGCCGCGAACGAGGCCGACGCCGAAACGGCCCTTGAGCATGTTGTCCATCGTCGCGATCGCTTCGGCAGTGCGCAGGGGATTGTGCACGGTCGAGACGAAGCCGCAGGTGATCACGCGTAGCCGCTTGCTGTGCTGTCCCAGCCACATGCCCATCAGGGTCGGATCGTTGGCTGCTTCGAAGCCTTCGATCTGCAAGTGATGTTCGGGATGGCCGAAGCCGGCGTAGCCGGCCTCGTCGGCAAAGCCGACGTACTCGGCGATTTCGTCGAGCATACGCTGGAAGCGTGCCGGGTCCTTGCCGGCCATGCCCTGTTCGAGCTCGTGGCGGCGGCCGACGGTGCAGTAGATGAAGGGATTGAAGCGGATCACGGTAGTCTCCTCGCAAGTGCCGGGCAGGTTGCGGCGCGAGTACTTGACGCGCCCGGCCGGCTGCAGCGCCGCCGCACTACCGGCCGCGCCGTGTCCCCATACGCCCGCGCGGCCGCCCCGACGGCGCCGCCCGCGTAGCGCAGTCTATACGGGATGTGCGGGCTGTGCAGAATGCGGCCGACGGAAGCGAGGCGCACCTGTTCCCATCCCCTTCCGCGACGCTGCGTGGCAAGTGGGGCGGTTACTCCGCTCGCGCGTGCGAGCGTCGTGCCCGGCGTTCGCGCAGCGCGCGGCGCACGCCCCAAGCACTGGCAAGCCCCCAGAAGATCTCGATGATGAAGGAGGCCAGGTTAAAGGAGAACAACAGCGAGTAGCCGATGAGGATCGCACCGAGCAGGTTGAGCGCCGAGTAGGCGAGCGTGTCGGCGCGCATGCGCCCGGCCTGCAGCAGGCCATAGGTGCCGAGTACCAGCAGTACGCCGCAGCCGCCGACGATATCGTGCCAGGCGATGGTCACGGATGTTCAGCCGGTACGGCTGGCGCGCCGCGGTTCAGGGTTCGAACTCGTAGACCTCGGCGAACAGCGCGTACTCGTCGCGCCAGCTGACCGAATCATCGCCGCGCGCGTTCTGGCCGACGAAATTGACCAGGCGGTAGAGCCACTGGTTGAGCGAATGCCATTCGCCGATATGCGCCTGGCGGTCACCGTCCGGCCGCTCGCCGGATTGCACCACGGCGCGGCAGTGGCCGATGTCGAGGAGCAGGACCTCGAGTTCGCGGAAGCTCGCCTCGAGCGCCGCGGCGTCGTCGCTGGTCGCGTAGCGCGGCCCGAGCACGGCCTTGATACGCGGCGCGACGTCGTCGGCGGTGTAGGGGCAGCCGTTACCGACTTCGTCCCAGGCGCCGATCGGCAACGCCGCGGCAAACAGCACGACGAGGACGAGAGGACGATACCGGTTCGGACGCATGACGCAGATCTCCTGGTGGCTACACGATGCGCACCGAGCTGCGCGCACCTGCCGCCATCCTAGAACATCGTGCGCGGGCGCACGAGAGGTGTGCCCGAGGCGCCGGGTCAGTGACGACGGCGCGCGCGCACCAGCGCGAGCGCGGCCGGCGCAGCGAGCCACGCTGCCGGTGGCAGCGGCACGGGCGCCGGCACGAAGCCGTAGGTCACCGTGACGCTGGTCGGGCCGACGCTGAACGCGGCATCGCTGAAGAAGTTATCCGTGTCGATGTTGTCCGCGGCGTTGAAGAACACCGCGTCGCCGAACTGGAAGAAGCGCAGGGTGAGGAAATCGAGTTCGCCGTTGCCGACGAACAGCGACAGCAGGTCGTCGTCGATGAGGCGCTGCGTTGCATCTTCGGCGGCGAGGTAACTGTCGCTGACCGGCTGCGGGCTGATGTCGTCGGTGCACGCGGCGTCGAACGCGCCGCCGCTGCAGAAGAAGTTGGCACTGTCGACGCCGCTTGCAAAGAGCAGGCCGCCGCCGCTGCCGGTCGGCACGTCGAGCGAGACCTGGAACTGGACGTCGGCGTCGACGAGATGTTCGAGGGACTCGTCGATGACGCTCGTGAACAACGAGACCTCGACGTCGTAGCTGCCCTCGACTGCGAACGAGACGCTGTGCAGTGTGCCGAGCGCCGTGTCGAACTGCTCGAGACCGGTGACCGGCGTGCTGCCGAAGCTGCCGCCGCTGAACGCCGGCACCGTGGTGCTGGTGGTGGTCATCGTGAGAACCAGCGGCATGAACACCTCGGCAGCGACCGAGGCATACCCCGTACCCGGCAGGGCGAGGGTCAGGGCCAGGGCAGCGGCCGTGAGCGGGCGCGTGAGCGGCGCGGTGTGGTGGCGACGAGACATGGATATCCTCCTTGAATGACTACTGCCAGCGAAACGGCATCGGCCCGACGTGACCGCAGTATCGAGATTACCCGTGCCGCATTCGCGAGGGAATCCTCCGGCACGCCACACGCCGTTGGCCAATGCAGGACAGCACTGATTTATCAACAGTTTGCGACGGCGCCGGCCGATATCACGCAACCATTGTTGACG
>JAPOKK010000218.1 GCA_029977665.1 Pseudomonadota bacterium | reverse complement strand
CTCGATGTCGCGTCCGGCGAAGGCGGAGTTGAGGTAGTTGGCCGCCTGCAGCAGTTCGTCCTGGCTGTAGACGCGGTTGGTCTTGATGATGCGGTTTTCGACTTCGCGGTCGTTGGTGACGAGGATCGCGAGGACACGGTTGTCGTTCAGCGACAGGAACTCGACCTGGCGCAGTGCGCGGCGCTCGATGACCGGAATCATCACCAGCCCCGCCAGGCGCGTAACCTCCGAGAGCAGCCGCGAGGTATTGCCGAGCAGCGCCTGGATGTCCTCGTCGGTCGCCAGCGAACTCTGCATGCGGCGGATCTCATCGATGCCGAGATTGCGGAACGTGACGATGGAATCGACGAACAGGCGGTAGCCGAGCGCGGTCGGCACACGTCCCGCGGAGGTGTGCGGCGACTGGATCAGCCCCATGTCCTCGAGGTCCGCCATCACGTTGCGGATCGTCGCCGGGCTGAGGTCGAGCTTGGCATCGCGCGCCAGTGTGCGCGAGCCGACCGGCTGACCATCGGCGATGTAACGCTCCACGAGCACCTTGAACAGGTACTGGGCGCGTTCGCTGAGCTTCACATCATTGTGGTTGCGGGACATGAGCATGAAGGTATCACGTTGACCCCACTGAAAAAAATCTACCATCGTCGGCGCGGACGTGCAAAATGCGAAAGCGTTCGCGCACGCGCCCCCCGCCGCGCGCCCCGGCGCCGTCGCGAACCGTCCGTCGTGCCACCTTTCGCAAGCTCGGGCGGCCGTGCGAACATTGCCACCCGCGCGGTCGCGTGCCCTGCCCCTGTCCCCGGAGGTTCCAGTTCCAGCCATGTTCAGGCACATCGGGATCGTGTCCAAGATGCACGAGCCGGCCGTTCGCGACGCCCTCAGCAGCGTGCTTGCCGTGCTCAACGCTCGCGACTGCGATGTCCGCATCGACGCCGAGGCCAACCTCGACGGCGTGGTCGGCGATTATCGACGCGTACCCCGCACGGAGCTGCCGGAGAGCTGCGACCTGGTCATCTCGATCGGCGGTGATGGCACCCTGCTGCAATGCGCGGGTCTGATCTACCCGCGCGACGTCGCGCTGCTCGGCATCAACCTCGGCCGCCTCGGATTCCTCACCGACCTGCCGCCGGCCGAGATCGAGAGCGGTCTGAACGCGGTTCTCGACGGCGAGTACCTGGCCGAGGAACGCGCCGTGCTCGGCTGCGACGTGATCCGCGAGGGTCGCGTGATCGCTTCCGAGGACGGGCTCAACGACGTCGTCGTGCAGAAGTGGAACACGGCGCGCCTGATCACACTGAACACTTTCGTCGACGGTAAGTTCCTCCACTCGCAGCGGGCCGACGGCATGATCGTGGCAACCCCGACCGGCTCCACCGCCTACGCGCTGTCGGGCGGCGGCCCGATCCTCGATCCGAGCATCAACGCGCTCGTGCTGGTACCGATCTGCCCGCACACACTGACCAACCGTCCCATCGTGGTGTCCGACTCGGCGCACATCGAGATGCACATCGCCACCGATCGCGAGGACGAGTCGCGCGTGACCTGTGACGGCAACTCCATCCAGGACCTGCTGCCCGGCGACCGCGTACACGTGTTCCGGCGCAAACAGTCGATCCACCTCATTCATCCCGCGAGCCACGACCATTTCGCGACGCTGCGCGCGAAACTCAACTGGGGTCGCTATCCTTGCTGAGCGCGCTGACGGTGCACAACCTCGTGGTCGTGCGCGAGATCGACATCGAACTCGCCGGCGGCCTCACCGTGCTGACCGGCGAAACCGGCGCCGGCAAATCGATCTTGATCGAAGCGCTGGGTCTTGCGCTGGGCGGCCGCGGAGAAAGCCAGCTGGTCCGGCCCGGCGCGGAACGGGCAACCATCACCGCGAGCTTCGACGTCGGCGACAATCCCGCCGTGCAGGCCTTCCTCGCCGAGCACATGCTCGAAGCGGGCCGCGAATGCATGCTGCGTCGCGTGCTCGCACGCGACGGCCGCTCGCGCGCCTACTGCAACGAAAATCCCGTCACGGTGCAGCTGCTGCGCGAACTCGGCACGCTGCTCGTCGACGTGCACGCCCAGCACAGCAGCCACAGCCTGCTCGCACGCGAGCAGCAGCGCGCGCTGCTCGACGCCTACGGCGAACTCGGTGCACAGGTCGACGCCGTGGCCGGCGCCCACGGCGAATGGAAAGCGGCGCAGGATGCGATCGCGGCACTCGAGCGTGATGGCCGCGACCGCGCGCGCCTCGACCTGCTGCGCTACCAGGTCGAGGAACTCGCGCAGGCGCGCATCGAGGCCGACGAAGTGGCCGGTATCGAGCAGGAACACAAACGCCTCGCCAACAGCGCGAGCATCCTCGAGCACTGCGCGGCGATCCGCCAGGCGCTGGCCGACGAGGAAGTCGGCGCGACGGCGGCGCTCGCCGTGGCCAACGGCCAGGCGCGCGCACTCGGCCGCCTGGCGCCGGAGACGGGCAATCTCGGCGAGCTGCTCGCGCAGGCGGACGTAGCGCTGGAAGAGGCACTCGACGAACTCGAGCGCATCGAGAATCACATGGGCTCCGACCCCGAACGGCTGCAGCGCCTCGACACGCGCCTGGCCGAACTGCACGCGCTGGCGCGCAAACACCAGGTTGGCGTCAGCGAACTCGCCGACACCGCCGCGCGGCTGGAAGCCGAACTCGCCGCGCTGGAAGCGCGCTCGGGCGACCTCGACGCCCTGCTGGCGCGGCGCGAGCGTGCGCTCGACGACTGGCAGAAGGCTGCCGCGCGGCTGAGCAGCGCGCGCACACGGGCGGTCAAGAAGATGGATGCGGACATCACCGAGCGCCTGCGCGACCTCGGCATCCCGCACGCCGCCTTCTGCGTCACGGTGAACACGCTGCGCGACACCTCGCCACAGCCGCACGGCCGCGACCGCGTCGAGTTCACCGTCACGACCAACCCGGACCAGGCGCCCGGGCCATTGAACAAGGTGGCCTCGGGCGGCGAGCTGTCACGCATCAGCCTCGCCATCCAGGCGGCCACGGCGCGCCACGCCGGTATCCCGGTCGTGGTCTACGACGAGGTCGACACCGGCATCGGCGGCACGACGGCGAACGTCGTCGGGCGCAACCTGCGCGACGTCGCGCGGCACTGCCAGGTGATCTGCATCACCCATTCGCCGCAGGTCGCGGCCGCCGGTGATCGTCACCTGCTGGTGGAGAAGCGCGTGGTCGATGGCCACGCGGAAACGACCCTCGCTACGCTCGGCCGCAAGGCGCGGGAACAGGAGATCGCGCGCATGCTCGGCGCCGCCCGCGTGACCGACCCGAGCATCGAGCACGCACGCGACCTGCTGCGCCAGGCCCATGCCGCCCCCGCGGGCGCCACGTAATTCGCAGGCCGGAGCGCCCGATTACGGGGCTTCGCTGCGCCGCGGCTTGACGTAAAGCACGAGGCTGTGGTCCTGCAGCTCGAAGCCGTGCGCGGCGACGACCTCGCGCTGGCGGCGTTCGATTTCCTCGTCGTAGAACTCGATCACCTCGCCGGTATCGGTCCGCACCATGTGGTCGTGGTGCTCGTCCTGGGCCATTTCGAACACCGCGTGCCCACCATCGAAATTGTGGCGCTGCACGAGGCCGGCTGATTCGAACTGGGTGAGAACGCGGTAAATCGTCGCGAGGCCGACGTCCTCGCCCGCCTCGATCAACGCTTTGTACACATCCTCGGCGCTGAGGTGCCGATCGCGCGACTTGTCGAGAATCTCGAGGATGCGCAGCCGCGGCAGGGTCGCCTTCAGTCCCGCTTTCTTGAGTTCTTGGGTATCCATGGTTTCGATCGCAGCACGTTCGGGGCCAGACGCGCGCAGGATAACATCATCGCGGCGCCCTTGGCGGCTATGCTACGATCTCGGTCAGCCTGTCCGAACTGGCCGTTCCGGCCACGGAATCCAACACGATTCCCATGGCCATTCCGACTTCCCACCGGTGCCGCCGCGCCACCGCGGCCCTTGCAAGCAACGCCCCATGACCAAGCGAATCACGTCCCTGATCCTAGCCCTCCTGCTCGCCGGCTGCTCGGCGCCGCAGATGCCGTCGATGAGCTGGCTGCCGAGCAAGGACAACCTGCCCTTCGTGCACAAGATTGACGTGCAACAGGGCAATGTCGTCACCCAGGACATGCTCGCCCAGTTGCGCAGCGGCATGGACAAGAAGAAGGTCACCTTCATCATGGGCGCGCCGATCGTGCAGGACACGTTCAACGCCGATCGCTGGGATTACATCTTCACCAACCAGCCGGGCGGCGAGCGCGCCGAGCGGCGCCTGGTGACGCTCTACTTCGTCGACGACAAGCTCGACGCCGTCGGTGGCGACGTCGCGCCGGCATCTGGCGAACTCGTCGCCACGCTGCACCACGATCTCACCGTGCGCGTACCACGCCTGAAGCGCAAGAACTTCGTCGAGCGCGTGGTCGACAAGATACCGTTTACCGGCGACGACGAGGACGAGCGGAAAGTCGAAGTGCTGTCGGTCGAGGAAGCCGCCAGTGAGCACGCGGCGGCGACCGCCCACGAAGCGGCCGAGGCGCTTGACGACGAAGAAGACGACCTCGCCGACGCACTCGAGCAGGTCGTACCGTCCAGCCCCTACGAGGACATCCAGGCGGCGCCGGGCGAGGGCGTCATCGTGCCGCCCGATGCGCCGACCGGGCGCAAGAAGAAGGGCTTCTTCGCGCGTCTGCTCGGCGGCCTTGCGGCCGACGAGGAAGAAGGCGAGGAGGACGAGGACTACGAAGGCAACGATCCGAAGTACCGCGACATCACCGATCAGAGCAACATCTGACCCGCGGCGCCGCGTACCTCAGCGCCGCCGCGGGGCGGCCGCGCGCTGGTCCGCCGCGCGGCGGCGGCGTACCTCCTTCGGATCGTTCGGCAGGGGCTGGTAGATCTCCACCCGGTCACCCTCGCGCACGAGGTCGTCAGGCGCGCGCTCGACGCCGAACACCCCCAGCCGACAAGCCGCCAGGTCGATGCCGGGGAGCCGCGCGCGCTCGGCCGCACCGCGCAAGGTGGTGCCGGGCGGCACCTCGAGGGTTGCGCACCGGGCAACGCCGTCACGCACCGCCACCACCTCGATGGTCAGCCGGCTCAAGGCCTGGCCCCCACCTCGCACGCCGGGCTCGCTCGGCGGCCAGGGCACCGACGACGCAGCGCGCGCGCACATCCTCGACGGCGCGTACGTGGCAACACTACGAACCACGCTGTCCCGCGCCTGCCCTGCGTACCACCCACCGCCATCACACCGGGTAGACGGTATAAGCCCGCCGCCGGAAAGCATCGACCATGGAATCGGCGATGGGCTTGAACGCGGCAGCGAGTGCGCGCCCGACGAGCCGGTTGGCGAACTCGAACTCGACGTTGAAATCGATCATGCAGCCACCATCGGCCGGACCGAAGTGCCACGCGCCCTGGAAGCGGCTGAACGGCCCCTCGACCAGGCGCAGCTCGATGCTGCGCGCCACCACGAGGCGGTTCGCCGTCGTGAAGCTGTAATGGAAACGCCCCTTGCGCACGGTCATGCGGGCCTGCACGAAATCGGCCTCGCGCGCCAGCACCGCCGCGTTCTCGCACCACGGCAGGAACTCCGGGTAGGCTTCGACGTCGTTGACCAGGTCGTACATCTGGCTCGACGTGAAGGGTGCGAACGCGGTTCGCCGGACAACGGGCATCGGCGCCGACCTCAGCCGAACAGGCTCGTGGCAAGCGCCCCGAGCCAGTTCCCGATCACGGCGCGCAGACCGCTGCCTTCGAGGAATACCAGCGCCACACCGACGGGGGCGACGAACAGCACGAGGCCGAGCCAGCCACGGTAGAGCAGCGAGGCGCCGCCGCCCATCTCCTCCATGGTGCTCGCCAGGCGCATGCGCCAGCCCGCAAAGACCGCGATGAACATGCCGCCGAGCGGCAACAACACGCTGGTGGAAATGAATTCCGACCAGTCGAAGAACGAGCGCCCGCCCGGCGTGAAGTCGCTCAAGACGTTGAACGAGAGCAGCGAGCCGAAGCCAAGCAGCCACGCTGCGCCACCGCCAACCAGGGCCGCCTTGACCCGCCCCCAGCCGAGCGACTCGACGAGCCAGGCGACAACCGGTTCGAGCAGCGAGATCGCCGACGTCCACGCCGCGACGGAGAGCAGCACGAAGAACAGCGCACCGAAGAACTGCCCGCCCGGCATGTGGCCGAAGGCGATGGTCAACGTCATGAACACGAGGCCCGGGCCCTGGCCGGGTTCGAGGCCGTAACCGAACACGATGGGGAAGATCGCGATGCCGGCGAGCAGCGCGACCAGGGTATCGGCGAGTGCGATGATGCCGGCGGTCTCGGCGATCGACGCATCGTCGGCGAGATAGGAGCCGTAGATCATGATCGAGCCCATCCCGAGGCTCAAGCTGAAGAACGCCTGGCCGAGCGCGGCCAGAACGGCATCTCCGGTGATCTTGCCGAAATCAGGCTCGAACAAGTAGCGAAAACCGGCCGCCGCGTCACCACTGACGAGGGCATAGCCGACCATCGCGAGGAGCATCACGAAGAGCGCGGGGGTGAGGAACTTGACCGCCTGCTCGAGGCCGCCTTTGACCCCGCGGGCAACGACCGCGATGCTCATCAGCATGAACACCGTGTGCCACAGCGCGAGCCTGCCGGCCGAACCGGTGAGCGTT
>JAPOKK010000078.1 GCA_029977665.1 Pseudomonadota bacterium | reverse complement strand
TCGGCCTCGCCAGCATCTTCGGCAAGACCGGCGGCGGCTGGTTGTCGGACCGGGTCGAGCGCGAGCTGGTCTACGTCGGCGGTATCGTCATCCTGGTTGCCAGCGTGTTCGTGCTCTTCGCGGTCGGACGCCACACCTCGCAGCTCGGTGCCTACGGCTTCGCCATCCTCCTCGGGATCGGTTACTCGGCGACTGCCGCCCTGGTACCGGCGATGGTCAGCGACCGCTTCCAGGGGCGCCATTTCGGTTCGATCCTCGGCATCGGCCTGCTCGGCAGCGCGGCCGGCAGCGCCTCGGGACCGTGGCTCGCCGGACACCTGTTCGACGTCACCGGCAGCTACACGCTGCCGTTCGGCATCGCCGCGGTGGCGGGCGTGATCGCCGGTGCCGCCGGGTGGGCCGCGCGCGTGCTCCGCGTACGTGCGGAGCGCCGTCCCTGACGCGGTGCGGCGGCCGGTGGTTCCGGGCGGCGCTGTCGCGCGATAATGCGCCCACCGCGGCCATAGCGGCCGAACCTTCCCCATACGAACCAGACAAGGGAGATCCCATGAAACTCGATTCCTCCGTCAGCGCCGTCATCACCGGCGGCGCGTCCGGCCTCGGCGCCGCCACCGCCCGCGTGCTTGCCGGCAAAGGCCTCAAGGTCGCGCTGTTCGATCTCAACGTGGAGCAGGGAGAGGCGCTCGCCAAGGAGCTCGGCGGCGTGTTCTGCAAGGTCGACGTGACCTCCCAGGCCGATTGCGAGGCCGGCTTCGCCAAGGCGCGCGAGGCGATCGGCCAGGAGCGCATCCTGGTCAACTGCGCCGGTACCGGCAATGCCTTCAAGACCGCCGGCCGCGACAAGCAGACCGGTGCGATCAAGACCTTCCCGATGGACAAGTTCGAGTTGATCATCCAGATCAACCTGCTCGGCACGTTCCGCTGCATCGCCTTGTCGGCCGCGGGCATGATGACGCTCGATCCCGTCGACGAGTACGGCGAGCGTGGCGCCATCATCAACACGGCGAGCGTCGCCGCCGAGGATGGCCAGATGGGCCAGGCCTCCTACTCCGCTTCCAAGGCCGGTGTCGTCGGCATGACGCTGCCGATCGCGCGCGACCTCATGAGCGAGGGCATCCGGGTCAACACCATCCTGCCGGGCATCTTCGACACCCCGCTGCTGCAGTCGGCGCCGGACAACGTCAAGCAGGCGCTGGCCGCCTCGGTGCCGTTCCCCAAGCGCCTTGGCCAGCCGCCGGAGTTCGCCCATCTCGCCCTGACGATGATCGAGAACGGCTACTTCAACGGCGAGAGCGTGCGCCTCGACGGCGCGATCCGCATGGCGCCGCGCTGAGCGCGCCCGCAGGAGCAGGCCGGTACAGCACCGGCCTGCTGCCGCGCGGCCCGTCTGCGAGCGGTGCCGCGCGGCCTGAACGGCGAGGCGCAGGAGGCGTCGCGCCGTCGGCGTCCTGACCGGCCGGTGCTCGGCCAGCCCGCGGCCCGGCCACCGGGACCACCGCAAAACGTGGCAATCGCCACATCGTCAACGGAACCTTTCTCCTTAGCTTGGACCCTGTCGGCGCGCGCCGTAGCGGGTCGCCGGCAGCGTGGTGCGCGTAGCGCGCTCGCGTCCGGATCCATCAAGAGGAGCAAGGTCATGCAACAAGTTCATCCGACCCCGGGAACGCTGCAAAGCCGCGCAGCGCTGCTGGTAGGCGCACTTGGCGGCGCGCTGCTGGCGCCGGCGAGTCATGCGCTGCTCAGTGAGCGTGGCAACGTCGCCACGAGTCCCACCGGCATCGTACAGATCGGAAATACCTCGGACGGCACGATCGACGTGTTCGGTAACGATCGTTCGGTGGCGATCAACCCGGCCGAAATCGCGCGCTTGCCCGGCGTCAACGGTCTGCTCAGCGTGCGCGACGGGTCGACCTTGCGCATCAAGCCCTTTACGCTTCCGGGTGCCTTCGGTGGCGCCGAAACCGACGACTCGTGGCTGGTCGTCGGCCTCGAGGGTGACGGTGCGCTGGCGATCACCGAGGGCAGCGTCCTCGAGTCACCGCGCTGGGTGCCGGTCGGGGCATTGCCCGGTAGCGCGGGTTCGATCGTGGTCGATGGTGCTGGTTCGCGTCTCGCCATCAGTGGCCATCTCGATAGCGACGTTTACGGGCTGCTCGGTGGCGTCATTCCGCAACACGGCCAGGGCTTTCTCAGCATCGGGCCGCGCGGTACCGGTACCGTGACGGTGAGCAACGGTGGCCGAATCGAGGTGACCCAGGCCGGCAACGAACCCACGCTGGTGATGGGCTTTGGTGTCTTTCTCGGCGGTGAGATCGGGGGTAACGAGGGTGGCGGCAACGGCCACCTCAGCGTGGTCGGGCAGGGATCGGCAGTCGCCATCAGCGGCGACAACGCGACGCTGGCGGTCGGCACGCTCGGTGGTGATGGCTTCGATATTCCGGGCAACGGCACGCTGGAGATCCGTGACGGCGCGCACGTCGTTGTCGGCGGTGGCGGCTTTGCCACCGTCGAGGCGGCCGCGATCGGCGCGTTCGCGGGAACACGCGGCGAAGCGTTCGTCAGCGGCGCCGGTTCGCTGCTCGATGGCGGTGACAATGTCAGCATCGGCCTGAACGGCACCCAGTTCGATACCGACCCGCGCAACGACATTGCCGGCGGCACGGGCGTACTGACGGTCTCGGACGGGGCGCGCGTCGAAAGCGACTTCGGCACGTTCATCGGTGCCGACGGCACCTTGCGCGGGGACGGCACCGTGGTCGGTGACGTCACCGCCTTCGGCGGCACGCTCGAACCCGGCAACTCACCCGGCGATCTCACCGTGCTCGGCAACGTCACGTTGCTCGACGGCGCAACCGTCGAGATCGAGATCGACAGCGCGACGCACTTCGACCGCATCGTCTCCACCGGCGTGTTCCGGCTCGGAGGTGGGACCGTACGCTTCCTGTTCGCCAGCGGCATCGATCCTTCGCTCATAGAGACGTTCGATGTCGGCGATTTCTTCGCGCGACAGACCGCCACGGAGGAAATCGTCAGCGGGGTTGCCGGCCGCGACCTGTTGGGATTGAGCTCGCTGGTCCTGGAGGGCTTCGCTCCCGGCTATCGCATCGATGCCATCACGCTGGACGGCACGGGGTTCAAGCTTGACGCGGCACCGGTACCGTTGCCGGGGACGGCGGCGCTACTGATGCCGGCACTGGCCTGGGTGGTACAGCGCCGCCGGACAGCCAGGCCGCTGTCGGGGTGCGCGTCGAGGCAGGCCGTCAGCGCGCAGGGCAGCGAGGTTCCCCAAGCAAATGTGCCGCTTGGCGTCACCTTGTGACGACAACGGACAGTATCGTGGCGCCGCATCGTCCTGACGTACGACAGACATTGTGCCGTCAGGGCTCCGCGTTTCAGGTATTGCGCGTGATGCGCGTCACAGCGAACGCCTGGCGGAACGCCAATTGCGGGATGCGGGTCTCACTCGCGGAGGCCTGGAGTCCGCGTTGGCACGTCGCTTGCTCGTTGTCAAGCGGACTCAGGCTCATCCTGCCTGCCATGCCGACGAACAGCGATCCCGTCGCGACGACGCATGGTCCGGCAGGCAAGGACCCGCGAAAGGGAAAGGATCGAACAATGAACGAAGCTCAGTTGCAGATGACCGCCGGCAACACCGCCGGCACCGGCACGGTTCAGCACGGTAGCGACGCCGACCTGCTGCGCGCGGGTCGCGGCGGTCTGGACACCGGCGCGCGCGGCTGGCGCTGGCTGCCCCCGCGGGGCGTGGCGAGCGCGCAGATGCAGGCCGGCAACCCGCGCCCGAATTCGCGCGACTGAAGCGCCCGCCGGCAGCAGATGCGCGGCCCCGGGCGGCCGCGCGTCTCAGCCGATGTCGATGAAGCGGGCGGCGAAATCGCCCAGCCAGCGCTCGATGTCGTCCGGCGTACCCGCGCCACCCATGCCGTAGCCGATCAGCAGGCGCGACACGCCCACCGCGGCCATCGCTTCGACGGCGCGCGGGTCGTCGCCGCCGAGCAGCGCGGTGATTTCGATGGTCGCCGGGTCGCGACCGATGGCTTCGCACTCGCGCGCGATGACCTCGCGCAACGCGCCGACCCGGGCCGCATCGAGCACTGCCGGGAAGAAGCCGTCGCCGAGACGCGCCGCCCGTCGCGCGGAGGCCTCGGAATGCCCTCCGATGACGATCGGCACGCCCTGCGGCGCGACTGGCTTGGGGTGCATCTCCACCGGGCCCCAGCGGAAGTAGCGGCCCTCGAACGCCTCGGGCGTGCCTTTCCACAGCGAGCGCATCGCGCGTATGGTCTCGTCGGTGCGGCCGGCGCGTTCGGCGAACGGGATGCCGAGCGCCTCGAACTCGTCTTTCATCCAGCCGATACCGACGCCGAGCAGGAAACGGCCCGCGCTCAGGCGGTCGAGCGTCGCCGCTTCCTTGGCGATGTAGAAGGGGTGCCGCTGGGGCAGGATGAGGATGCCGGTGGCGAGCCTGATGCGCCGGGTCAGCGCCGCGGCGTAGGCCAGCGGTAGCAAGGGGTCGGGCAGGGGCGTGTCCGACGGAATCGGGATCTTGCCGCTCGGGTCGTACGGGTAGGTGGCCTGGTAGTCGACCGGGACGACGACGTGTTCGACCGTCCATACCGACTCGAAGCCGTGGCGCTCGGCACCGCTGACGAGTGCGCCGAACGGCGCCGGATCGGCGAAGCGGCCGACGTTGGCGAAGAACAGGCCGAACTGCATCGTGCCAGGTTTTCGTTCAGGCCTGCGCCGAGTGCAGCACGCGGCCGGCGCGCACGCCGGTATCGCGGCCATGCTCGAACAACACCTCGCCGTTGACGATGGTGTACTCGACGCCGCGCGAGGTCACCACCAGCCGCCGCCCGCCGCCCGGGAGGTCGTGGCGCATCTCGCCGGTCTTGTCCGAGCCGACCGTGGCAAGGTCGAAGATGGCGAAGTCGGCGGCGAGCCCCGGTGCGATGCGCCCGCGTTGCGTGATGCCGAACAGCGCGGCCGGCTCGCTGGTGATGCGCTGCACGGCGCGTTCGAGCGTCATGACCCGCTTGTCGCGTACCCAGGTGCCGAGCAGGTAGGTCGCGTAGCCCGCGTCGCACAGGCTGTCGACGTGGGCGCCACCGTCGGACAGGCCGATCATCGTGCGCGGATCGGTGATGAGTTCGGGGATGCGGTCCTCGTCGGAATTGAACAGCTCGTAGTTGAACTGCATGCCGAGCCCGTCCTCGATGGCGATATCGAGGAAGGTATCGACCGGGTCGGCGCCGCGTTCGGCGGCGATGTCACGCACGTTGCGTCCGACGTAGCGCGCCATCGCGGGCGTCGCGGCCTCGAGCACCGTCATCACCTCCCAGCGCGCGGAGAAGATCAGCGGGCGCTTGAGCGCTTCCTTGAACGCGGCGCGGAAGCCGCTATCGCGCAGGATCGCGATCTGTTCATCGACCGGGCGGTTCAGCACCGGGTTCCAGCACTCCATGTTGGCGAAGATGAACGGCTTGGAAAGATCGATTTGGACGATGAAAGGCCGGCAGGTGCACTGCGGCACGGAGCCGCGCTCGATGAGGTCGCCGATTTCGCTCAGCGTGTTCTGCACTGCGTCCGGGTCGTCGTCGCGGTTGAGCAGCGCGAGCCAGGTCACCGGGCGACCGCTTTCGCGCAGCAGAAGGTCGAGCAGGGCGCGCTCGCTGGCGTCGACACGCGAGACCTCGTTGGTCAGGGCAACTTCGATGGCGCCGCGCCCGAGTTCCTTGAGGACGCCGGCATAGGCCGCCAGTTCGTCGTTGGAAGCCAGCCGGCAGGCCAGCGGGCGACCGTGGTAGCCGACGTGCTGACCGGCGTTGGTGGTGGTGAAGCCGAACGCACCGGCTTCCATCGCCTCGTGCAGCAGCCCGCGTATGCTCGCCGTCTCCTCCGCGGTCGCCGCGCGTTCCATCGATTCCTCGCCCATCACGTAATGCCGGAACGGCGTCAGCGCGCAGAGGAAACCGAGGTTGAGCCCGGAGCCGCGCCGCGCGGCCGCCTGCATGTACTCAGGGAACGTCTCCCAGTCCCAGGTCACGCCCTGCTTGAGGACGTCGAACGGGATCGCCTCGACGTTGACCAGGTCCCAGGCCGCGACTTCGCGCGTCTCCGGCCGGCATGGCGCGATGCCGACGCCGCAGTTGCCGAGCATGACGGTGGTCACGCCATGCCAGCACGACGGGGTAGTGAGATCGTCCCAGCAGATCTGGGCGTCGTAGTGGGTGTGCGGGTCGACGAAACCTGGCGCGACGACGAGATCGCTGGCGTCGATGGTGCGCGCCGCGCTGCCGCTGACCTCACCGACCTCGGCGATGAGCCCGTCCTTGACGGCGATATCGCCATGAAACCGCGGCGCGCCCGTACCGTCGACGATCGTGCCGTTCTTGATCACGAGATCCCAGGACATCGGCTTTCTCCCCTCGCTGCCAGAATCGTCCGATGATTCTTGCGCACTCGGCGAGCGATGCCAATGGTCCGGTTCGGGACGGTGCCCGCAACCGGGGAGCGCGGCTCGGCGCGGTGACTCAGTCGAGGGTGTCGCGGGCCTGCTGGCGCAGCTCGACCTTGCGGATCTTGCCGCTGGAGGTCATCGGGAAGGCCTCGACAAAGAGCACGTGGCGCGGGATCTTGAAGCTTGCCACGCGTCCCTTCATGCGCGCGAGCACGCCCGCCTGATCGAGCTGTGCACCCGGCTTGAGAATGACGAAAGCCACCGGTACTTCGGCCAGGCGCGGGTCGGGATAGGCGACCACCGCCGCGTCGAGGACCTCGTCCATGTCGCGCAGGTAGACCTCGATCTCGGCCGGTGAGACGTTCTCGCCGCCGACCTTGAGCATGTCCTTGTAGCGGCCCATGAAGACCAGCATGCCGTCGGCGCGCTGCATCGCCATGTCACCGGTGTGCAGCCAGCCGTCGGCGTCGAGGGTGTCGGCGGTCGCCTCGGGCTTGTCCCAGTAGCCGTCCATCACGGCATAGCCACGGATCCACAGCTCACCGGGCTCGCCCGGCGGCTGCTCGCGGCCGCTCTCGACGTCGACGATGCGTGCCTCGTAGTCGTTCATCAGGTAGCCGGAACTCGCGGTGCGCTGTTCGCGCGTGTGCGCGGGATTGGAGACCGCAATGAAAGCCCAGGTCTCGCTCATGCCGAAGCCGGACACGGTCGGGCAGAACACGTCCTGGACCTTTTCCGCGATCGGCACCGTGCTCTCCACCCCGGACGGCAGCGTGCCGAGACGGATGGCGAGCTTGCGCGGACGTTCGGCCTGGGCGTTGAGCAGGTCGAGCCAGTGCGCTTCGAAACCGTGCAGGAGCGTCGCGCCTTCCTGCTCGGCCAGGTCGAGCGCGCGCGGCGCATCGAACACGTCCATCAGTACCTGGCAGGCGCCCGTCATCACGCAGGCCATGCTGATCTCGCTGAACGCATAGATATGGAACAGCGGCAGGTAGTTCATGTGCACGTCGGTGCAGGTCAGGCCGAAGATCTGCGCGCGCTCGGCGGTGTTGCGGATCGGGCGATGGCTGTGCATCACGCCCTTGGGGTGGCCGGTGGTACCGGACGTGTAGCAGATCATCATCATGCCGTCCGGGTCGACGGCCGCGGCGCGTTCGGCGAGCTGGGCGTCGCTGATGGTCTCGCCCGCGGCGATGAAGTCGTCCCAGGCAGTGAAGCCGTCGGCGCGCGGCGCACCGAGTACGACGAGGCGGCGCAGGTCGGGATAGTTGTCGACGTCCAAGGTGCCATCGGCGCGCGACGCGACCCGCGGCATCGATTCGAGCAGCATGCCCTGGTAGTCGATGGGGCCGGAACGGTCGAGCGTGATGATCGTCGCGCTGCGCGACTGCGTCACCGTGTAGGCGACGTCGTCGGTGCGGTAACGCGTGTTGAGCGGCACGATGCAGGCGCCGACCCGCGCGATCGCAAACATCAGGAACAGCCATTCGGGACGGTTCGTCATCCACAGCGCGACGCGCTCGCCGGGGGCCACGCCGAGCGCCACGAGGGCCTTGGCGACGCGGTCGGTCTCGGCTTCGAACTCGGCGTAGGTCCAGCGGCGATCCTCGAACACCAGCGCTTCGCGCGCGCCGTAACGCGCTGCGGCTTCGGTCAGCAGCCCGCCGAGGGTGCGTTTGCGATACCAGTCCATCAGGGCCTCCCGTGTGAATCCGCGCGCCATGCTAAGGACCCCGGCGGCAATTATCCAGCGGCCGGTGATGGGGAAGCGGCGGTGCGGGGCAGGCGCGTCGCGACGGTGGCGGCAGCGTGCTGCACGGCCCATCACGGGGCACCACGGGCGCGCGCGGCGGGCTCGGCCACGCGGCGCGGGGGCGCGATCAGGGCCGCCGGTAGCCGCCGGGCAGGCCGTCGACGCTCAGCACGAGCTGCCACAGTTGCAGCTCGCGGGCGCGGAAGACGCCGGCAAAGGTCAGCAGGTAGTAGCTCCAGGCACGGTAGAAGCGTTCGCCGAGGCGAGCGGAGAAACGCGGCCAGCTGGCGCGGAAGTTGGCGTGCCATGCCATCAGCGTGCGGTCGTAGTCGGCGCCGAAGTTGTGCCAGTCCTCCATCGTCAGCGTGCCATCGAGGGCGGCGACGACGCGGTTGAGCGTCGGGATCTCGCTGTTCGGGAAAATGTGCCGGGTCACCCAGGGGTCGACGCCCGGGCCGTCGTCGTTACGCCCGATGGTATGCAGCAGCGCGAGGCCGTTGGGCGCCAGGCGCGCGCGGACGATCTCCATGAAGTGCCGGTAATTCTTGCGCCCCACGTGTTCGAACATGCCGAGCGAGACGACGCGGTCGAAGCGTCCGCGGACGTCGCGATAGTCCTCCAGGCGGATGTCCACCGGCAGCCCGGCGCAGGCGCGCACGGCGATGTCGGCTTGCTTGCGCGAGATCGTCACGCCCGTGACGGCGGCGCCGTAGCGCTCGGCGGCATAGCGCGCGAACCCCCCCCAACCGCAGCCGATGTCGAGCACGCGCATGCCGGGCGCGAGGCCGAGCTTGCGGCAGACCAGGTCGAGCTTGTGTTCCTGCGCGCTGTCGAGATCGCTCGCCGCGGGCCAGTAGGCGCAGGTGTAGATCATCCGCTCGCCGAGCATGGCGCGGTACATCTCGTGATCGAGATCGTAGTGTTGCTCGCCGACCTTGCGCGCTCCGGCGAGGTCCTGCAGGTTGCTGAGCGCGGCGAACGCTGCACCGATGCGCTTGGGCAGGTTGGGGATACGGCGGTCGACGCGGGCGCGCACCACGCGGGCGATGAATTCGTCGAGCCGCGCGACGTCCCACCAGCCGTCGACGTAGGCGTCGCCGAGGCCCAGCGTACCCTTGCACGCGAGGCGCCACCACAGGCGCTCGTCGTGCACCTGCATGTCCCACGGACGCGGCCCGTTGACGGTGATGCCGATTTCGCGCAGCAGGCGGTGGTAGAAACCGGCCGGCCAGCTCGTGCGCGCCGGCGGGCGACCGCGGCGGCGGCCGGGCAGGGGGGCGAGTTCGCGGTCGCGCGAATGCAGCGCGTCGGCCATCGAGTCCTCCTCGGTCGCACGTGGCGACCTGCGATTTCCGCTGGCGAAACCTCGGGCGTCCGGTGCCGGCACCGTGCGCCGGCGGCGGGTAGGCTTATGCTCGCTCCGTGCATGGGGACATTTCAAGCACCGCCAGGGTGCCGGGCTGATCGGCGTCAGTTCTGCGCGCGAGCGTGCCGTCCTCAGCTGGCCTGCAGACGTGCGGCCTCGGCGTCCATGACAACGGCGACGCGACCTACCGCGCGCCGGGCGAGGACGTCGTCCATCGCCTCGAACACCCGCGCGAGCGGGTAGGTCCGCTCGACCACCGGGTTCAGACGGCCGGCCTCGAACCAGTCGAACAGTTGCTGCATGTGCCGGCGCATGCGCTCCTCGTACGCGTAGCGCAGGTCGGTCGGGCTCCAGCCGAAGTACAGGCCCATGTTGAGGCCGCATACGACGAGATTCTTGACCAGCAGGATATTGGCCGGGATCTGCGGGATCTCGCCGCCCGCGAAGCCGACCGGCATGATGCGCGCTTCCGGCGCCATGCAGCGCAGCGACTGCATGAAGACCTCGCCGCCGACCGGGTCGTAGACGGCATCGACGCCGCGTCCGCCGGTGAGCGCCAGGACGCGCTCGCGGAAATCTTCGCGGCGGTAGTCGATGAGGTGATCGGCGCCGTGGCGGCGCGCAGTGTCGAGCTTGGACGCGGAGCCTGCCGTGGCGATGACCGTGGCACCCAGGATCTTACCGATCTCGACCGCGGCGATGCCGACCCCGCCGGCGGCACCGTGGACCAGCAGCCACTGGCCGGCACGCACGTCGAGCAGGTGCGGCCAGGTCAGGGCCGCCGCCGAGGTCGCGTAGGAATTCGTGAACGCGATGGCGCGGTGGAATTCCAGACCGTCGGGGATGGGGTAGACGTTGACTTCACGCGGGCAGGCGATCTCGGCCAGACCGCCCCAGTCGAGCACGGCGCAGACGCGGTCGCCGACGGCGAAGCGTCGCGCCGCCGGCCCGACCGCTTCGACGATGCCGGCGACCTCGGTGCCGGGCACGAACGGCAGCGGCGGCTTGCGCTGGTACTTGCCCTGCACGACCAGGCTCATGGCGAAACTCACGCCCGCGGCCTGGATGCGGATGCGCACGCGATCCTCGTCGAGCACCGGCTCGGGAACGTTGCTGAGCTCGAGTCGATCGAAGGTGGTCCAGTCGCGGACGAGGATGCCTTGCATGATGGGGTCCCTGCTCGATGGTGATGGGGTGACGGGACGTCATAATATGACCCGGGCCGACGCTCCAGGTCGCCAACAGGTTCATCCCCGCCTCGGCACGCCACGGGAACCTGGCGTCGCACCCGGTTTTCGCCAGCAGGAGACGATAAGTATGACCGACCGTCCGATCACGTTCGGGACTGCGCTGCGCGCGCCCCACGGCATCGCCGATTCCGCCCGTCACATCGAGTCCCTCGGTTTCGACGTTCTCGGCTGCGGCGAGCACGTCAGCTTTTATGGTGATACCGCGAATGCCTTCGTCTCCCTTTCTGTCGCGGCCGGAGTGACCTCTCGCATCCGCCTCATGAGCACCATCACGCTCGTGCCGCTGTACCCGGCCGCGTTGCTGGCCAAGCTCGGCGCGGCGCTCGATGTCGCGTCGGACGGGAGGTTCATGCTCGGCGTCGGTGTCGGTGGCGAATACCCCAACGAGTTCGCCGCCTGTGGCGTGCCCGTCAATCAGCGCGGTTCGCGCACGGACGAGGCACTCGAGATCGTCAGCCGCACCTGGTCGGGCAGCGACGTGTCGTTCCACGGCCGCTACACGACCCTCGAGAACTTCAGCCTCAAGCCGTTGCCCGTGCAGAAGCCGCGTCCGCCGATCTGGATCTCCGGTCGCAAGGATGTCGCCATGCGGCGGGCAGCGAAATACGGTGACGGCTGGCTGCCCTACATGTTCACACCCGAGATGCTGGCCGATTCGATCACCGCGATCCGCCGCCACGGCGAAGACCTCGGCCGCGACCTGGACGGATTCACGTTCGGCCTGTACATCTTCTTCGCCGTGCACGAAGACCACGATACGGCCGTCCGCATGGCGGCCGACAAGCTCGGCAAGCAGTACTCGCAGGACTTCTCCAAGCTCGTGCACAAGTACGCGCTGGCCGGTGATCCGGCGCGCTGCCAGGCGCGCCTGCGCGAATACATCGATGCCGGGGCCAGTTTCATCTTCGTCTCGACGGCCTGTCCCGACGACTACGTGGCGACCAACCTCGAGCTGATGGCGCGCGAAGTGATGCCGGCGCTGCGCGGCCGCTGAACGTGGCGCGCCGGGCAGGCACCGGTGCGCGAGTGAAGAAATCGGGGTGCGGGCCGCTATGCAGGGCATCGGCTCCCGGTGGGGAGCGAATCCTGGATCGTGACCCATGCAATGGCGCATCAACGTCTGCTCTGAGCGGGAACCCGGCCGGCGCGAGTACAGCTTCGGACAGGCCGCCGTGCGCGTCGGCCGCGCGGGGGATGTCGAGATACAGCTCTGCAATGCCGACGTCTCGCGCGTGCATTTCACGTTGCGCGCGGACGACGGGCGCGTGCGCGTTGCTGATTCGAGCCGCAACGGCACCTTCGTACGCCGCGGCGAGCACTGGAAGCGGCTGCGCGGCGACGCCGAGATCGACCTGCCCGCACGGCTTCGGGCCGGGGACTGGACGTTCGAAGTCGAAGCCGCTCCGGTGACGCCGCTAGCGCCTGCCGCGCCGCGCATGCCGGAGACCGTGGCGGCGATTGGCGACGAGTGCGGTGACTGGGAGCAGTCGATCATGCTGCGGCCCGGGGACCTGGCCGCGAAGCGCGAGGCGATCATGGTGTTCGACCTGTGCGAGTCCTCGCTCATCGCAAACCAGGACGATCACATGGCTTATCACCTGAAGCAGCGCCTGTACCAGATTGCCGAACCCGTGCTCGAGCAATTCGGACGCCGTTTCCTCAAGAGCACCGGCGATGGCTTTCTCGCCACCTTCGGCGACGCCGGCGCGGCACTCGATGCCGCCATCGCGCTGGAACAGCGCCTGCAGCAGCGCAACCAGCGCACACGCAACGAGGCCATCCACTACCGCGTGGCCTTGCATTTCGGCGATGTCTGGAGGATCGATACCGGCACGGCCGACATCCACGGCAACGACGTCAACATCGCTTTCCGTATCGAAGGTGTGCAGGCCGACGCGTTCACCGGCACGGTGTCCTCGCTGCCGCGACGCGACCGCATTCTCTGCTCGCGGGATTTCCTCACCGTGGTACCGCGCGAGCGGCTCGCCGCGGTGCTCGCCGGGCACGTGCAGTGCGGCGAAGCCAGTCTCAAGGGCATCACCGAGAACGTCATCATCCACTGGCTGCGCACGCCTTACTCGCAGGCGTCCTGAGTCCGTTCGGCGGGTTCAGCGAACCCGCGGCGTTCCGTTCACACTGATTTACATTCCGCCTGCGGCGTTTTTCCTCCGCCTCTGTCACGATTGCGACAGCGGTGCCGATCCCGGCGCCGTCGGAATCGGATTCCACGACCACGCTGGACCAGAACGCGCTGCTGCGCGAGAGGGAATAATGATGAAAAGAATGTGCTCCATGCTCGCCGCGGGAGGACTGTCGCTGCTCGCCACGACCCCTGTCGCCGCCGCGGCGATGACCAACCCCGATCCCGTGAACTACGCCGCGGACAGCGAGGACGGTTACGTCTTCGTCTCCAACTCGGTATCGGCCTTCGAAGCGCTCGACAGTTTTACCGGCAGCTTCGGGTTCTACTTCGCGAGAGATCCCGGCACCCTGATTACCCTGTTCGCCGAGGACGACCAGGGTGGCACGCAGACTGCCGCCATCGACTTCGGTCTGGGTGGCGTGTTCGATTCCGACGACGGCTTCGCGCCACAGGCCGCGTTCGCGGGCAGTGCGGCGCCGGAGCCCATCGGCTTCTGGTACAGCGCTGCGGGCTTCACGTTCTACAGCGACCCGGCCCTGAATGGTGGCACCGACTTCGCCGGCACGTTCACCCTGAATAGCGACCCGTTCACGACGCTGGTGACGTTCGAGGAGGCTTCGCTGGGCATCTTTTCGATGAATGCCCTGCAGGGGGTGTTACCGGTGTCGGTAGCGACTGCGCCGGTACCCGTGCCGGCGGCCCTGCCGTTGATGCTCTCGGTGCTCGGCGCCGGTGCCCTGCGCGGGACGCGACGCCGGCAGGCCGGCTGATTCGCTCCGGCGCCAGGTGACCGCGCGATCTCGGGAAGCGCGGCCACGTGCGCTAACGCGCCCGGGGGCGTCGGTCCCCCCGGGCGCCCACGTGCCGTGCCGCCTCAGGCCGCGGCGTCGCGCCGCCGCGTCGCGCCCAGCAGCAGGCCGACGGCAGGCGCGAGCAGCCATGCCCCCGCCGGCAGCGGCACGGGACTCGCGCTGACCCCGGCCAGGCTCGCCAGCGTCAACGTGGGCGTGCCTTCGAAGTGTTCGGTGAGGCCAATCTTGGCGACCTCCGACAGGATGTAGTGGCCGACCACGGTGGGATGGATGTCGTCCCAGAACAGGTGCTCGTTCGGCGCTGCGCACACGGTGTCGCCGACCAGGCAGGGTGTCGTGACGTTGGTCAAACCGAACAGCTCGCTGTTCTCGAGAATGAAGGCGATACCGTCATCGACCTGCAGATCGACGATTTCGATATCGGGCGCGTTCGCTTCCAGCTCGCTGATTTGCCAGGCGAGGTAATCGTTGTGGTAACGGCTCAGGAAGCTGTAGGCCTCTTGCCACTGTCCGCCGAGGTTACGCGGTATGAGCCCGAGGTCGGGCAGGTTGGGCACGATGAAGTTGCGTGCACCCTTGTCGTAGAGCGTCTCCACGGCGCCGATCACGTTGCCGACGACCGAGATCGGGTCCAGGTTGGTGACGCTGAGGTAGTCGTTGGCGCCGGCCCAGACCACGTAAAGCGCGTCCGGATCCGCGGTAGCGCCGGGAAAGTCGGCATTGAACGCCGTCAGTTCCTGGCTCAGGCCGGGCAGAACGCCGGGCAGGCCGACGTTGACCGAGCCCGAGGTGGCGCCGCCGTAGGCGTAGTTGATGCCATTCTCGGTGCCGCCCAGGAACGAGGTCACTTCGGGCACGGCGTAGGCATTGAGTTCGAGGCCGAGCAGCTCGACCCAGGTGGGGCCGTTGCTGAAACGCCCCTCGAAGTAGTTGTCCCCCGGAAACAGGCCCAGGGTCAGCGCCGAGATATTGCCGTTGTCGGAGAGGCTGTCGCCGAACACGTACATCGAATCGAAACTGGGCAGGGCCTCGGCAGAGGCGACGCCGAGCGCGAGAGCGGCGGCGGCCGCGGTTCTGGTCAGGGTTCTCATGGACTCACTCTCCCGGGATCAGGCTGCTTGGGCGGACATCAATAGCACAAGGCGTCGCCGCGGTCAGCCGAAAGCTTTCGGCACGGCCGTGGCGCGCGGCGCGCGCCACGGTTACTCGGCGCGTTCGCTCGCCAGGCGCGCCGCGGCTTTCGGTTTGCGCCGGACCTTGCTCGGATGGTGCTCGAAGATGTCGCAGATGTCGCACACCGTGCGCGGGCGGTTGGGGAAGTCGTCGGCGCTGAACAGCGCGCGCCCGGAACGGAACTTGTCGTTGTTCCAGATGGCGTCGAGATCGACCTCGCCGTCCTTGCCGAGATCGGCGAAGTCGTAGCGCGAATTGTTGACCACGCAGCAGGGTGAGACCTTGCCGTCCGGGTTGACCGTCATAGAGCGGTACAGGTAGAAGCACGGGCTCGGCTTGTTCGCCTGGCCGTAGGTCTGCTCCTCGCGGGTGCTCTCGGTGCGTCCGGCGACGTTCTCCGGGTACCACTTCTCGGCAAGCTCCGAGCGGTTGCGCGCGTCGAACGGGAGGCCTACCGGGATCGGCCGCAGCAGGTCGACGCCGATGTCGTCGGCGAGGCGTTGGGCGTCGTCGACCTGGTGTGCGTTGTGCTTCATGACGATGTACTGCCATTCGACAACCGGCGTCTTCTGGCCGCGCGCGTCGCGGCGTTCGATGAGCTTGCGCATGTTCTCGACCACGCGGTCGAAGTCGCCGCGCACGCGATACTTCAGGTAGGTCTCGGCATCGGCGCCATCGAGCGAGATGATCAGGTATTCGAGTCCGCTGTCGAGGATCGCCTCGATGTCATCGTCGTTGACGATGACGAAGTTCGACGAGATGTTGGTGCCCACGTTCTTCGACTGGGCGTAGGCGATCATCTTGTAGACTTCCTTGTTGATGAACGACTCGCCCCAGTTGTGCAGGATGACCTCGAACAGGTAGGGCGCATACGGATCGAAATACTGCTTAAAGTGTTCGAACGAGAGCATTGCCTGTTCACGGTTGAGATCGTTCAGCCCCGTCGGGCACAGCGGGCAGCGCAGGTTGCAGTAGTTGCAGGGGTCCAGAAACAGGATGTAGGGGCGCCCCTTGACGTCGATACGGCGCAGCTTGCGTTCGGCTTCGGTGCGCAGCAGGTTGTGCCATTTCTTCGGCGTGCCGTGCTTGATGACCGACCACATGTGGCGGCTCATGCGGGTGTACTGGGGCACCTTCTTTAGATATTTCTCCACCAGCATATCTAAATTCGACATATTTATCTTGTATCTTTGAAATATTAAAACCATAATTTTTAAATCCCCACTCTTTTATTTTAGAAGTTAAAAAATCGTTCAATATATTTTCAGTTGATGACACATCACTTTTGTTGTTTATTCTACATAATAGAATTTCT
>JAPOKK010000428.1 GCA_029977665.1 Pseudomonadota bacterium | reverse complement strand
GGTCTCGGCCCCGGTGCCTCGGTGCTCAACACGGGACATATCGACGCATCGGCCGTGACCGCGCGTGGCGACGGTGGCGCGATCGCGATCGAGGCGGCGACGATCCGCAACGAAGGCGAGATGCGGGTCGATGCCGAGGATGGCGGCGGCGGAAGTATCCGCCTCGAGGCCGCAGATTCGGTACGTATCCGTGGCGGCCGACTGTCGGCACGAAGCGACGCCGGCGCTGGCGGTGCGATTGCGGTGCTGGGAACGGACGTCGGGCTCGAGCACGACGCGCAGGTCGACGCGTCCGGTGCACGGCGCGGCGGTGAGGTTCTGATCGGCGGCGACGTCCACGGTGCCAATCCCGAGGTTGCCAATGTCAGCACGACCTTCGTCGGCAGCAATGCCGAAGTTCGTGCCGACGCGGAACAGGCGGGAGACGGTGGCAAAGTCGTCGTCTGGGCCGACGACACGACGCGTTTTCATGGTCACGCCAGCGCGCGCGGCGGCGAGTCGGCGGGTGACGGCGGTTTTGTCGAGATCTCCGGCAAGGAGACGCTCGTCATGCGCGGTACGGTCGATGCAAGCGCGCCGGCCGGCGACACCGGCACGCTGTTGCTCGACCCGGCGACACTCACCATCGTCGACGACGTCGCTACGACGGGCGATCACGACGCGACAGTTGTCGACGAGGCGATCAATGCGGGTGACGCCGATATCGGCGGCAATACCGTCTCCTGGGGCGCCATCGACGCGCTCGGCGCGACCGCCAACGTCGTGCTCGAGGCGACCGGGCTCGTCACCATCGCCGACGTCACCGGCAATGCCGGTGGCGCGATCACGGCGAACGATCTCGTCACGCTCGACCTCGATGGCAGCGGCAGCCTGACCATCACCTCGACGGCCGGCGACGTGGTGTTCGCGGACGCGGCCGACGTCATCCGTACCGAAGGCGGCGCGATCACCATCAATGCGTCGGCCGGTACGGCGACGACCGGTGGTTTCGACACCACCGGCGCCGGCGGCGCGCAGAGCGGCGCGGTGACGGTCAATTCCGGCACGGGTGGCAGCATCGGCAGCGTCACGACCGGCGGCGGCACGCTGACCCTGAACGTCGGCGCCGGTACGATGAGCCAGGCCGCGGGTTCGGCAATCACGGGTACGACCGTCGTCGACAAGCAGGGCGCCGGCACGCTCACACTGGACCAGGCGAACACGTACAGCGGTGCGACCAGCGTGAACGCCGGCGTCCTCCAGGCCGGCAGCGCGGTCGGCCTGAGCGGGGCGAGTGCCATCACCCTTGCGGCTGGTACGACGCTGGACGTCAACGATCAGAGCGTGACCGTGGGTGCGCTGACCGGAGCCACCGGCACGCTCGATCTCGGCGCCGGGGGCGACGTCGAGGCGAACGGCGACATCGACCTCACCGGCACCACGATCAGCAGCGCCGGGGCGGGCGACAACCGCCTCGATGCACTCACCGGCACGCTCAGTATCGACGCCTTCAACAAGACGGATGCCGGCAACCTGGTCCTTGCCGGCAGCACCGCGCTGGACCTGAACGGCACGGTCGATGTCGACGCTGGCAACCTCGTCATCGAGGATGCGTTCACGGCCGCGGGGGATCTGCTGGCGAGCGGCGATCTCACCCTGACCGGCGCCGCGGGTACGCTGGACGGCGCGGTCGATCAGCGCATAGACGCCGAAGGCGGCACGTTGACGGCCGATGGCGTCAACAAGACTGGCGCCGGCAACCTGACCCTGGGTGGCGCGACGGCGCTGGATCTGAACGGCACGGTCGATGTCGACGCCGGCAACCTCGTCATCGAGGATGC
>JAPOKK010000399.1 GCA_029977665.1 Pseudomonadota bacterium | reverse complement strand
GTTGCCGCCGCCCAGCTTGTTGTTGGGGACGATGGCGCCGCTGGTGTTGGGCACGAATAGCTCGGCGCCACGCTCGCCGACCAGATACGGCATCCCGTCGCTGACCGGGCCGCCTGTGGCGCGAGCCGCGACCGCGGCAGCGCCCAGGGCGGCGACCGTGGCCGCGAACGGCTCGGCGACCGCCACGGCCGAGGCTGCAGCGGCTGGCGCCATCACCGGGCCGACGATCGGGATCGCAGCGGTCGCGGCGAAGGCGTTCAGGCCCGCCATCGCGACCATCGCCTGCGCCTCGAGCGCGAGGGCCGACTGTGCGGTCGCCTCGCTCGTCTTGCCGACGACCATCTGCACGACCTGATACGCCAGCCACTGCGCGGCCATCTGGCCGAGCGCGTTTACGACCGAGCGCGCCATTCCCTCGGCCAGCCCGGCGACCGCGTCGCCCAGGCTCTGCGAGTCGAACACCATCTTCTCGAAGGCGTTGCCGAAGCCGGTGCTGAAGTTCTTCGCGACGTTGCCGGCCAGCTCGTCGAAGTTGCTCATCGCCTCTTCGGCAGCCGACAGCCACTCGGTCCAGTAGTCCTTGTTCTTGTCGTTCGAGATCCCCAGGTCGAGCAGCTTTTCGCGCGCGGCGATCTCGCGCTCGATCAGCGCGACCTGCTCTTCGGCGCCGTCGAAGCCCTCGAGGATCGCGACCTTCTCGCGCAGCCTCGCGATCGCCAGCGCCTCGATCGCCTTGGCCGCGTCTTTCTTGAAGACCGCCTCGAGCTGGGCGTTCTCAATCTGCCTCTCGAGGTTCGCGATGTTCTCGAGCGTGGCACGGGTCTCTTTCTCGCGCGCGTCCTTCAGCGCCTGCGTGGCCTTGGCCCGCGCGACTTCGGCGTCGGCTTCCTCGTAGGCCGCCGTCACCATGCGCTTCATCTCGTCGGTGTAGGTCGCCCAGTAGGGCGAGGCCATGAGCGCGGCAAGGTCGGCTTGCGACTTCGTCAGCCAGTCGATCTCGTTGCGCGCATCCTGCGCCATCTTGCCGGCCGACTCGATCGACTTGGCCCACTCCTTCGCGGCTTCCTGCGCGAACTCGTTCGGGTTGCCTTTTGCCCCGGTCGTCTTCGGCTTGTCGAGGATGCTCTCGCGCAGCCGTTTCTCGACGGCCGGCGTGTAGAGGTCGCCCAGCTCTTTCTTGGCTTTCTTGATCGCCTCCGCCAGCTTCTCCGTCGGCGTGGCGTACTTGTCCATCAGCTTTTTGTAAGCCTCGGCCTGCCGCTTGGCGACGTTGTCCACGAGACCGCCACCGGTCGGCAACGGCGGACCCATCATGCCCGCCATTGTCCGGCGCGCGTTCAGGATCGCGGCGGTCTGCCGGTCCACTTCGGCGCGTGCCGCGGCGGCGTCCGCCTTCATCATGTCGCCAATCGCCTTCGCCTGGGCGAACTCGCCGGTTGCGACGGCTGCAGCTTGCGCGGCCAGCCCGCCCAGCTCGTTGCCGATCTGGGTGAAGACGTAGGCGACGTTCACGCCGAGCACCGCGACGGTCTCGAAGACGGTCGCGATGCCTTCCTGCACCGTCTTCATCGCGCCGGTCTCGCGGGCGTTCTCGGCGGTCACGGTGTTCATCGACTTGATGATCGTGATCGCGTCTTGGATCGCGCCGCTGGCGAGCTTGACCGAGTCGTGGATCAGCCCGCCGGCGTTGTTCTGGCTGATCGTCAGGAAGAGCTGGTCCCAGGTGTCGGCGAGGTTTGAGATCGCGCCGTCGAGGGTCTTCGCGCGCTCTTCCATCGCGCCGGCAAATTGGTTGTTCCCCAGGTCGGTCAGGTACTTGGAAATCTCGATCGCATTGTTGCCGACCGTGGTCTTCACGTTCTGGAACGTGAACTCGATGTCGTCGCCCTGCTTGCTGGCCTTGATGCCGAACTCTTTCAGGCGCTCGAACTCGCCGGTCGCCGCGTCCGCGACCGCCTCGATCATCTGGTTCAAGCCCTTGCCCATCGCCGAGGCGGTGTTGCCGTAGGACTTGAGCGCATCCGCCGAGGCGTCGAGGCCGAGCGCCTTCATCTTCACGAAGGCTTCGGTTACTTCCTTCAGCGAATAGGGCGTGGTCGCCGCGAAGTCCTTGATCCACGAGAACTCGCGCGCTGCGGCTTCGGTGCTGCCGGTGATCGTCACGAGCGACGAGTTCAGCACGTCGAACTCGCGCTGCACCGAGACCAGCTTGCCGACCGCGGCAGCAGCACTGACCCCGGCGAACATACTGCCGACGGCCGTGCTGATCTTCCCCGACATTTCGGTGAATTGTTGCTCGATCGCCTTGGCGCGCTTTTTCGCGATCGCCTCGGCGCGTGCGGTGTCGGTCTCGAACTGCCCCGTCCGCATGAGCAGGTCGAGCACGATGCTTCCAGCAGCCGCCATGCCGTTACCCTCTAGTTATGCCCAGCGCGCGCATGGTCCGCACGTCCGCCGAGCTGAGATCCTCCTGCCATTCCGGCGGGTGGAGCCAGTCGAT
>JAPOKK010000275.1 GCA_029977665.1 Pseudomonadota bacterium | reverse complement strand
TTGATGCCCTTGGGTAGTCGGTCGATGACGTCGAGATATTCCGGAAAGGTCTCCCAGCGCCAGTCGATGCCGGCCTTCATGGCATCGCGCGAAAGATCCTCGGCGCGCTCGAGATTGCGGAACACGAAATCCGCATCGTCGGCGGCACAGGGCGCGAGCGTGAAACCGCAGTTGCCCATGATGACCGTGGTGACACCGTGGTAGCAGGAACACGAACCGAGCGGGTCCCAGAAGACCTGCGCGTCCATGTGCGTGTGGCCATCGACGAAGCCCGGCGCGACGACCTGCCCGTCCGCATCGAGGGTGCGCACGGCGCGCTCGTTGATGCGCCCGATGCGCACGATGCGGCCGCCGCTGACGGCGACGTCGGCCGGGTAGCGCGGGCCGCCGGAACCGTCGACGACGAAACCGTTCTTGATCACCAGGTCGTACATAGCTCCTCCCCTGTCGCGCTCGGACCCGCTTCGAGATTAGCATTAACGGGCCGCCGCTTCAGTCGGGCGGCAGCACGGACAGGCGGCGCCGGGGAGGGCCAGGCATGACCGAGTACACGATCATCGACGTTGATACCCACGTCAGCGAAGCGGCCGACCTGTGGACCAGCCGCGTGCCGGCGCGTTGGCGCGACGCCGTGCCGCGCGTCGGCACCGACAAGCGTGGCATCGCGTACTGGTACCTCGGCGAGCGCCCGATGGCCAAGGTGGGCCTCGCCGCGACGGCCGGCGTCGGCTCGATGAAATCGCCGCCGCGCGGCTACGATGACATGCACCCGGGGGCATGGGACGCCGACGCCCGTCTCGCCTACATGGACGAGATGGGCATCTGGGCGATGGTGCTCTACCCGAATGTCGGCGGCTTCGGCAACCAGGCCTTCCTGCAGCTCGGCGACCCCGAGCTCATGCTCACCTGTGTCCAGGTCTATAACGACTGGCAGACCGAGTGGGCATCGGCCGACCCGCGCCGGCTGCTACCGGTCACCTCGCTGCCGTTCTGGGACGTGACCGCCGCCGTCGCCGAGGTGCGCCGCTGCGCCGCCCTCGGACACAAGGGCATTCTGTTCACCGGCGAGCCGCAGGCGTTCGTACAGCCGGTGCTGGGGGACCCGCACTGGAACCCGCTATGGGAAGTGGCCTGCGAGTTCGATCTCCCGATCAGCTTCCACATCGGATCGGGCAACATGGAAGGCGGACTGAACCGCGACAAGCTGCGCTTGTACGGCAAGATGGCCACGTTCACCGAGCTGTCCGTCGAGTTCTTCATGCGTAACGGCATCCAGCTCACCGACCTGCTGATGAGCGGTGTGCTGGCGCGCTACCCGGCGATCAAGTTCGTTTCCGTCGAGTCCGGCATCGGCTGGATCCCGTTCCTGCTCGAAGCGCTCGACTACCAGTTCGAAGGCAACCAGGTAAGCAGCGAACGCGCCGATCTGGACCGCCTGCCGTCCGAGTATTTCGCGCGCAACGTCTTCGGCTGTTACTGGTTCGAGCAGGTCGCGCCGCGCCGCCTGATCGACAAGGTCGGCGTCGACAACATCCTGTTCGAGACCGACTTCCCCCATCCGACCTCGCTGTTCGGCGAGGAAGTCCATGCGCGCATCGCCAGCGGCCTCGGCGAGTGCGACGCCGATACGCGGCGCAAAATCCTGTGGGACAACGCGGCCCGCCTGTACAAGGTCGAATTGCCGCCCGCGGCCTGAGTCATGGCGCGCATCAGCACGGCCTTCGTCGAGTTCCGCGAGCTGCTCGCGCGCCACGTGCTCGAACTCGAACGTGCTTACCCCGAACGCTACTCCACGACCTGGTTCTTCCTGCGCTACCTCAAGCGCGTGCAGCGCCAGGCCGAGGGCCCGACACCGCGTGCCTGCGAGCGCGCCATGCGTGGCCTGGTACGTTTCTATTGCGACATGGCGGACAGCGAGCAAGCGCTCGCCGAACGCTTCGACGAGGTCTACTTCGCGCACCGCAACGCCGTGCTGCTCGAACAGCGCGCCGAACGGCGCGCTTCGCGCCGCGGGTGAAAACACCTGTGACGAAACTGACTATACGGTGGCGTATGGCGTGACGTAGAATCGCGCCCGGACCCATCACGAGGTGCAAGGTGATGCCCCGCTACCAGAAGCAGTTCAATCTCGATATTGCCGACATCGACCTCATCGAGCGCGCCTTGCGCGGGGAGATCGCGCGCCACTCGGTGCGCGGCAACGCCGTCCTCGCCGAGCCGGAGCGCCGCGAGCAGATGCGCGCGCTCAACGCGTTGCTCGGCAAGATTCACAACCAGAAGATTTTCTACGCCCAGGTCAAGGCGCCCGGCGTGCCCGCCGGCTGAAGCCGCCCGCCGCGCCGTCCGCATCGCTCGCCAGGCAGGCCCGGGGTGCCCTCGGGCTGACAGCGATCGGGTCATCGTCGCCCAGGTCGCGCGGTATACGCCGGCCGTGGACGTAGGTGCCTGCGCTGTTGAGGCACAATAGCGCGCTCGTTCTGGATTGAGGCGTTGGCATGAGCTGGTGGGGCAAGGTCGTCGGGGGCGCGTTCGGGTTCATGCTCGGCGGGCCGCTGGGCGCGCTTTTCGGCGCTGCGGTCGGACACCATTTCGACCGCGGCCTGAATCGTCTCGAGGACGTCGAACAACCGTTCGGCAACGGGCCCGAGCAGGAACGGATCCAGATGGCGTTCTTCACCGCGACGTTCGCGGTGATGGGCCACGTCGCCAAGGCGGACGGGCGCATCAGCGCCGACGAGATCGCGCACGCTCGCGCGGTCATGCGCGAGATGAACCTGAACCCGGAGCAGACGCGCGTCGCGCAGTCGCTGTTCCGCGAGGGCAAGGCGTCGGGTTTCGACCTCGACGGCGTGCTGCGCCAGTTCCTGCGCGAATGCCGCCGGCGCCACACCCTGCTGCAGATGTTTCTCGAGATTCAGCTCCAGGCCGCCTATGCCGACGGCACGCTGCACACCGCCGAGGCCGCCTTGCTGCGGCACATCGCGGGCCGCCTCGGCTTCAGCGGCGCGCAGTTCGAACAGCTCGATGCACTGATTCGCGCCGCACGCGAACGCGGTAACCGCGGGCCGGGCGGCGCAACAGGAGGACAGGGACCACGCGATCATCGCCGTAGTGCTGCCGGCCAGGTCGCCATGACCACCGACGAAGCGCGGGCCATCCTGGGTGTCGAGGCCGGGGCGAACGAAGCAGACGTCAAGAAGGCCTACCGCCGCCTCATGAACCAGCACCACCCGGACAAGCTCATCGCGCGCGGCATGCCGGAAGAAATGGTCAAGGTCGCCACCACGCGCACCCAGGAGATCCGCACCGCCTACGAGACACTGCGCCGCGCGGCACGCGCCTGAACGGCGCGATTGGCAAGCAGAACCGGATCTGGTCCAATGGCGGCGCCTCGCCGCGGCGGGTTCGGCCCCGCCCTCGCCTGCCGGCCCGCAGGAACCGGGGGCCGCAACTGCGAGCGCGACGCCGGCGACCGACGCGGGCGCAAGAATAACCAGTGACTCCGCCAACCCAGATCGCCAACGCCATGGATGCGGCCAGCGCCGACCCTTACGCGGAACGTCTCATCGAGGACGCGCCGTTTCTCCTCTGGGTGACCGATGCCACCGCCGAGGTGATCTACGCCAATGCGGCGTGGCACGTGTTCACGGGCTGCGGGCTGACCGGCTATGCCGGCGCGGCCTGGCTCGACGACGTTCACCCGGATGATCATGCGCGCTGCCGTGCGGCCCTCAACCCTGACGGCGCCGAACTCGAGCTGCGTCTGCGACGGCGCGACGGTGCTTACCGCTGGTTGCACGCCCGCGTACGTCCCCATTACGACAACGATGGCGAGGTGCTCGGCTACGCCGTCTACGGCGTTGACGTGACCGCCCTGCACGAAGCGCGCGAGGCCGAGTACAACGCCCGCCTGCGCCTCGAACTCGCCATCAGTAGCGCCAACGAAGGTATCTGGGATCGGCCGGACTACGACTGCGACGACGAGTACTGGTCGCCGCGCATCTACGAACTGCTCGGCTACCCGGACTGCGCCTTCCCCGGCGGTTACGCGGCGCTCCTGGAACGCGTCCACCCGGACGATCGCGACCTCATCACCGCCGGTCTCGACAAGGCCATCGACCGCCGCGTCACCTATAACCAGGAGTACCGCCTGCGTACGCGCAGCGGCGAATACCGGTGGTTCCATTCGCGTGCTGTGATCGTGCGGGACGCGAACGGCAAGCCGACCCGCATGACCGGCTCGCTCGCCGATATCCACGCGCGCAAGACCGCCGAGTTCGCACTACGCGACGAGAAGGAGAAGGCCGAGGTGACTCTCGCCTCTCTCGCCGAGGGCGTCATCACCATCGATGACAACGGCGTGGTCGAGTACATGAACGGGGCCGCCGAGCGTCTCAGCGGCGCTGAGCCGGGCGGCTGGCGCGGCCAGCCGCTGGACGACTTGCTGCCCGTAGTCGATGACGACGGCCAGCCTGTCGGCCTGCAGGCGGTGTGTCGTGGTGTCGGGCAGGACGAACGCCGCACACTGGAAGGCTACCTGACGCTGCGCCCGGGTAAGCGCACCGTGCTCGAGATCACGGTCGCTCCGCTCGGCGGCGGGCGCGGTCATCACACCGGCGATATCGTCGTCCTGCGCGACGTGACCTAGGCACGCCGCATGGCGCGGCGCATGGCCCACCAGGCGACCCACGATCCGCTCACCAATCTGGTCAACCGGCGGGAGTTCGAGCGTCGCCTCGAACGCATCCTGCGCAGCGCGCGGGACGACGCCACGCGCCACGCGCTGTGCTACATCGATCTCGACCAGTTCAAGATCATCAACGACTCCTGCGGTCACGGCGCCGGCGACGAACTGCTCAAGCAGATCGCACGCCTGCTGCGGGGCGCGGTACGCAAGCGCGACACGGTCTGCCGCCTCGGCGGCGACGAGTTCGGCGTCCTCATGGAACACTGCGATCTCGAACACGCCGTGCGCAGCGCCGATCTCATCCGTGAACGGACCGCCGCCTACCGCTTCACCTGGGAAGGGCGCGGCTTCGCCATAGGTACCAGCATCGGCGTGGTAGCCATCACCACCGACAGCGACGATCTCGCCGGCGTGCTGCGCCGCGCCGACGCCGCGTGCTACGCCGCCAAGGAACAGGGTCGCAACCGCGTGCACGTCTACCACG
>JAPOKK010000051.1 GCA_029977665.1 Pseudomonadota bacterium | reverse complement strand
GCATTCATGCCCAGGACACCACGGGGCATGGTGTCGCGCGCGTATTCGATCTCGAGCGCGGTACCCTCAAGAATCATCTGCGTGACTTCTTGCTTGAACTCTTCAGTCCAGAGATGCGGATTTTCCAGCTTGATCTGGTTGATCACGTCGATACCGAAGTTCAGGTGCATCGACTCGTCACGCAGGATGTACTGAAACTGTTCCGAGGTGCCCGTCATCTTGTTGCGGCGGCCCATGGAGAGGATCTGGGTGAAGCCGCAGTAGAAGAAGATGCCTTCCAGAACGCAGTAGTAAGCGATCAGGTTGCGCAGCAGTTCTTTGTCGGTCTCTACGGTGCCGGTGTTGAAGGTCGGATCGCCCAGGCTCTCGGTGAACTGCAGGGCCCATGACGCCTTGTTGTGTACCGACGGTACCTCGCGGTACATGTTGAAGATCTCGGCCTCGTCCAGGCCCAGGCTCTCGATGCAGTACTGGTAGGCGTGGGTGTGCAGGGCCTCTTCGAAAGCCTGGCGCAGCAGGTACTGGCGGCATTCCGGGTTGGTGATCAGGCGATAGACCGCGAGCACCAGGTTGTTCGCCACCAGCGAGTCGGCGGTCGAGAAGAAGCCGAGGTTGCGCTTGATGATCGTGCGCTCGTCATCGGTCAGCCCGTTCGGATCCTTCCACAGGCTGATGTCCGCGTTCATGTTGATTTCCTGCGGCATCCAGTGGTTTGCGCAGGCATCGAGATACTTCTGCCACGCCCACTTGTACTTGAACGGCACCAGCTGGTTGAGATCGGCCCGGCAGTTGATCATCTTCTTGTCGTCGACCGCGATACGGCGCGCACCGAACTCGAGTTCTTCGAGTCCGGTGACGCCGTGGTCGACGTCGTCCGCGCTGATGTCCGCCGCCGGCGGCGCTACCGGCACGGCACCGTCGTGCAGCGTGGCCGGGCGCGGCGTGACCGGTGCTGTCGGCGCCGGTGCCGGTGCGACGTAGGTCTCGCGCCCGGCTTCGGCGAGCGCTTCGTTGGCCATCAACGCGCTGTTGTCGCGCGGCGCGGCGCCGCCTTTGAATGGTGCAATGGGATCGTCCCAGTTGAGCATCTTCGTCCCCCTGATCTTCAGCTATCGTTCACCCGCTGTCGTCGGGCCTGCTCTACTGGCAGGCTTCGCAGTCGGGATCGAGGATCGAGCACACTTTCGGTGCTTCGCTTTCCTCCGTGGTGGATTTCTGTACGGCGTTGAGCTTGCCGTCGGCGAGCGTGCTCTTCTCCACGTGCGTCGCGCCCATGGTGCGCAGGTAGTAGGTCGTCTTCAGACCGCGCACCCAGGCGAGCTTGTAGAGGTTGTCGAGCTTGCTGCCGCTCGGCTGCGCCAGGTAGAGGTTCAATGACTGTGCCTGGTCGAGCCACTTCTGCCGGCGCGAGCCCGCCTCGATCAGCCAGCGCGGATCGATCTCGAAGGCGGTCGCATAGAGTGCCTTGAGATCCTGCGGAATCCGATCGATGGCGGCGACGCTGCCGTCGTAGTACTTGAGGTCGTTGACCATGACCTCGTCCCACAGGCGGCGCTGCTTGAGATCGTCGACCAGGTACATGTTGATCACGGTGAAGTCGCCCGATAGGTTCGATTTCACGAACAGGTTCTGGTAGGTCGGCTCGATCGACTGGCTGACACCGCAGATGTTGGAGATGGTCGCCGTCGGCGCGATGGCCATGGTGTTGGAGTTGCGCATGCCGACGCTGGTCACGCGCTCGCGCAGGGCGCCCCAGTCGAGCGTGGCTTCGCGGTCCATGTCGAGGTAACCGCCGCGGCCCTCGGCGAGGAGGTCGATGGAGTCGATCGGCAGCACGCCCTTGCTCCACAGCGAACCCTCGAAGCTCTGGTAGACCCCGCGCTCTTCGGCGAGGTCGGTCGAGGCCTTGATCGAGCAGTAGCTGACCGCTTCCATCGAGCGGTCGGCGAAGGTGACCGCCTCCTCCGACGCGTACGGCAGGCGCAGCTTGTACAGCGCATCCTGGAAGCCCATGATGCCAAGGCCCACCGGGCGATGGCGCAGGTTCGCGGCCCGCGCCGTCGGCACGCTGTAGTAGTTGTAGTCGATGACGTTGTCGAGCATGCGCATCGCCGTGCTGATGGTGCGCTCGAGCTTGAGGAAGTCGAGGCCATCGGGGCCGACGTGCTGGGCGAGGTTGACCGAGCCGAGATTGCACACCGCGATCTCTTGCCCGGCCGAGGTGTTCAGCGTGATCTCGGTGCACAGGTTGGAGCTGTGCACGACGCCGACATGCTGCTGCGGCGAGCGCAGGTTGATCGAATCCTTGAACGTGACCCAGGGATGCCCGGTCTCGAACAGCATGCCGAGCATCTTGCGCCACAGATCGACCGCGCGCAGGCGCTTGACGTTGCGGATCTCGCCGCGTGCCGCCTTGTCCTCGTACTGCGTGTAAAGGCGCTCGAACTCGGTGCCGTAGGCATCGTGCAGGTCGGGCACCTCGTCGGGCGAGAACAGCGTCCACTGGCCGTCCTCGACGACGCGCTTCATGAACAGGTCCGGCACCCAGTTGGCGGTGTTCATGTCATGCGTGCGGCGGCGGTCGTCACCGGTGTTCTTGCGCAGCTCGAGGAATTCCTCGATGTCCATGTGCCAGGTTTCGAGGTAAGCGCACATCGCGCCCTTGCGCTTGCCGCCCTGGTTGACCGCGACGGCGGTGTCGTTGGCGACCTTGAGGAACGGCACCACGCCCTGCGACTTGCCGTTGGTGCCCTTGATGTGCGCGCCCATGCCGCGCACCTGCGTCCAGTCATTGCCGAGACCGCCGGCGAACTTCGACAGCAGCGCGTCGTCGCGGATCGCGCTGAAGATGCCGTCGAGGTCGTCGGGCACCGTGGTCAGGTAGCACGAGGACAGCTGCGGGCGCAGGGTGCCCGAGTTGAACAGCGTCGGCGTCGAACTCATGAAGTCGAACGAGGAGAGCAGGTCGTAGAACTCGATGGTCCACTTCTCCGGCTCGATCTCGTTGATGGCGAGGCCCATCGCGACACGCATGAAGAAGGCCTGCGGCAGTTCGAAGCGCGTGCCGTTACTCTGCAGGAAGTAGCGGTCGTAGAGCGTCTGCAGGCCGAGGTAGTTGAAGTTGAAGTCGCGCTCGGGCTTGATCGCGGCGCCGAGGCGCTTGAGGTCGTAATTTCCGAGGCGCGGATCCATCAGCTCGAGGTCGATGGCGCGCTTGATGTAGCCCTCGAAGTAGAGCGCGTAGCGCTCGCCCATGTCTTCCTGGGTGGCCTCGTCGCGGCGGCCGCTGACGAAGCTCAGTGCTTCCTGGCGCAGGGTGTCGAGCAGCAGGCGCGCGGCGACGTAGGTGTAGTCCGGCTCGCGCTCGATGAACATGCGCGCACTCATCGCCGCCGCACGCGCGACGTCGGCTTCGGCGACGCCGTCGAACAGCTGGCGCAGGGTCTCGTCGATGACCGCTCCCGCGTCTGCGCCGTCGACGTCAGCACAGGCTTCCTGGATGATCTTGCGCAGGCGGCTCTCGTCGAGCGGCGCCTTGCTGCCGTCCGGCAGCGCGACGTTCAAGGTGCTGGTGCGGGCCGCCGGTGGTTGCGCGGCCTCGGCGGCCTTACGCTCGCGCGCGCGCTCCTCGCGGTAGAGTACGTAGGAGCGTGCCACCTTGTGCTCGCCGGCACGCATCAGGGCGAGCTCGACGTAGTCCTGGATGTCCTCGATGTGCACCGCGCCGCCGATCGGCATGCTGCGCGTGACGCCGCCGACGACCTGCTCGGTGATCTCGTCGACCAGCCGGTGGATGCGCGTCGAGGCTGCGGCGTTGCCGCCCTCGACGGCGAGGAAGGCCTTGGTGATGGCGACCTTGATCTTGTTGCCATCGAACGAGGTGACCTTGCCGTTGCGGCGGATAACGCGGTAGCCATCCGGTGCAGTCGCCGCGATTTCCGCGCGCATCTCGCTCGCGCCCGCGCTCGGCGTGCCCTGCGCCGAAGTCGATTCGTTACTGGCGACGGCGTGGTCGAATTCCATGGCCCCTCCTGATTTTGATGCCGCTGCAGGCGTAGTGAACGCGTGTCGCCTGCTTGTTATGGTGGCGCTCGTTGCGAGCGATGCCGACCACAATAGGATGTGGCGCAGATTAAAGCAACCACTAGATGATGTGTAAAGATTGTGCGTTACCCGCCACAATTGGTCGAGTATCCCGGGTACAAACTGGGGATAAAATCGCGATCATGAACGCAATCAGACGCTTAGCGCCCGCACGCCGTTGTGCACCCGGCGCCGGTCGCCGAATCAGCCGAAACGCAGGGCCGTCGGCATGCTGACGGCGGACGTTCGCGTGGTCGCGGCCGCCCGCCGCGCCGTGCCCGTGTCGCCCGCGGGGCGCACGCTCGGGCAGGCGTTCCCGCGCCTGCGCCGGCGTGCCGCAGGCAGTGCGCCCAGCGTCTTCATCGGAGACTCGGCATGACCCGAATCGTGCAACTCACCGACACCCACATCTACGCCGATGCCGCGGCCCGTTTCGACGGCATCGACACGCGCGCGAGCCTGCGCGCGGTGCTCGAGCACCTGCATGCCGGGCCGCCCTACGACCTGCTCGTGCTGAGCGGGGATCTCAGCATGGACGGCTCGCGCGCGTCCTACGCGTGGCTGGCCGCGGCGCTCGCCGGCGAGGCCGCGCCGGTCGTCGCGCTGCCCGGCAACCATGACGACCCGGCACGCTGGGTGGGGTCGGCGGGCGGCGGTTTCACGCCGACACCGGCGCTGGTGTCGCGCGGCAACTGGCGTCTGCTCATGCTCGATACGCACATCGACGGGGTCGCCCACGGTTCACTCGGGCGCGGCCAACTGGCCTGGCTCGAGCGCACACTCGCCGCGCGCCCCGACGGCTGCTTCGACCTCGTGTTCCTGCACCACCCACCGCTCGCCGTCGACAGTCCCTGGATCGACGCCATGGGGCTGCGCGATGCCGAAGCGTTCTGGCAGGTGCTGACGGCGGCACCGAGGCCGGTGGCCTGCGTCGCCGGCCATGTACACCAGACCTTCGACCGCCTTCACGCCGGCGTACGCGTGCTGACCACGCCGTCGACCTGCGTGCAGTTTCGACCGCGTTCGGTGCATTACGCGGTCGACGCCCGCGCGCCCGGTTACCGCGTGATCGAACTACGCGACGATGGCGGTTTCGCGACCGAGATCGTGCGCGTGCCCGCTGCGGGCGGGCGTTCGCCGGGCGCCTGAGAGGCGGTTGGTAAACGTCGCGCGGCGCGCGCGGCAACCGGGTTCGCCGCGGTGGACCCGGCCCACGGGAGCGTGCGCGACGCCGCACGACGTGTTGGTCGTGCTCGCTCCCCCGCGGAGACTAGTCGAGCGCGCCGCGCAGGTAGGCGGGCAGCGCCGCGCCCGCGTCCTGGCCGTTGCCGGCGTCGAGTTCCCGCGCCGCGAGAGTGGCGACGTCGACAGCATGCGGGTAAGCGTCGGCCGCGCGGGGCAGGGTGCGCAGCTCGGGGGCGAACCGTTCGGCGTACACGTCCCAACCGGTGCCGACCGCGAGCCAGTCGCCGCCGGGCGGCAGCAGTAGCGCTTCGGGCGCGATGAGGACGTCCTCGCCCAGGCGTTTCACCGTGCCGTCGGCGCAATCGAACGTGGCCGCATAGATTTCGGTGCGCCGCGCATCGAGCACGGCGACGACGCGGCCGCGGTGGCCGCCACGCGCGACCCCGGCAGCGAGCGCGGCGAGGGTCGAGATGCCGCACACCGGCAGATCGCGGCCGAGCGCGATGCCCTGCGCGAGCGCGGCGGCGACGCGTACGCCGGTGAAGCTGCCGGGGCCCCGGCCAAACGCCACCGCGTCGAGATCCGCTCGGCCCAGCGCGGCCTCGGCGAGCACCGCGTCGAGCATGTCGAGCACGAGTTCGGTATGGCGCCGCGGCGCCACCTCGTGGCGCGTGGCGACGCCGCCGGCATGGCGCAACGCGACCGAGCAGGCATCGGTCGCCGTCTCCAGTGCGAGCAGCGTAAGACCGCTCATCGCGGGCCGCTCCGCCGCACACGGACAGACCGCCTATAATCGCCCGCCATGTTCGCTCCCGTCGAATGGTTCATCGGTATCCGCTACATCTACGCGCGGCGCGGCAACCATTTCATCGCCTTCATTTCGCTCACCGCGATCGTCGCGACGGCGCTCGGTGTCGCCGTGCTGCTGACCATATTGTCGATCATGAACGGCTTCGAGGGTGAACTACGCGAACGCATACTCGGCATGTCGGCGCATCTCGAGGTCGATACCCGCGGCGCGGCGGGTGCCGACTGGCCGGCGGTGATCGCCGCGCTGCGCGCACGCAACGGCGTGCTCGCGGCCGCGCCTTACGTCAGCCGCGACGTGCTCGTCGCCCAGCGTGGCGTGGTGCGCGCGGTCGAGGTGCGCGGCATCGTGCCGTCAGCCGAGGCCGGGGTGACCACGCTCGATGCCCACATGATCGCCGGCAGCGCGGCGAGCCTCGCCGCGGGCCGCTACAACGTCGTCGTCGGCGCCGAGCTCGCCGACCAGCTCGGCCTGCGTCTCGGCGACGATCTCATGCTGCTCTCGCCGCAGCCGGTCGTCACCCCGGCCGGGCTGGTGCCGCGCTTGAAACGGTTTACCGTCAGCGGTGTATTCGAGTTCGGTCTGCAGGAGCACGACGGCGCGCTGGTACTGGTCAACATCGACGACGCCGCGCGCCTGTTCCGTCTCGGCGAGCGCGTCGATGGCGTGCGTGTGCGGCTCGCCGATGCCGGCACCGCGCCGCGTCTCAAGGAGACGCTCGCGCGCGAACTCGCCTTGCCCACGCGTGACTGGACCGACACGCATCGCAACCTGTTCCGCGCACTCGGTACCGAGAAAATCGCGATGTTCGTGATCCTGGCCCTGGCGATCGCAATCGCCGCGTTCAACCTCGTCTCGATCCTCGTCGTCGCGGTCACCGAGAAGCGCGGCGACGTCGCCATGCTCGCTGCGCTCGGTCTCACGCGTGGCGGTATCATGCGCGTGTTCTTCGTCCAGGGCGGCGTCACCGGCGTGATCGGCGTGATCGGCGGCCTCGCCCTCGGCTACCTGCTCGCGGTCAACGTCGGCACGGTCGTGTCCACGCTCGAGACGCTGCTCGGCTTCCACGTCTTCTCGCCCGAGGTCTATTACATTTCGACCATACCGTCGCAGCCACGCTGGCCCGATTTCGTCATTACCGCGGTGTTCGCGCTCGCGCTCGCGCTCCTTGCACCGCTCTACCCGGCCTGGCTGGCGGCCCGGCCGAGCCCCGCGGAGGGTCTGCGCCATGAGTGAGCAGGTCATCGAGTGTCGTGACCTCGCGCGCCGTTTCGATGACGGCGCGACCGTCGTCGACGTACTCGCCGGCGTCTCGCTCGATGTCGCTGCCGGCGAGACGGTTGCCATCACCGGCGCCTCCGGCTCGGGCAAGAGCACGCTGCTGCACCTGCTCGGCGGGCTCGATCAGCCGACCCGCGGCAGCGTGCGCCTGTGCGGCCACGACGTCCACCTCGCGCGCGAACGCGAGCGCAGCCGTTTGCGTAACCGCATGCTCGGCTTCGTCTACCAGTTTCATCACCTGTTGCCGGAGTTCTCGGCGCTGGAGAACGTCGCAATGCCCTTGCTGATCGGCGGCGAGGCGGCGGCCACCGCCCGCACGCGTGCCGCCGCCATGCTCGCGCGTATCGGTCTCGAGGCGCGTGCCGAACATCGTCCGGCCGAGCTCTCGGGCGGCGAGCGTCAACGCGTCGCCATCGCGCGCGCGCTCGTCAACGAGCCGCGCTGCCTGCTCGCCGACGAGCCGACCGGCAATCTCGATCAGCGCAATGCGGCGCGGGTCTGCGACCTGTTGCTAGCACTGTGCGCCGAGCACGACGCGGCGCTCGTCGTCGTCACCCACGACGCCGCGATCGCTGCACGTATGCAGCGTCGCTACGCGCTCGTCGAAGGACTGCTCACCCCTCTCGCCTGACGCGGGCCAGGCGTTTCTCGCGTCGGCGATAGAGCAGGTAGCCGCGCCACAGCCAGCGCACCGCGAGATTGCCGATCGCCGCGGCGCTCAGGCCGCAGACGAAGCAACCGAGCAGCAGCGGCTGCCAGATGTCGCCGAAGGCGGCCATGACGCCGCTGAAGGTCGGTTCGAAGTGCTGTGCCTGCCCGTTCGCGGCGTGGGCCGCGTGTCCGCTCAACCAGCTCCCGACCTTGTAGGCGAACAGAAACATCGGCGCCATGGTGAGCGGGTTGGTGAGCCAGATCGCGGCCATCGTCACCGGCAGGTTCACGCGCAGCAGGAATGCCAGCACGCTGCCGATCAGCATCTGGATCGGCAGCGGAATGAAGGCCAGGAAGAATCCCAGGCCGACGCCGCCGGCGACCGACCGGCGGCCGAGGTGCCACAGCTCCGGGTCGTGCAGCCGCGTGCCCAGCCAGCCGAGGCCGCGCGCGTGGGAGAAACTTTCGCGGCTGACCAGGTAGCGCTTGAGCAGATGGCGCGGGCTCATGAGGAAAGGAGACGGCGAGGCGCGGGTTGGCGGCGTCGCACGCGAGGGCGTGACGCCGGACCCGACGCCGGCGGCCCCGGGTGCCGTGCGGGCGGATGGCGGTCGGCTGCAGTCATTGTGTGTCGCGTCGCGTGGATTGCGCCGCGGGCATTCTCCGCGCTACGTTGGGGAGGCGCCCGCTGCGGCGGGCGCGGGGACGGTGAGGCAAGGATGCCACCGAGCCGACCCGGACATGAGCATCGATCGTCAGGGAAGACGTGTGCAACGCTCAATTCTACTCTACCTGATCGCGATCACGGTCGGGCTGCTCTCACCGCGCGCCCTGCCGTGGCAGCTCGCCATAGTGCTGCTGGCTGCCGCTGCGCTGCTCACCCTGTATCCGCGGGCACGGCCGTTCGCCGCCGCACTCGCCGGGTTGGGCTGGGCCAGCGTGCACGTCGCCGCGTGGCTGGCGGCACTGCCGGTGCCGGATGCACGGGGCAACGCGGTACCGCTGCGCGGGCAGGTGGTGAGCTTTGCGCGGGCTGATGCCGACGGCTACGCCTTCACCCTCGCGTTACCCGCCACCACGCTCCCGGCGCGGCTCGCTGCCGTGAGCGTCGCCGTGCGCGGTTTCCGCGGCACCGAGCCGCGGCCGGGCGCCTGGTGCGAGCTGCGCGTCAGCCTGCGCGCGGCGCGTGGCCTGGCCAACCTCGGCCAGCGCGATCGCGAGCGCGCCTACACCGCGCAACGCATCGGCGCGACCGCGCGCGTCGTCACCCACCCGGCCAATGTCTGCCTGCCCATCGCCGCGGCGGGCGGTTTCCAGGCGTGGCGCTGGCGGCTCGCGCGCGCCATCGACAAGGCCGTCGCCGAGCCGCGCCGAGCGGCCGTTATCCGCGCGCTCGCCGTGGCCGACCGTAGTGGCCTCGTGCCGGCGCAGTGGCTGCTGGTGCGGAGTACCGGGACCGCTCACCTGCTCGCGATCTCCGGCCTGCACGTCGCCTTGTCGGCGGCCCTTGCGTTCGCCGTGTGCCGGGTGCTGGCCGGCATCGTCGGCTGGTACCGGCAGGGATACCCGGCAGTTCGCTTCGCCTGGCTCGGCGCGTGCGCTGCGGCACTGCTCTACGCCGGCCTGGCGGGTTTCGGCGTGCCGGCAACGCGCGCCGCGATGATGGTCGCCCTGGCCGCGTTCTCCGCCCTGCGTGGTCGGCGCGCGCTCTCGCTGCGCAACCTGCTCGTGGCGCTCGCGGTCATGGTCACGCTCGACCCTTTTGCGCTGCTCGGCGAAGGCCTGTGGCTGTCGTTCTGCGCCGTCGCGGTGTTGCTGTGGCAGGGCTTGCGGCTCGAAAGCCGGCCTTCGCCCTGGCGACGCGCCTGGCGCGCCCACGTCGCCCTCGCCATCGGCATGGCGCCGCTGCTCGGCGCGGTCTTCGGCGCCGTGCCGCTCGTCGCGCCCTTGGTCAATTTTCTCGCCGTGCCCTGGTGCAGCGTGCTGGTCGTGCCGCTGGTGCTCGCAGGTATCGCGCTGACCCCGTCGAGCCCGACGCTGGCGGCGCTGGCCTGGGACATGGCGGGGCGCCTGTGGGCCTGGCTCGAGTACCTGCTGACAGCGGCGGCGGCAGCAGAACTGGAACTTGCGCTCGGTGTCCTCGCCGGGCCCGCGCTGGCGCCGCTCGCGCTCGGGCTCGTGCTGGTCGCCTTGCCGCGCGGGCTCGGCCTGCGTCGCCTCGCGCTGCTGCTTTGTACGGCGCTGATCGCCGCGCGATCGCCACCGATGGCGCCCGGTGCCTTCGCGCTCGACGTGCTCGATGTCGGCCAGGGCCTGGCGGTGATCGTGCGTACGCGCCACCACGCGCTGCTCTACGATGCCGGGCCACGCTGGTGGCGCAGCGGCGACGACGCCGGGCGGTCAGTGGTCGTGCCAGCCCTGCGGCAACAGCGCATCACGCGACTCGACGCGCTCGTCGTCAGTCACACCGACACCGATCACGTCGGCGGGCTTGCGTCGGTGCTGGCGGCCGCCCCGGTCGATGCCATGTACGCGCCGCCGGGCGCCGAGTTGCCAGGCCGTCTTCCGGCCGCGTCCTGTGCCGGCGCCGCGGACTGGGAGTGGGACGCGGTGCGCTTCCGCTGGCTCGACAGCGGCGTGGCCGGCGCCGCCGGCATCACGCGCAACGACGGCTCCTGCGTCCTGCTCGTCGAGGGTGCCCACGGGCGCCTGCTGCTGAGCGGCGACATCGAGCGGCGTGCCGAGACGGCGCTGCTCGCACGGCACGCCACGGACCTCGACGCTGCCGTGCTCGTGGTTCCGCATCACGGCTCGGGCACGTCCTCGAGCCCGGCCTTTCTCGCCGCGGTTGTGCCCGCCGTCGCGATCGTGACGACCGGCTACCGCAATCGCTACGGTCTGCCGGACGCGAACGTCATCGCGCGCTATCGTGCCGCCGGTGCGCGCGTTCTGGATACGGCGTGCCACGGTGCGGTGCGTGTTCGCTTCGATGCCGCCGGTATCGCGGTCGATGCCGTGCGCCTCGCGCGCCTCGGCTTCTGGTCACGCCCGGCGGCAACACCAAAGACGGGTGAGTGCGATACTTTCGAGCGCTGAGCGGGTTTGCTAATGTCTGCGCCGATCATGGGGCGCGACACTGAACGGTCAGCGCGCGGCGCGCGCGGTTGCCCGGGGGGTACGCTGTCCAACGCCGCCTGGGCCATGCTGCAGCCGAGCGGGGTGACGTCCTGCCGCACGCTTTTTGTATACACTGCGGGTCCCGGGCACCCGGGGCCGGTGCGACGGTCACGTTCGCGCCCATTTTCACAGCTCCCCTACAGGAAACAATCACCCGTGTTGGAATTCGTCAGTGCCGGCGGCTGGATGATGCTTCCCATCCTGCTCTGTTCGGTGGTCGCGATGGCGATCGTGGTCGAACGTTTCTGGTCCCTGCAGCGCCGCCGCATCACGCCCGACAACCTCGTCGCGCAGGTCTGGCAGTGGGCGCACGCGGAGGTGCTCGACGACAAGCGCGTGCAGGGCCTGCGCGCCGGCTCGCCGCTCGGTCGCGTGCTCGCCGCCGGTCTCGCCAATCGCCACCACGATCGGGTGGTGATGAAGGAAGGCATCGAAGAGGCCGGGCGCCATGTCGCCCATGAACTCGGCCGCTATCTCAATACGCTCGGTACGATCGCCTCGATCACGCCGCTGCTCGGCCTGCTCGGCACGGTGGTCGGTATGATCAAGGTCTTCACCGTCATCACGGTGCAGGGGGTGGGTGGCGATGCCTCGGTGCTGGCAGGCGGCATTTCCGAGGCCCTCATCACCACCGCCGCGGGGCTCTCGGTCGCCATCCCGACACTGATGTTCTACCGTTATTTCTCGGGGCGCGTCGAGGACTTCGTGGTGGTCATGGAGCAGGAGGCGCTCAAGCTCGTCGAGGTCCTGCACGGTGAACGCGAGACGGCCGCTGCCGACGGCGTGGAGGGGGCGGCGTGAACTTCCGCCAGCCGCGCAGCCGCGAGGTCGACGTCAACCTGACGCCGCTCATCGACGTCGTTTTCCTGCTGCTGATCTTCTTCATGGTCTCGACCACGTTCGTTAAAGAATCGAAGATCGACCTCACGCTGCCCGAAGCGAGCGAAGAGCTGCGCGAGCACACCGTGACGCGCATCGAGGTCGCCATCGACCGCGAGGGCAACGTGTTCGTCAACGAGCAGGCGCTGGTCAATTCACGCGTCGAGACCATCCGGCAGGCGCTCAGCGAGGCGCGCGGCGCCGCCGAGGATACCGATCCGGTCGTTGTCATCAGCGCCGATGCGCAGACCAGCCACCAGGCCGTGGTCGACACGATGGATGCCGCGCGCCAGGTCGGCCTGCTGCGCGTGACCTTCCCCACACGGACGCGGGCGGAGGACGACTGAGCGTGCCGGGCTCGAAGTGAGGCCGTGCCCGAGGTGAGGTCGTGAAAGGGCGCTGGCACGAGTTCCTCGAGGAGCTGTGGTATGGCAAGCATCCGGCGCAGCCGGTGCTGGCGCCGCTGGGCTGGCTGTACCGCGGCGTCGCGCGGGTGCGCCGGGCGATTTTCGCGACCGGCCTGCTGAGCGTGTATCGCGCGCCGGTGCCGGTGATCGTGGTCGGCAACATCAGCGTCGGCGGCACCGGCAAGACACCGCTGGTGATCTGGCTCGCGCGGCGTCTGCGCGACTACGGTTTCCGCCCGGGCATCGTCGCGCGCGGTTATCGCGGCCGCGCACGCAGCTGGCCGCAGCAGGTCCGCGTCGACAGTGATCCCGTGGCGGTCGGCGACGAGGCGGTCGTCATCGCCCGGCGCACGCAGATGCCGCTCGCGGTCGGTCCCAATCGCGGCGAGGACATCCGCGCGCTGTTGCGCCACAGCGACGTCAACATCATCCTCTGTGACGACGGGCTGCAGCACTATGCGCTCGAACGTGACATCGAGATTGCCGTGATCGACGGTGTGCGCCGTACCGGCAACGGCGCCTGCCTGCCGGCCGGACCGTTGCGCGAACCGCCTGCGCGCCTGGCCGAAGTCGACCTCGTGGTGACCAACGGCCTGGCCGGACGCGGCGAGTTCGCGATGCGCTACATCGTCGACATCGCGCGCCGCGTCACCGCGCCGCGGACGAGCCGCGCGCTGGCCGAGTTCGCCGCCGGACCGGTGCACGCGGTGGCCGGGATCGGCAACCCGGAGAACTTCTTCGGCGCGCTCAAGCGCCAGGGGGTGCGCTTGATCCCGCATGCGTTCCCGGACCACCATCAGTTCGCGCCGGCCGATTTCGACTTCGGCGACGGCGCGCCGGTACTGATGACGCAGAAGGACGCGGTCAAGTGCGAGCACTTCGCCGACGACCGTTTCTGGTACGTGCCGCTCGAAGTCGAACTGCCCGAGGTCTTCGAGCGGCGTCTGAAAACACTGCTGAAGAAGGTAATCGATGGACAAGAAGCTGCTTGACCTGCTGGTCTGCCCGGTCACCAAGGGCCCGTTGATCTACGATCGCGACCACGCCGAACTGATCTCGAAGTCCGCCCGTCTCGCCTACCCGATCCGCGACGGCATCCCGGTCATGCTCGAAGACGAGGCGCGCGAGCTGAGCGAGGAAGAAGTCGAGAAGCTCCACGCTTGAACTTCCACGTCTACATCCCGGCGCGTTACGGCGCCAGCCGCCTGCCGGGCAAGCCGCTGCTGGAGTTCGACGGCAAGCCGCTGGTGCGCCACGTATGGGAGCGCGCGATGGCGAGCGGCGCGGCGAGCGTGGTCATCGCGACCGACGACACGCGCATCGCGGCGGCCGCGCGCGCGTTCGGTGCATCGGTGGAGATGACCGATCCCGCGCTGCCATCGGGCACGGACCGCATCGCCGCGGCGTGCGCCGCGCGTGGACTGGCTGCGGACGCCGTGGTGGTCAACGTGCAGGGTGACGAACCGCACATGCCGAGCACGGTCATCGAGCAGGTTGCGAGCGTCGTCGCTGCCGGCGGCTGTGACATGGCAAGCGTGTGCGAGCCCCTCGAGGACAGCCAGGTATTCGATACCAACGTGGTCAAGGTCGTGCGCGACGATGACGACCGTGCGCTCTATTTCAGTCGTGCGGCGATTCCCTGGGATCGTGACCGCTACGCGCGGGAGCGGACGGTCGGCGCACTCGATGCCTATCGGCGGCACGTCGGCATCTACGGTTACCGGGTCGGCTTCCTGGCGCGCTTTGTCAGCTTGCCGCCGGCGCGCATCGAACAGCTCGAAGCGCTCGAACAGCTGCGTGCGCTGGCCGCGGGCGCCGTGATCCGGGTACCGGATGCCGTCGCGCCCTGCGGCCGCGGCGTCGATACCCCGGCCGACCTCGAGCGCCTGCGCGCCGGATGAACGGCAGCGCCGCTCCGCGGAGCATCCTGTTCGTCTGCACCGGGAACATCTGTCGTTCGCCGCTGGCCGAAGGGCTGTTCCGCGCCGGTCTCGCCGAGCGGGGCGGCGACTGGTTGGTCGACTCCGCCGGTATCCATGCACTGGTCGGGCGGCCGCCGGCGCCGCTCGCACTTGCCACGGCGGCGGAGTTCGGCATCGACATCGGCGGCTTGCGCGCGCGCGCGTTCGAAGCGGCCGACTTCGTACGCTTCGCGCGCATCGTGGCCATGGATGCGGGCCACCTGGATTACCTGCAGGCGGTGTGTCCACCGCATTGGCCGGGACGTCTCGGCCTGCTGCACGATGCCCGCGGGCGCGCGTTCGAGGTGCCCGACCCGTACGGCCGCGCCACGTCCGCCTACCGGCGTGCGGGGCGGCTCATCGCGCGCGGTGTCGCGACCCTGCTGGCCGAGCTCGACGGTCATGGCGGGGCGGCCGCGCAAGCAGCGGTGCGCGACGGCTGCGGCGAACGACGCTGAGCGCGCCGCGCCGGCAGGCGCGCCTCAGCGAGAGCGGTAGGTGATGCGACCCTTGCTCAGGTCGTAGGGGGTCAGCTCGACGGTGACGGTGTCACCGGTGAGGATACGGATGTAGTGCTTGCGCATCTTGCCCGAGATGTGCGCGATCACGACGTGACCGTTTTCGAGCTCGACGCGAAACATGGTGTTGGGCAGGGTTTCGACCACCTTGCCCTGCATTTCGATGTGGTCTTCTTTAGCCATGAACTGGTTGCTGTCTCCCGGAAGCAGGCGGCGCTGGTGCGCGCAAGCGCGCAATTTTGCCTGAAACGGGCTGCGCCGGCAAAGGCCGTGCCATGCCTGCCGTCGGCGCGGCGGACCCGGCTCAGGGCATGCCGGCGCCGGGGCCGGAATCGCGCACCCAGGCGCCATCGCGGAAACGCTCGAGCGGCTCGAACTCGGTCTTGTAGCTCATCTTCGCGCACTCGGCGATCCAGTAGCCGAGATAGACCCATGGCAGGCCGGCTGCGCGCGCCCATTCGATCTGTTGCAGGATCGCGTAGCGGCCGAGGCTGCGCGCGCTCTGCTCTGGCGCGAAGAACGTGTAGACCGCGGACAGGCCGTCCTCGAGCAGGTCGACCACGGCCACGGCGAGCAGCTCGTCGCGATGGCGGAACTCGTAGAAGCGCGTGTCGCACCAGCCGGCGGTCAGGAAGCTCATGTAGGCGCTGGGGTTCGTCGAGTCCATCTGCGAGTCGGGATGGCGCGCGCGCAGGTAACGCTCGTAGAGCGCGAAGTGCTCGCCGTCGAAGCGTGCCGGGCGCTCGCGCACGGTGAGGTCGGCGTTGCGTGCCAGGGTGCGCCGATGCCGCCGTCGCGGTTGGAAGTCATCGACCGCGATGCGCACCGCAACGCACGCGTTGCAGCTGCCGCAGTGCGGCCGGTAGACGTGCGTGCCGCTGCGCCTGAAGCCATGCGCGGAAAGCCAGCTGTAGGTTTCGGTGCTCAGCCGGATACGCGGATCGGCGAACATCGTCACCGCCGTGCGGTCGGCAAGGTAGCCGCATTCATGCGGCGGCGAGGTGAAAAAACCGATGCGCGGCAGGGTCGGCGGCTCGTTCACGGCGCGCTCCGCCAGGCCTGCTCCGCCGGGGGCTCGGCAACCAGTCTCGCCAGCGTCTGCTCGAACGGTTCGCGCAGCATCAGCCGCGCACCAAGGCTCGCCAGGTGGGCGGTCGGCAGCTGGCAATCGATGAGTTCGTACTGCCAGGCCTCGAGCAGCCGGCACAGGTGCACGAAGGCGACCTTGGAGGCGTCGCGTACGCGGCTGAACATCGATTCGCCGAAGAACACGCGGCCGAGCGCAACACCGTAGAGACCGCCGACGAGTTCGCCGTCGCGGCGGCACTCGACCGAGTGCGCGTAGCCGCCCTGGTGCAGGGTGAGGTAGGCGGCGCGCATGTCGTCGGTGATCCAGGTCCCCTCGGCATCTTCGCGCGGCGCCGCGCAGGCGGCGATGACGCTGGCAAAGTCGCGGTCGAAGTCGAGCTCGAAACCGCCGTTGCGCAGCCGCTTGGCGAGGCTGCGTGAAATCCGCACGTCCCATGGGGCGAGCACCGAGCGCGGTTCGGGCGACCACCACAGGATCGGCTGGCCGTCGGAATACCAGGGGAAGATCCCGCGCTGGTAGGCGTTGACGAGTCGCGCCGGGTGCAGGTCACCGCCGATCGCGAGCAGGCCCTGGGGCTCGTCGACGGCGTGCGTGGTGGGCGGGAAGTCGGCGGCCAGGCAGCGTTCGGCCACCCAGTAGAGGGGGCGGTTCAGGCCGGGGGCGTCCATGCGGCCGGGCCTGCTGGAAGTCGCCTGCACACCACGCGCGCGCCGCTCGGATCAGGCGTCGTTTCGGCGGAAGGCGAGGTGGTCGTCGAGGCTGGCGATGTACTGTTCGAGCGCATGCCGTTCCTGGTTCACGAAGTCCTGCACGGCGCGGCGGAAACCGGCATCGCGGATCCAGTGCGTGGACCATGTCTGCACCGGCACGAAGCCGCGTGCGAGCTTGTGTTCGCCCTGGGCCCCGGCATCCAGTCTGCGCAGGCCGTGGCGGATGCAGAAATCGATGGTTTGATAGTAGCACAGCTCGAAATGCAGGTTGTCGTAGCGCGCATTGCAGCCCCAGTGGCGACCGTAGAGCGTGTCGCCGCCGCGCAGCGCGAATGCGCCGGCGACGTAGTCCGCGCCGTTACGCGCGAGGATCAGCACGGGCGCGCCGGGCAGGCGCGCGTCGAGTGTCTGGAAGAAGGCCTCGTTGAGGCGCGGTTCGCCCCACTTGCGGTGGAAGGTCGAGCAGTAGAAATCGTGAAACACCGACCAGTGCGCCGGCGTGATCGCGGCGCCGACGAGCGTCTCGATGGTCAGTTCCTGTGCCGCCACCTGGCGCCGCTCACGACGCACCTGCTTGCGCTTCTTCGAGCTGAGCGCGGCGAGGAAAGCGTCGAAGTCGGCGTAGTCATCGTTGAACCAGTGGTATTGGCAGCCGAGCCGCGCGACCAGGCCGGCATCCTCGCACAGCGTCTTCTCCTGTGCGTCGAGGAACAGGCAGTGCCACGAAGACAAGCTGTTGTCGTTGCACAGCTGCACCGCGGCGTCTATCAGCGCGCGCGCGGCCCGCTCGCCGTGAGCGTCGTCGCGGACCAGCACGCGGCGGCCGCTGACCGGCGAGAAGGGCACCGCGGTGACGAGCTTGGGGTAGTAGCGGCCGCCGGCGCGTTCGTAGGCGTCGGCCCAGCTCCAGTCGAACACGAACTCGCCGTAGGAGTTGTCGCGCAGGTAGAGCGGCAATGCGCCGACGAGTTCGCCGTCGACCCGCGCAAGGACATGCTGCGGATACCAGCCTTGCGGTTCGAGGCAGCCGGTGTCCTCGAGGCCATGGAGAAAGCCATGACGCAGGAACGGATCCTCGCCCGCCAGCGCGTCCCATGTCTCTGGGGCGATGTCGGCGAGTGATTCGACGACTTCGAGCTTCATCGCGTCGCGGGCGACAGCGCGCTACTCGGGCTCGCCCGGCTGCACATCGAGATCGCGCCCGAGCACGCGCAGCATGGCGTTCTTGGAGCGCGTCAGCGGGAAGCGCGCCTCGTGGTAGGCGCCGTTGCCCGTGACGAAGCGGAAGGCGACCGTGCTGCCGTTCATGAGCTGGTAGAGCACGGCCGATTCGAGACGCCGGCCGTCGAGCCGGGCGAGCGTGAAACGCGCGCGGTGGCCCTGCACCGCACAGCGGTCGCCGTGCTCGAAGTGATGCAGGGGACTGCGCTGATCGATCTGGAAGGTCGGGCAGCTGGTCGCGCCGAGCGGGCTCGGCGCCGCCGTGACGAATTCCGCCAGCACGGCATCGTCATCACCGCGGTACACCGCGAGGAGGTCGCCCTGCTCGTTGACGATCTCCGCCCGTGCCGCCTCGCCACCGGGCGCACGCACGCGCCACGGGGCCGCCGCCGTGCCGGTGCTCGCGGCGGCGAGCAGCAGCGCGCCGGCAACGGCGCCAAGAAAGCGGTGCGGGGCGCGGGCAGGGGCCACGTGCAAACCTCGGGCAGGGTGGAGCGGGCGCTTCAGGGCTTGCCGCTTTCCTGGCCGGGGGGGTAGACGGGGAAAGGCGTGATCTTCTCGCCCTTGCCGCCCTCGGTGATGCGGCTCTGACCGCTCTTGTCGACCTCGTCGATGCGGATCACCGCGTGCATGGGAATGTAGGTTCGGCTGACGCCGTTGAACTCGCTCTTGAGATGCTCCTCGGAGGGATCGACGAGCAGCGTGCTCTTTTCGCCGAAGACGATCTTCTCGACCTCGATGAAGCCGAACAG
>JAPOKK010000285.1 GCA_029977665.1 Pseudomonadota bacterium | reverse complement strand
TCGGTCTTGCCGATCGCCGTCACCAGGTGCATCTCGGAGGTGCCGGGATTGGCGAAACAGACCTCGATCCCGGCGTCGACCAGGGTCTCGAGTAGCGTATGGGCTCCGTTCATCGGGTGATTCCTTGCTGGCTGGTGCGGCCGCGTTCCGACCGCGCATGAGGTCGAGCATCTTACGTTGCCAGCGATCGCGCCGGCAAACCGCGCTGCCGCCACGCTGCCGCCGGGCGCGAGCTCACGCTACACTGCGCGTGTCGCTGCCGGAGTGCGAAATGAAAACCCACCTGACGATGCTGGCCGACTATCACGGCTGGGCCTACGAAGCCCTCTACGAAGCGCTGCTACCGCTTGCCGACGACGACTACCGGGCCGACGAGGGCCTGTTCTTCCACTCGGCTCACGGCACCCTCAACCATCTGCTGCTCGTCGAACAGGTGTGGTTCGGGCGCTGTGTGGGCGAACCCTTCGAGGTCGCTGCGCTGGACACCGAACTCGAAGCGGATCGAGGTCGCCTGGAACAGGCCATCTACCGGGCCGCACGCCGCTGGCGCGAGTGGCTCGACACGCAGGACGACGCGCAGCTCACCGCACCGCTCGACTATCACACCCTGTCCGGTGCCGCTTTCAGCAACACCCGGGCCGAAGTGCTGAGCCACGTGTTCAACCATGCCACGCATCACCGCGGCCAGGTCTCGACCGTGCTGACCCGGCGCGGCCTGGCGGCACCGGCCATGGACCTCGTGCTCTACCTGCGCAGCGCCCGCACGCCCATGACGAGCGTGTGATAACGTCTCACTCCGCCGCAGGCACCGGGATCAGCGCGACCAGCGCGGCCTCGTCTCCGACGACCCAGGTGCGGTGCCCCTGGCCGCTGACGTCCTCGAGCAGGAACACACCGCCCGCGTCGAGACGGCGTTTGTCGCCGTCACCGGTCTCGATCTCGAGTGCGCCGCTCAGGAGCAGACCGTACTGGCGGCGCGGTGCCGGGTGCCAGTCACCGAAGTACCCCGCCGGCAAGGAGGCGAAGGCGACGTCGGTCACAGCGAGGCGCGGCGACACCGCGAGCGCCGGGGCCGGCGGCGCATAATCCTGCTCGGCGAGCGGAATCGCACCCGTCGCGAAGCGGGTCTTGCCGTCGTCACCACTGACGATTCGCATGACTTCGACGAACGGCGCGTCGAGCGGCGTTTCCGCCGATGCTGCCGCGGCGAAGGCGGCAGCGAGCACGATCATCACGAAACGTTTGCACATGTCTTTCGTTCTCCGAGAGGATTGAACAAATCCTGCGGCGCCGGCATCGGCACCTCGATTGGGAAATGGCGCCGCGTGCGCGGGGCCTCATTCGCGACGTGGCGCCTCGAGTGAGGCCAGCAGCGCATCGCAGTCGGCGCCGTAACGTGCGCGGACGCGATCGAAGTGGCGCCAGTCACCTCCGGTCATCGCTGTCATCACGACCGCGGCGTCGCCGACGAGACGGTCGAACGACGCGGCCTCGAGGTAGCGCAGCGCGCGGTGGCGCGCGTTCTCACCGGCGCCGTAGAGGGCTTCGTACTCACTCATCGGGTACGCGTTGGTGGCGTTGAAATAATACGCCGAGCATGTCGCCAGGCGCTCGACCAGCGCAGCCTGCGCCGGCGGCAGGTGGGCGGTGGGCTCCTCGTCCGCCAGCACCACGGGCACGAGCGCGAGCAGCAACCAAGCGGCGCGGGCGCTAGAGTTTGAACGCAAGCGCACTCTCCTCGCCGCGCTCGATCGCCGCGCGGTGCTCGGCGAAATTCAGCATCGAGACGAGCCCGTCGCCGGCCGCCATGCGCTGACGCAGCTGCGCCTCGGCGCGCGAGATCGCTTCGGCCCGCGGCACCAGCTGCGCGAGTTCCGCCTCGTTGGCGACGATGATGCCATCGTCATCCCCGACGAGGACGTCGCCGGGCGCGACCTCGACACCACCGCATTGCACCGGCACCTGGGTGTCGAACAGGCGCTGCGTGGTACCCGCACACGGGCAGAACGCGCTTGCCCATACCGGCAGGTCGAGCGTCGCGAGCGTCGCGACGTCGCGCACCGGACCATCGACGACAATGCCGGCGAGGCCGCGCCTGCGCGCCTCGATCGAGAACAGCTCCCCGAGCACGGCACGCCGGCTGCCGCGCGTGTCGACTACCAGCACTTCGCCGGGCGCGGAGGCGTCGAGCGCCGCGATGACGGTGAGAAAATCCTCGTGCGCTACGACCGTGCGCGCAACGCCGACCAGCTTGCGCCCGCGGGCGACCGGACGCAGTGCGGGCCCCATGACGCGCAGCGACTTGTCCGCATCGGCCAGCACCGAGGTGTCGAGGGCAAACAGGGCATCACGCAGGGTCGGGTTCACGGGGTCGGCTCCTGGCCACGCAGGGTGGCGACTAGCTGGCGCGCAGCGTCGGCAAACAGCGCCACGTCGGCGCTGCAGCACAGCAGGTTGTAGCCCTCACGGGCGCGCGGTGCGACGAGATCGGGAGTCACACCGTAATAGCCCAGGCGCACGCCCTTGGCGAGGCAGGTATCGCGCACGTGGTGGATGGCGGCGAGCACCTCGCGATCGTCGAGGCGCCCGGTCTTGTTCATGCTCGCCGACAGGTCGTAGGGTCCGATCAACACGGCATCGACGCCTTCGACCTCGCAGATCTCCTCGATGTTCTCGACCGCATCGACGTGTTCGGCCTGCACGACCACGGTGGTCGCCGCGTTCGCCGCGGCGAGGTAGTCGGCGAAATTGAGCCCGTACATGCTCGCGCGGTTCAGGCCGATTCCGCGCGAACCCATCGGCGCGTACTTCGCATAACTGACGACGAGGCGCGCGTGCGCGGCGGAATTCACCTGCGGCACCATGATGCCGGCGGCGCCGGCATCGAGCGCACGCTTGATCGAGATCTCGTCGCTGCGCGACAGGCGCACGATGCAGGGCGTCGCCCCCGCCGCCTGCACGATGCGCTGCACGGCATCGGGCAGCAACGGCGCATGCTCGGTTTCGAGAAACAGCCAGTCGAAGCCGACATGACACAGCAGTTCGACCACGGCCGGCGAGTCCAGCGTGACCATGGTGCCGTAGAGCGCCTCGCCGGCCAGCAGGCGGCGGCGGAAGTCGGCATTCATACTGGCAGGCTCATGGCAGGCATGGGCGGCAATTCTAGCCGATCGGCCCGGCCGCACGCATCGCTACGCCGGCGGCTCCAGCCGGCGCCGCCGTGGACGTCGTGTCCGGGCCTTTGCGGGCGTCACCCGTGGATCGGGAAGCGCTGCTCCCAGGACATACCCTTCGAGTCGACCACCTCGGCGCGCAGCTCGGCGGCACCATCGTCGCGGAAGAAGAAGCGGAAGCTCGGATCGGCACTGACCGAGAAGCCCGTTTCCGCCGTCATGAGCAGCGTGTCGCCGCGATACAGCTTGATCGTCTTGACGTAATGCTCGGGGCGGATGAGCTGTGTCTTCTGATCCTTCTGCATGCCAGTGATGTTGGGGTGGCTGAGCATGAACTGGCCGATGCGCAGATCGTCTTCGCGTTCGTCGCCGGCGGTGCGGAACTTCATCTCGCCGATGCGCTCCATGGCTTCGGCGAAGTCGGCCGCGAGCGGCGCCGAGCAGCCACCTGCAGCCTTGACGAAATTCGTCACCAGGTGATGCTCGCCGGTGTTCAGGACCGCCACGGCACGCACGTTCGTGTACTGGTCGACGCGCACCCGCATGGCGAGATCCGCGCGACCCATCTCCGGGGTGAGCGTGAAGATGCCGACCAGCGGCTGCGGGTTCTTCTCGACGAACAGGTAGAGCTTCTCGATGTAACGCTCGGGCGTCTGCGCGATTGCCGCGGTGATGGAAACCGGCGTGTAGGCGGCATCCTCGGCGCGGTACGGCGTCTTCATGTCGATGATCGAGCGTCCCTCGATGAGTTCGGTCTCACCGAAATACTTGGGCTTGAGCAGCGTGGCCCAGATATCGACCTCGGACTGCCGGGCGAAGGCCGGCAGCGCGCTCACCAGGAGCCAGCAGCCGAGCGTGATGCGTCTCGCGAATGACATGGGTTCTCTCCCCCGCATGGTGCCAGGCGGCCCGCCACGGGCACGGGCCTGCGCTTTTTGACCGATCGGCGCGCCATCAGTTTCACCGTGGCGGCCGCCGCGCTACGTTAACGGTTGCGCCGGGCAGTGACAAATCTCGCGCCGGGCCATCGCGGGACTGGGCAGCCGCACCGATTTGCGCGAGCATGCACGGGCGTCGGGCGCCGCGCCGACACCGGGAACGACCGAGCATGAAATTCACGCGCAACTCCTTGATCGTGGTCGTCGCGACCGTCCTGACCATGCTCGTGCTGTTGTGGCTGGCAACACCCGAAACGCCCGCCCCGCCGCGCGCGAGTGCAGCGTCCGACAGCGCCGCTGGCGCGGAGCCCCGCGTCAGCGACGCGGCGCTGGAGCCCCCGCGCACCGGCGCCCGGTACTATTTCGACGTCGCCAGCCACGATGCGAGCGAGTTTCGTGCCCTGCTCGAGCGCGCCGCCGAGATCTACGCGGCGACGCCAGCGCCGCAACGCGACGCCCTGGAAGTCGTACTGGTGATTCACGGCCCCGACATCGAGTACCTCGCGACCGCCAACCGTGCGCGCTACGGCGACATCATCGAACTCGCCAGGGAACTCGAGGCGCATGGCGTGTTCGACTTCAAGCTGTGCGCATCGGCGGCCCGTCAGCGCGGCATCGCGCCGGCCGACCTGCCGTCGTTCGTCGAGCTGGTGCCGTGGGCGCCGGACGAATTCGAACGCCTGGAGCAGGCCGGCTACGTGCGCCTGTGAGGCTGGCGCTCAGAAGTGGCGGTAGCCCGCCAGCTCGCCGGCGCGGTCGTTGCCGGCGGCGTCGCGGCAGCGTACGCCCGCGCCGGCCGTGACCT
>JAPOKK010000182.1 GCA_029977665.1 Pseudomonadota bacterium | reverse complement strand
GCCGCGGGCGCGCTCGCCGCGCGCGGCGCCGGCGTCACCGACACCCCGGTGAGCGCGAGCCGCGTGACGAGCAGCCGGCCGCGCCACAGGGCGCGCGGTCGCCAGGCGAACTCGGCGCGCGCCACGTGCACCTCGGCCGCCGGCAACGACAGCGCGAGATCGTGCAGCACGAAGCGCCGTGCCAGGCGCCCGTCGAGCGCGCCGAAGCGCGCGTAGGGCGCGGCCAGGGGCGCCAGCCAGTCGGCCACCATGCGCGTGCCGCCGGCGCTGCCGGCGAGCCATGCGAGGGCCGCGGCGAGCATCGCGAACGACACCACGCCAAGCAGCAGGAGGCCGCGCAGAACGCGCCACAGTCGCCGTTTGCGCGGCGCCGCATCGACAGTCGGCGAAGCGCTCACAGGTCGGGCCCGATGCGCAGGTGCAGCCGCACGATGGTGTCGTCGTCAAGCGGGTGCGCGAGATCGACGCGGGCCGGACCGACCGGCGAGCGCCAGCGCACGCCGGCGCCGACGCCGACCTTGACGCCGGTACTCGACCCAGCGCCGCCGAAGGCATTGCCGGCGTCGACGAACACCGCCCCGCCCCACTTGTCGGTGAAGAATTTCTCGAGCTCGAGGCTCGCGACCGCAAGGTGCTTGCCACCGATGACCTTGCCATCGGCGTCCTCGGGGCCAAGGTCCTCGAAGCCGAAACCGCGGATGCTGTTGTCACCGCCGGCGAAGAAGCGCTCGGTCGGCGGCAGCTCGTCGAACTGGTCGATCCAGCTCGTACCGGCATCGAGACGGGTGAGCAGGCGCATACCGGCCGGTAGACCGTAGACCGCGCTGGCTGATACCGACGCGCGCGCGAAACTGACGTCGGAGATGATCGCATCAGACGCGCCACGCACCTCGAACTCGAGCGCCCAGCCGCGCGTGGGGTAGAGCGGGTCGTTGCTGGTGGTCTTGGCCCAGCGCAGGCCGGGGATGAGCAAGGTGGTCGTACCACTGTCGCCACCGACGTCGAATATCTGGTGATTCAGATCGACGAAGCGCGTTTCCATCCAGCCCCATGGTCGACGCTTGGTTTCGCTCGCGCCGAGACGGCTCTCGATGGTGTCGAAGCTGTCGAGGTCCTCGCGGCGCACGCCCGCCTGGATGCTCAACCACTCGTCGGCCGGATGGGTTCGCGGGATCTGGTAGGCGCCCTGCAGCCGTTGCTCGATGAGCGAGGCGCGTAGTTCCGCGCTGACACGGTGACCGTGGCGATTGATGCGCCGATTGGCGTAGTTGATCCGTCCGCGGATGCCTTCGTCGGTCGAGGCGCCGAGACCGGCGGCGTACTTGTGCTGCTTGCGCGGCGTCAGGGCGATGTCGATCGGAATCGTCTCGCCATCGGGCTGCGAGAGCAGTGGCCGCACCTCGACGCTCTCGAAGTACTCGCTGGCCGAGAGCGCGGTATAGAAGCGCGTCACCAGCGACGAGTTGTACGGCGCACCCGGTGAGTAATCGAGAAAACGCCGGATCAGGCTCTCGTTCAGGCGATCGGGCTGTTCGTCGATGCGCACCGGTCCGACGCCGTAGCGCGTCCCGCTGGCGAAGACCAGGGTGACGTCGGCCGTGCCGGCATGCGGGTCGACGGCCAGGCGGCTGGTCGTGAAGCGTCCATCGAGGTAGCCGCGTTCGAGTGCGAGCGTCTCGATGAGGCTCTTGGCCTCGCTGTAGCGTGCGTGGGACAGTCCCGCCCCCGGCGTCAGCGGCAGATTGGCAATCGCGCGCTCGAACGCGACGTCGTTCTCCCCCGGACCGCTGACGCGTACCTCGACCTCGCGCAGCGTCACGCGCCGCCCGCGCTTGACGCTGACGACCGCCCGCGGGCAGTCGCCGGCGGTATCCAGCGCGACGGATACCTCCGCCTGGTAGTAGCCGAACGCGCGCAGCGCGTCGCGCGTCTCCTCCTCCGCGCGCGCGGCCAGCGCCCGCACGTACGCCGGCGCCGTGTCACACGGCTTGCTCGCCAGCGTCGCGTGCGCGCGCACGTTGTCCGCCAGGCGGCCCTCTACCCCCTGCACCTCGAACGCGATCGACGGCCGCGCGGCGCCGTTTGCCGCCGCCTGGTCGCCGTTCTCGCCGAACGGCCACAGGCTGCACGCCGACAGCGCGACAGCGAGCGGCGCCATCAGCACCGCGCGCAAGCAAGCGGAGGTCGGCATCAGCGCCGCGGGCTGCCTGGCGGTTCGCTGCGGGCGGGGTGCCGCGCGGGGACGGCGAGGCGGGGGGAATCCGGGTGCGTTGGTGGCACGATGGGCAGCATGTGGGTGATAGTCGTTATGTTTGCATGATCCCCCACTCGCGCCGGCATTGCAAAGCGCGGGTGGGCCGCGCCGGGACGCGCGAATCAGGCCGCGGGGCGTTCGCCGGCGACCGTGCTGCGGTACATCAACCGGGGGTGCCCTTCGTAGCCGCCGTCGGCGTAATGCACCACGCAGCGGTTGTCCCAGATGACCAGCGTGTCCGCGTGCCAGCGATGGCGATGCACGAATTCCGGCCGTGTCATGTGCTTGAAAAGGAATTCGAGCAGGGCCCGGCTCTCGTCGGCGCGCATGCCCTCGACGCCGATCGTGTAGACGTGGTTGACGAACAGCGAGCGGCGTCCCGAGACCGGGTGACGACGTACGATCGGATGGGTCTCGGTGTTCTCGGCTTCGGGCGAGACGATGATGCGCATCGAACGGCTCTCGTCGTCGCGCGCGAACAGGCCACGTGGCCCATAGGAAGGCGCCGCGGAGTGCACGCCGCGCAAGCCTGCGAGCAGTTCCTGCATGACCGGTGACAAGCTCTCGTACGCGGCATAACCATCGGCGAACACGGTGTCGCCACCGAGCGGCGGCACCTGCGCGCCGTAGAGCAGCGTCGCGCTCGGCGGCGTCGCCTGGAAGCTCCAGTCGGAATGCCACAGGCTGCCGAAGATCGGCGCCGTCTCGTCGGCCTCGCGGCGGACTTCGATGACGTGCTCGAAGCCGGGCATCGGCTCGACGTAGGGATCGTGACCGAACGGGCCGAGCACGCCGCAGAATGCCTGCAGAGCCGCCGGGTCCAGCCGTTGCCCGGGAAACACCAGTACCGGGTGACGTGCCCAGGCGGCGAGCAGTTCGGCGCTGACAGCGGCTTCGAGCGGGCGCGAGAGATCGACACCGCGCACGCGGGCAACGAAGGTCTGCGGGGTCGGACGAACCTCGAGATGGCGGAAATCGGTCATGCGCGCGTCTCCCTCTGACGGCCCTGATCGGCCTCGATTGTACTGTGGCCATATCCTGCTGCACGCAGTGCTATCATCAACCGGAGGTCAATCGGAGCTCAATCGAAGATCGACCGGAGGTCGCGGCGGAGAAGAAGTGATGGAGGAGACCTTCGAACAGCGCCCCGTGCTCGATGCGGACACGCTGCGCGCGCTGCAGGTCAAGGCCGACCTGCCCTCGACGCTGCGCCTGGTGCTGCACCTTGGGGCCTTCGCTGCGCTCAGCGTAATCGTCGTGCGGGTCCACGACGCACCGGCCGCCGCGCTCGGCGCGAGCCTGTTGCTGGCATGGGTGTGGTCGGCCTTGTTCGCACCGTTCCACGAATGCACGCATCGCACCGCGTTCCGTTCGCGCCGCGCCAACGCGCTCGGTGCCTGGCTGACGGGGGTGCCGTTCATGATGGCACCCGCGGTGTATCGCACGTTTCATTTCGAACACCACCGGCACACCCAGGATCCGGAGCGCGACCCCGAGTTGCTCGACGATCCGCGCTATGCCGGGTGGCCACCGGGGCCGCGCGGCTGGCTGCAGCTCGCGTCGGGCTGGGGCCTGCTGATGCTCAAGGTCAGGCCGTTGCTCGGCTTCGCCTGCCAGCGCCGCGCCGACTGGCCGCGCTTCGCACGCTGGGAACAGCGTATCAGCGACCCCGCCGAGGTGGTGCGCCAGTCGCGCGTCGTGCTCGCCGCGTGGTTGGCGTTCGTGTTCGCCGCGCTGCTGGTCGTTCCGGGTGGCGCCTGGCTGCTGTTCGCCGCCTGGTTCGCGCACGTCTTCCAGGCTCTGTGGGTTTCGGCCGAGCACACCGGCCTGCCTCTCGAAGGGCCGATCCTCGCGCGCACGCGGACGGTCGACAGCAATGCTTTCGTGCGCTTCTGGTTGTGGAACATGAACTACCACGCCGAGCACCACGCCTGGCCAGGCATCCCGTGGCACCGCCTCGCGGACGCACACCGTGAAGCCGCGCCGGCGCTCGACTCGCACGTGTCCGGCTATGCTGCCCTGCATCGCAACGTGTTCACGGGGCGTGCGCGTCCGAGCGCCGATCCGGCGCACGACATCGCCCCCACCCCTTCGCCGGTCGGCGACTGAAGGAGAGACCAGCCATGGCTTTCGAGGAGAAGATTCCGCGCCGCTACCCGAGCCGCGCCGAGATGCAGGCGCGCGTGGCACGCTTCGGTGACCTGAAAGGTTTCGACGGCGGATTGCCCGACAGCCACATGCCGTCCGCCGAGCGCATCCTCTACAACGTGCTCGGCTTCCAGCCACCACCCGGGGAAGCCGGCGCGGTGACGTCGCCCGTCGGCGCACGCGCGGCGCGGATGTCCTCGATCAAGATCACCGAGGGCTTCAATCTCGGTTACTGCGAAGCGTTGCCGGGCAAGGGCCCGATGATGCACAACCATGACACCAACGAAACCTTCATCGCGATCCGCGGCCGCTGGCGCGCGAGCTGGGAAGCGGAAGATGGCAGCGTCGAACATGCCGACCTCGACCCGCTCGACGTGATCTCCTTTCCCCCCGGGGCGATTCGCCGCTTCGAGAACATCACCGAAGGCCAGCCCGACGTTTACGGCGTGCTCATGTTCGTCATTGCAGGCGACGCTCCGGCCGCCGAGTTCAGCGCCGAGGCGATGGGTGAGATCGCCGCCGCCGGCCTGCTCGACGCGGCCGCGGGCGGCGATGACAGCTGGGTACCGCCGCACAACGATCCGCGCACCTGGCCAACACGCTGAACTCGCGCGGCAGCGCGCCGCGCCGGGGCAGGATGCCGCGACGCGCCCCAGCGGCTATGCTGTGCCGCCATTCTGCCCGAGCGCCCGCGCTGCCCGTCCCCTGCCCCCATGCTGCAAACGCCGGTAACCCAGGACCTCGTGCTGATCGGCGGGGGGCACGCCCACGTCGAGGTGCTGCGGCGCTTCGGCATGCAGCCGGAGCCCGGCTTGCGCATCACGCTCATCAGTCGCGATGTGCACACGCCCTACTCCGGCATGCTGCCCGGCCTCGTCGCCGGTCACTACGACTTCGACGAGACGCACATCGATCTGGCGCCGCTGGCGCGCTTTGCCGGCGCCCGGCTCTACCATGACGAGGTCATCGGCCTCGACCTGCTGACCCGCCAGGTGCTGTGCCGCGGGCGTCCACCGGTCAGCTACGACCTGCTCAGTATCGACTGCGGTGCAACGCCATCGCTGGCGGTACCGGGCGCGGCGGCGCACGCCGTGCCGGTCAAACCGGTGAGCAGCTTCAGTGCACGCTGGGAAGCCTTGTGCGCACGCGTTCAGCGCGATGACGCGCCACTCGCGATCGGCGTAATCGGCGGCGGTGCCGGGGGCGTCGAACTGCTGATGGCGGTCCATCACGGCCTCGCCCGACTGCCCGGCGTCGACCTTGCGCGCCTGTCTTTCCAGCTCGTCACGAGTGGTGACGACATCCTGCCCGGGCACCCGGCGCGCGCGCGGCGGCTCTATCGCCGCGCGCTCGACGCCGCGGGCATCGCGCTCGTCACCGGCTTCACCGTCAGCGCGGTCGAGCCTGGCGCGGTGCGCGCCACAGACGGTCGCCGCGTCGCGCTTGACGAGATCCTCTGGGTGACCCAGGCCGCGGCGCCCTCCTGGCCGCACGATGCCGGGCTCGCCTGCGACGAGGACGGTTTCATTCGCGTCGATGCCTGCCTGCAATCGGTCTCCGCCCCGGGCGTGTTCGCCGCCGGCGACGTTGCCGCCGTCGAGCCCTACCCGCGGCCCAAGGCCGGCGTGTTCGCGGTGCGCCAGGGGCCACCGCTGGCTGCCAACCTGCGTCGCGCGGCCCGCGACGAGGCGCTCGTACCGTTCCGGCCGCAGCGGCGATTTCTAAGCCTGGTCTCGACCGGTGCGCGTCACGCGGTAGCCTCGCGCGGGCCGTTCGCCTGCGCCGGACGCTGGGTGTGGCGCTGGAAAGACCACATCGACCGCCGCTTCATGCGCCGCTACGGCGAGCTGCCGGCGATGGGCGAAGATACCGCGGGTACGGACGGCGACGCAGCCGCCGAGGCCATGCGCTGCGGCGGCTGCGGCGCCAAGATCGGCGCCGAGGTGCTGCGCGAAGCGCTCGCCGCGATTGCACCCGGCGCGCGCGCGGACGTCGTCATCGGCCTCGGCGAGCCCGACGACGCCGCCGTCGTCGCGCTGCCGCCCGGCCGCCTCGCCGTGCATACCGTCGACGGCTTCCGCAGCTTCATCGACGATCCGTGGACACTCGGGCGCGTCGCCGCCAACCACGCGCTGAACGACGTCTATGCCATGGGCGCAACGCCGCAGACGGCACTGGCGCTGGTGACGTTACCGTTCGCCGACAACGCGCGCATGCAGGACGACCTCGTGCAGCTCTTGCGCGGCGCGGGCGAGGTATTCAGCAGCGCCGACGTCGCGCTGGTCGGCGGGCATACCGGCGAAGGCGCCGAGCTTGCCGTCGGTTTTGCGATCAATGGACACGTCGCGGCCGACGCCGTGGTGCGCAAGCGCGGCGCCTCACCTGGCGACGCCCTGGTCCTGACCCGCGCGCTCGGCAGCGGCGTGCTGTTTGCCGCGGCGATGCGCGGCTCCGCGCGGGCGCGCTGGATCGGCGCCGCGCTGGAAACCATGTGCCAGGGACAGGCGGCAGCCGCCGCCTGCCTCGTCGCGCACGGCGCGCATGCGATGACCGACGTCACCGGCTTCGGCCTGATCGGCCACCTGTGCGAGATGCTGGACGGCCGCCGCGCGACGCTCGCGCTCGGCCGTCTGCCGCTCTACGCCGGTGCGGAAGCACTGGTCCTGGCCGATGTGCACAGCACCCTGCACGCGGAGAACCGTCGCGCGCACCGGCACGTCGAGCCACGCCACGGCGCCGACATGGCAGCCCGTTACGAACTCGCGTTCGATCCGCAGACGGCCGGCGGCCTGCTCGCCGCACTGCCCGCCGAGCGCGCCGCGCACTGCGTCGCCGAGCTGCACCGTGCGGGTTACGTTGACAGCGTCGTCATTGGCCACGTCGGTGACGGCGACGGGCCGCTCGTCACCGTCGACTGAGGGGTGCGCCTGCGAGTCGCATCACGGCACCCTGGAACCCGCCCGGCACGCAGTCAGCGCGCGCAGCGGAAGCGATGACGCCACGCACGCGCCACTCAGTCCAGCAGGGTGATCGCGCCCAGGCCGACCCCGCTCAACACCAGCGTATAGGGCAGCGCCATCCACACCATGCGGCCATAGGACAGGCGCAGCAATGGCGCGAGCGTCGAGGTCAGCAGGAACAGGAACGCGGCCTGCCCGTTCGGCGTTGCCACGCTGGGGAGGTTGGTGCCGGTGTTCACTGCTACGGCCAGCGTTTCGAACCGCGCGGTCGACAGCACCCCTGCCTGGAAGGCGTTGAACACCTCGGTGATGTAGATGGTGGCGACGAAGACGTTGTCGCTGATGGCCGAAAGCGCACCCGACGCGACGAAGAATGCCGCCGCCTGCATGCCTTCGTCCAGGTGCAGCGCGGCATCGACGATGGGTGCGAACAAGTGCTGATCATCAATGACGGCAACAATGCCGAAAAACACCACCAGGAGCGCCGTGAACGGCATGGCCGCCTCGAAGGCGGCTCCCAGGCGGGCTTCCTCGGTAATGCCGTTCAGGCTCGTCTGCAAGACGATGACGGCGAGACCGATGATACCGACCTCCGCCCAGTGCAGTGCGAGCGCGAGGACCAGCAACACCGCTGCCACCCCTTGTACGACGAGGCGTGCACGCAGTTCGGGATCCGGTGTCGTGCGGGAAAGCATGTGCGCTTCCAGCACGTCGCGCACCGCGCTCGGCAGTGCCGTACCGTAACCGAACCGCCGGGCCTGTTCGAGCCAGGAGCAGGTCAACAGGCCGGCAGCCAGGACGGGAAGCGACACCGGCGCCATGTGCACGAAGAACGTCGCGAACGACCAGCCCGCCGTGGCGCCCACGATGAGGTTCTGCGGTTCACCGACCAGGGGGCAGACGCCACCCAACGCGGTACCGACGGCGGCGTGCATGACCAAGCTGCGCAGAAATGCGCGAAAGGCGTCGAGATCGTCACGGCTGGCGACAGCGACGAGCGCATCGTCACCGTCGTCGTGCGCGGCGTGGTCCGGGTGACCCGAGGCGGCACGGTGATAGACCGAGTAGAAGCCTGCGACGACGCTGATCACTACTGCCGTGACCGTCAAGGCATCGAGAAAAGCCGACAGCAGCGCACCGATGAAGCAGAACAGCAGCGAAAGCCGCGTCTTCGAACGCACCGACAAGAGGATGCTCGTGAAG
>JAPOKK010000038.1 GCA_029977665.1 Pseudomonadota bacterium | reverse complement strand
GGTGGTCAACCTGTCACATCTGGCCTCGTCGATCATCCTCGGCGAAGTCGAGCGCGGCCGCGCCGACATCGGCGCGACCGAGTTCCGGCGTTCGCTGTACCTGGCGATCAAGCATCTTCACGGCCACGATGAAATCCGCTTGCATCGCGGCCTGTGCGATCCGCGGCGCTACCAGCCGGTGCTCGAGGCGGAGCCATCGGCGCTCAGCGAATTCCTCGACTCCGCCGCCGGCGCCGGGCTCATCGAGCACGGCGACGAAGTGATCGTGCTGTGCGAGAAGCTGCGCGCTGAGCACGAGTTCGACGCGGTGCGCATGGCCAATCCGATCGAGGTGTATGGCAACGAAGTCGCGCCGCTCGCGCCGGTGCGCGAGGCGGTTGCCCGCGCACTCACGCGTGCGCGCAACATCAGCGGCGCCGACCTGGCGGCCGAGTTGCACGACGACGAAATCAAGGAGCTCGCCTGGGACCGCGCGCTCTACGACAAGGAACGTCACCGGGAGATCAACGACCGCGAAACCGCCACGGCCGATCCGAGTCCGTTCCTGCTGGTACCCGCGAACCGGCGCACCGTGGGCGTGGTGCTCACGCACGGTTTCCTGGCCTCGCCCGCCGAGGTGCGCGCATTCGGCGAGCGACTCGCCGCGGCCGGCTACGTCACCTGCGGAGTGCGCCTGAAGGGGCACGGTACTTCGCCCTGGGACCTGCGCGACCGCGACTGGCACGACTGGCTCGAATCGCTCGAGCGCGGCCGGCGCATCGTCGGCAACGTCTGCGAGCGCTACGTGCTGGTCGGTTTCTCCACCGGCGGCGCGCTCAGCATGGCCTCGGCGATCGCGCGGCCCGACGGCGTCGCCGGGGTCACCGCGATCTGTCCGCCGCTCAAGTTCCGCAATCGCAACATGCGCTTCGTGCCGCTCATGCATGGTGCCAACCGCATCGTGCGTTGGCTGTCGTCCTACGAAGGCGTGATGCCGTTTCGCGCCAACGACTCCGAGCACCCCGACATCAACTACCGGCACATGCCGCTGCGCGGCCTCTACGAGTTGACGCGCCTGGCCAATCACCTGAACCGCTCGCTCGGCTCACTGGCCGCTCCGACCTGCCTGATCCAGGCCGATGCCGACCATGTCGTCGATCCGCAGAGCGCGGCGCTCGCCTACGAGAAGATTGCCGCGAGCTGGAAGGAACTGCACTGGGTGCCGTCCGCGCGCCACGGCATCCTCAACGAGGACATCGGTGAAACGCACGCGCTCGCGCTGGATTTTCTCGCTCGCATCGAGGGCGCCGCCGATGATGTCGATGCCTTGCCTGTCGCCACGAAGCTGCCGCAACCCGAAGGCGCGGGCTGAGACCGCCTGCTGTCTTCAGCCGGCGTCGCCGAGCTTGTGCAGCCAGCCGCGCAGGTCGCGCGCGACGCCATCGTCATAGCCGGCAAAGTCGCGTGCGGCGCCCGGGTACTCACGTCGGCGCGTCGGCACGTCGCTGCCGGAACTCGCGCGCTCCCGCGCGGCGGCATGCCGGCGCGCCAGTGGGTCGCGGCCCGGCAAGAGTTCCAGGCGCGGTACGTCGAGCGCTTCGACGCTGCCTTGCCAGCGACCGCGGGCGGCGAAGGCGGTGATGCTGCCGCCACCGAAACCGGCGCCGAGGGCGCGTGCGACCAGCGCCGCGCCGTCGTCGATGCCGAGTACGGCGACATTCGTGATGCCGTCGGTCTCGAGGTGCGCGAGCGCGGCCGCGAGGCGGCCGCGTGCGGCGGTCTCGCAAGCCGCGTAATCGTCCAACTCCGCGTTGCGCCCGAGCAGCGGTAGCTGCACGGCGAGCACGGCCAGCCGCGCGGGCGGGAACTCGGTGGCAAGCGCGTCGAGCAGGCCGAGGGCGGGCAGCGACGTACCCGGTCCCGGCACCACCAGCACGGCGCCGAGCGCGGGCGGTTCCTCGGCGGGCTCGTAGCGCGCCAGGAACGCGCCGTCAGCGGCCTGCAGCGTGAGGAAGCCGGCACCCAGCGTGTCCGCCTCGACGCGTGCGAGCAGATCCTGCTCACGCGCCGCGCACGTGGCCGCCGACGGCGCGGCCGCGACATCGCCGGTTTCCGGGTTGCTGTCCGCCGTTGCGCCGCCGTCCGCACCGGGCACGGCGTCGGGTGGATTCGCATCGCCCGCGGCCGCCGGCGGCACGCCGTCGGGCTCGACCGCTGCCGCAGGGGCCGCGGCGAGCAGTGCCAGGACGAGGGTGGGCGCGATCTTGCCGGGAGCGAACTTCATGTTCCCGATAGCGGCGGCACGGCGGGGATTTTCAGTATGTCGGCGCGATGCAAGGAGCGCGTTGATGCGGTAGAGTGCGCCCTCACGCGCACTGCCCGCACTCGGTGCGCTCGTTCGGAGTCTCCATGAAGCAATCCCCGGTCATCGCTCCGTCGATTCTGTCGGCGGATTTCGCCCGCCTCGGCCAGGAGGTGGCAGACGTCGTCGCCGCCGGCGCCGACTGGATTCATTTCGACGTGATGGACAACCATTACGTGCCCAACCTGACCATCGGTCCGATGGTGTGCAAGGCGCTGCGCGACTACGGCGTGACGGCCGCCATCGACGTGCACCTGATGGTGCAGCCGGTCGACCGCCTGGTCGACGATTTCGTCGCCGCCGGTGCGAATATCATCAGTTTCCACCCGGAGGCCAGCCTGCATGTCGATCGCAGCCTGCAGCTGATCCGCGACGCCGGTTGCCAGGCCGGACTGGTGTTCAACCCGGCGACCCCGCTCGACTGCCTCGAATACGTCATGGACAAGGTCGACCTGATCCTCATCATGTCGGTCAATCCGGGGTTTGGTGGCCAGTCGTTCATCCCTGCCGCGCTGACCAAGCTCGAACGCGCGCGCGCCCTGATCGACGAGTCCGACCTGCCCATCCGTCTCGAGATCGACGGCGGTGTGAAGGTCGACAACATCGGCCGCATCGCTGCCGCCGGCGCCGATACCTTCGTTGCCGGTTCGGCCATCTTCAACGCTGACGACTATGCCGCGACCATCGCTGCCTTGCGCGAGCAGATAGCGGCCGGATCGGCATGACGGCGGCGCCACGCCTGGCGCTGTTCGATCTCGACGGCACGCTGGTCGACAGCGCCCCGGATATCGCCGCCGCCGTCGATGGCGCCCTGTGTGAGCACGGTCATGCCCCCGTGGGCGAGGCCGCGGTGCGCGATTTCGTCGGCCGCGGGGCACAACGCCTGGTGCATCGCGCGCTGACCCGCCGGCTCGATGGCGAAGCGCCGGCAGCGCTGTTCGAACCGGTCTATGCGAGTTTCCTCGAACGGTATGCCGCGCGCTTGTGCGAGCAGACCCGCGTCTACACCGGTGTCACGGCGGCGCTCGAATCGCTGCGGCAAGAGGGCTGGACGCTCGGCGTGGTGACCAACAAGCCAGCGCGATTCACCGGCCCGCTGCTCGAAGCGACCGGGCTCGCGTCGCACTTCGCGGTCGCCGTCTCCGGCGACACCTTGTCGCACAAGAAGCCCGACCCGGCACCGCTGCTGCACGCTGCGGCCGCGGTTGGCATTGCCATCACGGCGAGCGTGATGGTCGGGGACTCACTGGCCGACGTCACCGCCGCGCGCCGTGCCGGCATGCCCGCGATTTGCGTCGATTACGGTTATGCCGGCGGCGCCGATCTCGGCGAAGCCGACGCCATCGTGGCGGATTTACGCGAGCTGCCGCCGCTCGCCGCGGCCCTGCTGGCCGGTGAGTCCTGCCGCGCCAACGTGCGATAATCGACGGTCCGATCCATTCCCGGCGCGCGTTCGAGACTGCCATGATCCTGATGATCGACAACTACGATTCGTTCACCTACAACCTCGTGCAGTACTGTGGCGAACTCGGCCATGTTGTCGAAGTGGTGCGTAACGACGCGGTCTCGCTCGAGGACATCGAGCGCCTCGCGCCTGAGCACATCATCATCTCGCCGGGCCCCTGTACGCCCGATCAGGCGGGCATTTCGGTCGCCGCCGTGCGCCACTTCGCCGGCCGTATCCCCATGCTCGGCGTGTGCCTCGGTCACCAGAGCATGGCGCAGGCCTTCGGGGGACGGATTGTCCACGCGCGCGAAGTGATGCACGGCAAGACCTCCCTGGTCCACCATACGGATCGAGGCGTGTTCGCCGGTCTGCCCAACCCGTTCACGGCGACGCGCTACCACTCCCTGGTCGCAGAGCGCGCGTCCTTGCCCGATTGCTTCGACATCACGGCATGGACTGTGACCGAGGACGGCGCGTTCGACGAGATCATGGGTATCGAGCACAAGACCCTGCCCCTGTCCGGTGTACAGTTCCACCCGGAGTCGATCCTCACCGACTGCGGCCACCAGTTGCTCGGCAACTTCCTCGGCGACGCACGCCGCGCCGCCTGAGCCCCGCGGCGCAGTGGACATTCAGGGCGCTATCCGCCAGGTCGTCGACGGCCGCGATCTCGGTTTCGCCGAGATGCACGAAGTGATGGTCTCGGTGATGGAGGGCGAAGCCACGCCGGCGCAGATCGCCGGGCTGCTGGTCGCCCTGCGCATGAAGGGCGAGACCATCGACGAGATCGCCGCGGCAGCGACGGTGATGCGCGAATTCGCCGTGCCGGTCGAGGTCGGCCTGCGCCCGCTGGTCGACACCTGCGGCACCGGTGGTGACGGCAGCGGCACGTTCAATATCTCCACCGCTGCGGCCTTCGTAACCGCCGCGGCCGGCGCGCACATCGCCAAGCACGGCAACCGTGCGGCGAGCGGCAAGAGCGGCAGCGCTGACGTGCTGGAAGCGGCCGGCGCGCGCATCGATCTCGACGCGGCCCAGGTCGCCGCCTGCGTGCGCGACGTCGGCGTGGGTTTCATGTTCGCCCCGGCGCATCACGGGGCAACCCGGCACGCCGCGGGACCGCGCCGCGAACTCGGCACGCGCACCCTGTTCAACGTGCTGGGCCCGCTGACCAACCCGGCCAACGCCGACCGCCAGCTGATGGGCGTGTTCGAGCGCGGCTGGGTGCCGCGCGCGGCGGAGGTGCTCAAGCGCCTCGGTGTCGAGCGGGCGCTGGTGGTGTGGGCCGAGGATGGCATGGACGAGATCAGCATCGGCAGCGTGACCCACGCCGCCGAACTGCGCGACGGCACGATCCGCGAGTACGTCATCGATCCGCGCGAGTTCGGTATGACGCTCGCCCCGCTGACGACGCTCGCCGCGGCCGACGCCCAGGCCAGCCTGGCGTTGATCACGCAGGTCTTCGACGACGCTCCGGGGCCGGCTCGCGACATCGTCTGCCTCAATGCCGGCGCCGCGATCTACCTGGCCGGACTCGCCGCTACGCTGGCAGCCGGCGTCGCCCGCGCCGGGGAGGTCATCAGCGCCGGACGCGCGCGCGAGACCTTCGCGAAATTCATCGCGCGTACGCGCGCCTTCGAGTGAACCGGAGCACTCCCAGCCATGGCCGACATCCTGACCGAAATCGTCGCACACAAGAAAACCGAGGTCGCCACGCGCCGGGCAGCCCGGCCACCGGCTGAACTCGAGGCGGCCCTGGCCGGCGCCGAGGCGCCGCGCGGCTTCGTTGCCGCGTTACGCACGGCCATCGCGGCCGGCCGTTCGGGCGTCATCGCCGAATGCAAGAAGGCCTCGCCGAGCAAGGGCGTGATTCGTGCCGATTACGATCCCGCGGCCATCGCGTCGAGCTATGCGCGCGGCGGTGCGGCCTGCCTCTCGGTCCTCACCGACGAGCGCTACTTCCAGGGTAGCGACGCCGACCTGGTTGCCGCGCGCGCCAGTTGCGCACTGCCCGTCATCCGTAAGGATTTCATGATCGATCCCTACCAGGTGCTCGAGGCGCGCGCGCTCGGCGCCGACTGCATCCTGCTGATCGTCGCCTGCCTGTCCGATGCCCAGCTCGACGAGCTGGCGCGCGCGGCCGGCGAACTCGGCATGGATGTGCTCGTCGAGGTCCACGACCGCACCGAGCTCGAGCGCGCGTTGCGCCTGCGCACGCCCATGATCGGCATCAACAACCGCGACCTCAAGCGTTTCGTCACCGACATCGAGACGACCATCGGCCTGTTGCGCGACATCCCCGCCGACCGTCTCGTGGTGAGCGAGTCCGGCATTCACACCCCGCAGGATGTCGCCCACCTGCGTGCCAACGGGGTCAATGCCTTCCTCGTCGGCGAGGCCTTCATGCGCGCCGCCGATCCGGGCGCGCGGCTCGCGGAGCTGTTCGCGCCGGCCTGAGCACGCCGCTCAGCGCTGCGTGAAAGCAGTCTTGAACAAGTGAGCGAGCATGCCCGGGGGCAAGGCGCAGGTTGTTCGAGAAGCGCAGTTCATCCGCTATGAATGAACATCGCAGCACGACCTGCAGCGCAGCCACTTGCTCAACGCTGCGTGAAGATTTCCTCCGGGCGGCGGAAAGCCTTGAACTCGAGACAGTTGCCGCTCGGGTCCTCGAGAAAGAAAGTCGCCTGCTCGCCTGCTTCGTCCTTGAAGCGGATGTGCGGGGCGACGCGGAAACGCACGCCGATGTAGTTCATGTGATCGACCGCGCGGTGCCAGTCCTCCCAGCCCATGATGAGGCCGAAATGGGGCACCGGGATGTCGTGGCCGTCGACCGGGTTGGCTGCACGCGGACCCGTCGCGGGCGTCTTGTGCGCAGTGATCTGGTAGCCGAAGAAGTCGAAGTCGATCCAGGTCTCGGCGGTGCGTCCGACGCGGCAGCCGAGCACGTCGACGTAGAAGTTGCGCGTCGCTTCGAGGTCGTCGACCGGGAAGGCGAGATGGAAGATCGGACGTTGCCGGAATTCTTCGACGGCGGCTGGTTTTTCGGGGGGCTGGGCCATGATCGCTGTCAGCTCCTGCGTACGCCGTAAGTCTTGAATTTCTCGAGCACGCGCGCCATTTCCGCGTCGTCGAGCAGAACCGGTTCGCCCGTGGCGTACGCGAGCAGGTACTGGCGCGCCAGCTCCTCGATTTCGACCGCGAGGTCGATGGCCCGTTCCACGCTGTCGCCGAGCGTGATCACCCCGTGGTTGGCGAGCAGGCAGGCGCGGCGCCCGGCGAGCGCGCCGAGCGCGGCGTCCGAGAGTGCCTGGGTGCCGAACGTGGCGTAGGGTGCGCAGCGCACGTCGGCGCCGCCGGCGACTGCGATCATGTAATGGAACGGGGGCAGGTCGCGGCCCTGGCAGGCGAGTGCCGTGGCATGCGTCGAATGCACATGGACGATCGCCGCGGCATCTTCGCGTGCGGCGTAGATGTCGCGGTGAAACCGCCATTCGCTGGATGGACGCTGCGCGGCGTCAAGCGGCTCGCCCTGCGCGCTCATGGCGACGATGCCCTCGGGTGCCAGGTCACGTGGCTTGACGCCGCTCGGTGTGATGAGGAAGCACGTGCCGTCGCGGACGCTGAGGTTACCAGCGGTACCGCGGTTGAGCCCGAGCCGCTCGAGTTCGCGCATGCCGGCGCACAGCGCTGCGCGCGATGCCGGATTCTGATCCGTGGCGTCCACCTCGCGCGCGTTAGTTGAGAAACAGCCGGTAGGCGGGGTTGTTGGACTCGTCTTCGTAGCGCATGTCGAGTTCGCCGAGCAGCGCCTCGAACGCCTCCTGTTCCCCCGGTGGCACCTGGATGCCCATCAGCACGCGCCCGTAGGCGGCGCCGTGGTTGCGGTAATGGAACAGGCTGATGTTCCACCGACCGCTCAGGTGCGTCAGGAAGCGCAGCAGGGCGCCGGGGCGTTCCGGGAATTCGAAGCGCAGCAGGCGCTCGTGCTCGACGCCGCCGCCGTGTCCGCCGACCATGAAACGCACGTGCATCTTGGCGACGTCGTCGTCGGTCATGTCGATGGGCTCGTAACCCTTCTCGCGCAGGTTGTCGATCAGCACGCGCCGCTCGTGCTCGCGGTCACGCACCTTGACGCCGGCGAAGACGGTCGCCGCGGTGGCATCCGCGTAGCGATAGTTGAACTCGGTGATCAGGCGCGGTCCGAGTGCGTGGCAGAAATCGCGAAAGCTGCCCGGCTTCTCCGGGATGGTCGCGCCGATCAGGACCTCGCGCTGCTCACCGAGCTCGGCCAGCTCGGCGATGTGCCGCAGGCGATCGAAGTTGACGTTCGCGCCGCTGACCACGGCCACGTACTCGCGGTCCGCGCTGCGTTCCCGGTCGACATATTGCTTGAGGCCGGCGAGGGCGAGCGCGCCGGCCGGTTCGGCGATCGAGCGCGTGTCCTCGAAGATATCCTTGACCGCGGCGCAGATCTCGTCAATCGAGACGGTCAGCACCTCGTCGACGTGGTCGCGGGCGATGGCGAAAGGTTCCGCCCCGACCTGGCGCACGGCGGCGCCGTCGGCAAAGATGCCGATGCGCTCTAGCGTCACGCGCTCGCCCGCCTCGAGCGCGCGGCGCATGCTGTCGGCTTCTTCCGGTTCGACGCCGATGACGCGGATCTCGGGTGCCAGCGCCTTGACGTAGGCAGCGACGCCGGCGATCAGGCCGCCGCCGCCGACCGGCACGAAGATCGCGTCCAGTGGCCGGGTGTGCTGGCGCAGGATTTCCATCGCCACCGTACCCTGACCGGCGATCACGAGCGGGTGATCGTAGGGCGGGACGTAGGTCAGGCCGCGTTCGCGTTCGAGCTTGTGGGCGTGTTCGCTGGCGTCGTCGTAGGTATTGCCGTGCAGCACGATGCTCGCGCCGAGCCGGCGCACCGACTCGACCTTGATGTCGGGCGTGGTCTTCGGCATGACGATAGTCGCGGTGGTGCCGAGCACGCGTGCCGCGAGGGCCACGCCCTGGGCGTGGTTGCCCGCCGAGGCGGCGATCACACCGGCGGCGAGGTGCTCCGCCGACAGCGAGGCCATGAGGGTATACGCGCCGCGAATCTTGTAGGAGAAGACCGGCTGCATGTCCTCGCGCTTGAGCCACACGCGATTGCCGAGCCGCCGCGAGATCGCCGGCGCCTCTTCGAGCGGGGTCTCGCGCGCGACGTCGTAGACGGGGGCACGCAGGATCATCTTCACGTAGTTGTCGAGCATCCCGTTAAGATACCATTTTGATGTTCCGCACCGCCGGATCGATTCACTGGAGAGCACATGACCTCGCAGGACGACAAGAAGCGCGCGGTGGCGCGCGCGGCGCTCGAATACGTCGAGGACGACACCTTCGTCGGCGTCGGTACCGGCAGCACGGCGAACTATTTCATCGACGAACTGGCGGCGCTCAAGGCGCGTATCAACGGCGCGGTGGCGAGCTCGGAGGCGAGCGCCGAGCGTCTGCGCGGGCACGGCATCCCGCTGGTCGAGCTGAATGGCGCCGGCGAACTCGCGGTCTACGTCGACGGTGCCGACGAGGCCACGCGCCACCGTCACCTGATCAAGGGCGGCGGCGGTGCGCTGACACGCGAGAAGATCGTCGCCCAGGCGAGTCGACGCTTCGTGTGCATCATCGACGACAGCAAGCTGGTTGCGCGCCTCGGCGCTTTTCCCTTGCCGGTCGAGGTGATCCCGATGGCGCGCAGCTTCGTCGCCCGCGAGCTGGCCGCGCTCGGCGGCAGCCCGGAATGGCGCGAGGGTTTCGTCACCGACAACGGCAACCACGTGCTCGACGTGCACGGGCTCGCCATCGACGAACCGGTCGCGCTGGAAGAGCGCCTGAACAACATTCCCGGCATCGTCACCAACGGCCTGTTTGCGCGGCGACCGGCCGATGTCCTGCTGGTCGCGAGCGACGCCGGGGTCGACACGCTCGACTGAGGCGGGGCCGAAAGCGCCGTGGCGCTGCCGGCCTGCCGCGTGGCGTCGGCGTCCGCGTGTCTGCGAGGGCGAACGCCTTGCCTTGCGGCATGTTCGTTACGCGCGCCGCGCTTGTCCGGGGCCGCGGATGACGGGATGGCTCAGGCCTGTTCGCGCTCGGCCTCGGCGCGACCGTTCTCGTCGAGCGGAATGGTCCAGCGACACAGCAGCAGGCCGATCTCGTAGAGCAGCCACATGGGCAGCGCGAGCAGGGTTTGCGAGATGACGTCGGGCGGCGTCAGCAGCATGCCGATGGCGAACGCGCCGACGATGATGTACGGGCGTTTCTTGGCCAGCGAGTCGACCGTCGTCAGGCCGGTGCGCACCACGAGGTAGGTCGCGACCGGTACCTCGAAAGCCGCGCCGAAGGCGAGGAACAGCATCAGCACGAAATCGAGGTAGTGGGTGATGTCGGTCATGATGGTCACGCCGGTCGGCGCGATGGCCGTGAAGAAACCGAACACCAGCGGAAAGACCACGAAGTAGGCGAACGCGTTGCCGAGGTAGAACAGCACCGTGCTCGAGACCATCAGCGGCAGGGCCAGGCGCCGTTCGTGCAGGTACAGTCCCGGGGCGACGAAAGCCCAGGCCTGGTAGAAGATGTACGGTGCGGAGATCAGCACGGCGACGAACACCGTGAGCTTGAACGGGGCCAGGAAGGGCGAGGCGACCTGGGTCGCGATCATGGTGCCATCGCCCGGCATCACCGCGATCAGGGGTTCGGACAACCAGCTGTAGAGCGGGTTGGAGAACGGCATCAGCGCGAGCAGCACCGCGAACACGCAGGCCAGCGCGCGCAGCAGCCGATCGCGCAGCTCCACGAGATGGGCAACGAAGGGCTTCTCGGTCGGATCGGGCCCGCCGGCGTCCGATGCCGGCTCGCCGGAAGGGCTGTTCTGGAGGTCGTTGCTCGTCATAGTCGTCGGGCGGCGCAGGGCGGCGCGTCAGCGCTGCCGTGAATCGGTGTGAGGCCGCTGCTGTTCAGACCGGTCGTTCCGCTTGTTCTTGCGTCGCGGTGGTGCTGTTGCCGGGCTTGATGGTGTCGGTGACGGCGTGCTCCGCTGGCTCGCCGGGCGGATGCCCGCCGTCCGTGCGCGGTTCATCGCCCGGCTCTTCGCCTGGCTCATCGCCCGGCCCCGCGTCGGCCAGCGCGGTCGGCGGCGGTGCCGCCGCGCGCACCGACTCCTTGAGGCGGCGGTCCTCGTCGAGGAATTCCTGGTTGAGCTTGCGGAACTCGTCGGTCTGCGCCTCGCGCTCGATTTCGCGGCGCAGGTCGCGCGCGAGACGCTGTACCTGCCCGGCCCACTGTCCGGCCGTACGAATCAGGCCCGGCATACGCTCGGGGCCTACGACCAGCAGGGCCACCACGCCGATCACGGCGAGTTCCCAGAAACCGATGTCGAACATCGTCGGACGGCGTCAGACGTGTTCTTTCTCGGTGCGCGCCTCGCCCTCGATGACGCGATCGCTCTGCGCACGCGCATGCTCGTCGTCTTTCGGCGAGTCGTCCTTCATCGCCTTGCGGAAGTCGCGGATCCAACCGCCGACGTCACCGCCGATGTTCTTGATCTTTTTCGTGCCGAAGACCAGCACGACGATGATGAGTATGACTACGAGTTCTTTGATGCCGAATCCCATGATGGCCTCCGTCGCGACACCGGGTCGCGCAATCGAATACATTGCAGAGCAGTTCAGCCGTGGCGGTCCGACCGGTGAAGGCCGTCCGCATGGTGCCGGCGGAGCCGGCGAGCGTGGTTGCGGCGTGCGTCCGCGGCGTGCCTGGCAACCCTGCTCTCCCGGGTTGCCCGAGCACCGCGTGATGTTGCTGCCGAGCGCCGGCGCCGGCAGGCTGGTGGGAAACCGGCCCGACTGCCGCCGATGGCACGTCTTGCTGGCCCATCATCACAATGCTAACGCTTGCCGCCGGTGCGTGCGGCTTTCTCCTCGATCCCGGAGCGCCCGAAACGCCGCTCCAGCTCGTTCAGCACCTCGCCGGGCTCGATGTCGAGGAATTTGAGCAGGACGATGGAATGAAACCACAAATCAGCCGTTTCGTATATCACCTGCCCGCGCTCGCCGTCCTTACCGGCGATGATGGTTTCGGTCGCTTCCTCGCCCAGCTTCTTGAGGATTCGGTCCAGTCCGCCGTTGAACAGCGACGCGACGTAGGATGAATCGGGACTGGCGCCGCGACGCGCGTCGACCACGGCGGCGAGTTGTTCCAGGACGTCACTCATTGAATTTGCTCCACCCGCCGAGCGGGCCGTTCATCGTGTCCCATAGATCGCCTGCGGATCGCGCAGCACCGGGTCCGTCTCGCGCCAGGCGCCGTCCTCGAGCCGTCGGTAGAAGCAGCGTGCCCGCCCGGTGTGGCAGGCGATGCCGCCGACCTGTTCGACCTGTAACAGCACGCAATCGGCGTCGCAGTCGAGGCGGATTTCGAGCAGGCGCTGCACGTGCCCGGATTCCTCGCCCTTGCGCCACAGCTTGTTGCGCGAGCGCGACCAGTACACGGCCCGCCCTTCCTGTAAGCTCGCTTCCAGCGCCGTTCGGTTCATCCAGGCAAGCGTCAGCACCTGGCCGCTGGCGGCGTCCTGGGCGATCGCCGGGACCAGGCCCTGCGCGTTCCACGCCACTTCGTCGAGCCAGCTCACCACCGCACCTCGATTCCTGCTGCCGCCATGGCGTTCTTCGCCTCGCTGATGGTGTGTTCGCCGAAATGGAAGATACTCGCGGCGAGTACGGCGTCCGCATGGCCCTGGAGCACACCCTCGGCCAGATGCTCGAGACGCCCCACACCGCCCGAGGCGATGACCGGGATCGGCACGGCGTCGGCCACGGCGCGGGTCAGCCCGAGATCGTAGCCGTCGCGCGTGCCGTCGCGATCCATGCTCGTGAGCAGAATCTCGCCGGCCCCCGCTTCGGCCATGCGCGCGGCCCAGGTGACTGCGTTCAGGCCGGTCGGCGTGCGCCCGCCATGGGTATAGACCTCCCACTCGCCGGGTCGTTCCGGTACCGCCCTGGCGTCGATGGCGACGACGATGCACTGCGAACCGAAACGCGCCGACGCTTCGCTGACCAGCGCGGGATTGGTTACCGCGGCGGTGTTGATACCGACCTTGTCGGCGCCGGCGATGAGCATGCGGCGCACGTCGTCGACGCTGCGGATGCCGCCGCCGACAGTCAACGGGATGAAGACCTGCGCAGCGACTTCCTCGACCACGTGAACGATGGTGTCGCGATCGTCGCTGCTCGCGGTGATGTCGAGAAACGTGATCTCGTCGGCGCCCTGCTCGTCGTAACGGCGCGCGACCTCGACCGGGTCGCCGGCATCACGAATATCGACGAAGCGAACGCCCTTGACGACGCGGCCGGCGTCGACGTCGAGACAGGGGATGATGCGTTTGGCTAGGGCCATGGTTCAAATGCGCCGCGCGGCGCCCGATGGAATGCACGGGACGAACGCCGAGGCCGGCCCGCTGGAGGTAGGTTGCATGAGGTGGCTGCGCCGGCCGCTGGCCGCGTCAGGCGGCGCCCCGCACTCGGAGATGCACGATCACGGCCGTCGGCCTGCCTACTCGGCGTCGCCGCAGAGTTCGTCGGCCAGCTTCTGTGCCTCCGCGAAGTCCAGCGTGCCCTCGTAGATGGCGCGCCCGGTGATGGCGCCGGTGATGCCTTCGGGGAACACTTCGCACAGGTTGCGGATGTCATCGAGGTTGGTGACGCCGCCGGAGGCGATGACCGGGATGGTCAATTCGCGCGCGAATTCGAGCGTGGCCTCGATGTTGAGGCCGGTCATCATGCCGTCACGGCCGATATCGGTGAACACGATCGCTTCCACGCCATCGGTCTCGAAATGCTGCGCGAGGTCGACCGCGTCGTGACGCGAGAGTTTCGACCAGCCGTCGATGGCCACCTTGCCGTCGCGTACGTCGAGCCCGACGATAATGTGGCCGGGGAATTCGAGGCACACGTCGGAGACGAAATGCGGCGCCGTGACCGCCTTGGTGCCGAGGATGACGTAGCTGACGCCGGCGTCGAGGTAACGCTGGATGGTGTCTTCGTCGCGAATGCCGCCGCCGACCTGGATCGGCACGTTCGGGCAGGCTTCGCAGATCGCGTGAATGATCTCGGCATTGACCGGGCGGCCGTCGACCGCGCCGTTGAGGTCGACGATGTGCAGGCGGCGTGCGCCGGCATCGACCCAGCGACGAGCCACCGCGACCGGGTCGTCGCCGTAGACCGTACCCTGGGACATGTCGCCCTGGCGCAGGCGGACGCACTTGCCGTCCTTGATATCGATGGCAGGAATCAACAGCATGGGACTACGGTCGACGGCAGGGCGGGAATTCGGATGACGTTACGTCGGCATTGGCTCCGGATTATCGTCCGGGACTCGCCGCAGCACAAGTCAGGTCAGCGCTCCGCTCAGTGCGCCTCGTCCCAGTTGGCGCCTCGCCCGACCTCGACTGTGAGCGGCACGTCGAGGCTCGCCGCGCCCTGCATGATTTGCGCGACCCGCACGGCGACCTCGTCGACGGCGTTCTCGTCGACCTCGAAGACGAGTTCGTCGTGGACCTGCATGATGAGGTCGGCCGCGACGTTGTGGCCACCGAGCCAGCCGGCGACCTCGATCATGGCCCGCTTGATGATGTCGGCGGCAGTGCCCTGCATCGGCGCGTTGATCGCGGTGCGCTCGGCGTACTGGCGCATCTGCTGGTTGCGTGCGTTGATGTCGGGCAGGTAGAGCCGCCGGCCGAACACGGTTTCGACGTAACCCTGCTCGCGCGCGGTCGCGCGGATGCGGTCCATGTAGGCACGCACCCCGGGGTAGCGTGCAAAGTAGCGCTCGATGTACTCCTGCGCGGCGCTCCGCTCGATGCCGAGCTGGCGTGCGAGACCGAATGCCGACATGCCGTAGATGAGGCCGAAGTTGATGGCCTTCGCCGCGCGTCGCTGCTCGTCGCTGACATCGTCCAGCGCTGCCCCGAAGACTTCGGCGGCGGTCGCGCGGTGCACGTCGAGCCCGCCTTCGAAGGCCTGGCACAGCCCGGCATCGCCCGACAGGTGGGCCATGATGCGCAGCTCGATCTGCGAGTAGTCGGCGGCCAGCAGCACGCGCCCCGGCGGCGCCACGAAGGCCTGGCGGATGCGCCGCCCCTCGCTCGAGCGTATCGGGATGTTCTGCAGGTTGGGGTCGGACGACGACAGGCGCCCGGTGGCCGCGACCGCCTGGTGATAGCTGGTGTGCACGCGGCCGGTATCCGGGTTGATCTGCTGCGGCAGCTTGTCGGTGTAGGTCGACTTGAGCTTGCTCAGGCCGCGATGGTCGAGGATGAGCTGTGGCAGTTCGTAATCGTGGGCGAGTTCCTGCAGCACCGACTCGGCGGTCGAGGGCTGGCCCTTGGGCGTCTTCTGCAGGACCGGCAGGCCGAGCTTGTCGAACAGGATCGCCTGGATCTGCTTGGGCGAGCCGATGTTGAACGCCTCCCCCGCCACGTCGTGCGCGCGCGCCTCGATCTCCGCCATGCGCTGGTCGAGCTCGGCGCTCTGTTCGAGCAGCATGTGCTTGTCGACGTAGACGCCGCGACGCTCCATGTCGGACAGCACCGGCACGAGCGGGATTTCGATCTCGTGGTAGACGCCGGCCAGGCCCGGGCTCTCGGCGATGCGCGGAAACAGCGTCTGGTGCAGGCGCAGGCAGACCTCGGCGTCCTCGGCGGCATACGGCGTGGCCTGCTCGAGCGCGACCTCGGCGAAACCGATCTGCTTGGCGCCCTTGCCGGCGACGTCTTCGTAGTGAATGGTCTCGACGCCGAGATGCTTGAGCGCGACGCTATCGAAGTCGTGCCGCGAGGCGGTGCTGTTCAGCACGTAGGACTCAAGCATGGTGTCGTGGGCGATGCCGGCGAGCGCGATGCCGTGGTTGGCGAGCACGCTGCGATCGTACTTGAGGTTGTGGCCGACCTTGGCGCGTGCCGGGTCCTCGAGCAGGGGCTGCAGGCGGGCCAGCACGTCGTCGCGGTCGAGCTGGGCCGGCGCGCCGACGTAGTCGTGCGCGAGCGGCACGTAGGCCGCGCGTCCCGGCGCGCAGGCGAAGGACACGCCGACGATGCGTGCCTGCATGTAGTCGAGGCTGGTGGTCTCGGTGTCGAACGCGAACAGCTCGGCGCGTTCGAGCTCGTCGAGCCAGGCGTCTAACTCGGCCTGCTCGAGTACGCATACGTACTCCGCGGCGCCGCCGCCGCCGTTGCGGTCGGTGGCGGCAGTCGAGATGTCGACGCCTTCCTGGCCGAGTTCCTTGAGCCAGGTGCCGAACTCGAAGGTGCGGTAGAACTCGAGCAACTGCGCCTGGTCGGGCGCGCCCGGTACGAGATCCTCGACGGCCGTGTCCAGCTCGACGTCGCGCAGGATCGTGACCAGTTTGCGCGACAGCGGCAGTTGCTCTAGCGCGGCCCGCAGGTTGTCGCCGATCTTGCCCTTGATGTCGTCGGCATGGGCGATAATCTCGTCGAGGCTGCCGTACTGCGTGAGCCACTTGACGGCGGTCTTGGGGCCGACCTTGGGCACCCCGGGGATGTTGTCGACGGTGTCACCGACGAGCGTCAGGTAGTCGATGATCTGGTCCGGGGTGACACCGAACTTGGCCATCACGCCGGCCGCGTCGAGCGTCGAGTCGTCCATCGTGTTGACCAGCGTCACGTGATCGTCGACGAGCTGGGCGAAGTCCTTGTCGCCGGTCGAGATGACGACTTCCATACCGGCCTGTTCGGCCGCGGTGGCCAGCGTGCCGATGACGTCGTCGGCCTCGATGCCGGCAACCTGCACGAGCGGGATACCCTGGGCGCGGATGATGTCGTGCAGCGGCGCGATCTGCATGGCCAGCTCGTCGGGCATCGGCGGCCGGTTCGCCTTGTACTCGGGATACCACTCGTCGCGCAGCGTCGGTCCGCGCGGGTCGAACACCACCGCGAAGTAATCGGGATCGTAGGTCTGGCGCAGGCGCCGCAGCATGGCCAGCACGCCATGCATCGCGCCGGTCGGATGTTCGGCCGAGTTGGTCAGTGCCGGCAGGGCGTGGAAGGCGCGGTAGAGGTAGGACGAGCCGTCGACCAGGACGAGGAGCTTGTTGGCCATGGAATCGGGTGCCGTGGGTGCCGCAGGGCGCGGTGGTTGCGGAATTTCGGTGTTATTCTATCCGACCGCAGTGCCCATCACGCTCGAGAGAATGCACCCCATGAAACGAAGCCTGACCGCCCTCGCCCTCGGCCTGACGTTCGCCACCGGTGTCCCCGCGGCCGACGAGCAGGCGCCGGAGCAGTTCGTCGAGGTGCCACCGCCGCCCGCCATCATCCATGGTGACGACGGCGCCGAGGCGATCGACGAGGAACTCGAGCCGGAGGTGACGATCATCGAGCGTGAGGATGCCAGCTATGAAGAGTATCGGCTCAATGGCCGCCTCTACATGGTCAAGGTCGTGCCCGCGGTTGGTCCGCCGTACTACTACATCGACAACGATGGCGATGGCCTGATGGAGACCCGCACGGGTAGCCCGATGTCGCGCACGGGCCAGCCCGAAGTGCCGCAGTGGGTCATTTTCAGCTGGTGAGCCGCCCTGCGCGCCCGGCGCGCGCCACGCCTGCGATCACCAGTGATTTTCCGACGCGGCGCTGAGTTCCGCGTATGTCCGTCTACACCATCGTCGAGCGCGATGAACTCGAAGCATTCCTGCTGGGTTTCGAGCTGGGTGCGCTGCGCACGCACAGCGGGATCGAAGCGGGGATCGAGAACACCAACTATTTCGTGACGACCACGCGCGGTGAGTTCGTACTCACTTTGTTCGAGGTCACACCGGTCGAGGATCTCGATTTCTGCCTCGCGCTGATGGCGCACCTGGCCGACGCGGGGATCCCGAGTGCCCATCCCGTCGCCGACCGCGCCGGCCGCTACCTGCAGGAGTTGAACGGCAAGCCGGCGGCGCTGGTGGAGCGCCTGCCCGGGCGCAGCGTAGCGCAGCCGGGCCCGGCACATTGCGCCGCGATCGGCGCGGCAATGGCGCGCATGCACCTCGCCGCCGCGGATTTCCCGCGCGGGCGGGTCAACGAGCGCGGACGCGAGTGGCGCCGCGAGGTCATCGCGCGACTGCGTCCGGTCGTCGACGCCGCCGATCGCGCGCTGCTCGAGGCGATTGCCGACGACGCCGAGCTGGCCGAGCAACGCGACCTGCCCCACGGCGTCATCCATGCCGACCTCTTTCACGACAACGCCCTGTTCGTCGAAGAGCGCCTGACCGGCATCATCGATTTCTACTACGCGCACACCGGGCTGTTCGTCTACGACCTTGCCGTGACGCTGGCTGACTGGTGCTTCACCGCCGCGGGGCTCGACGGCGCGCTGGCCACGCAGCTGGTTGAAGCCTACGCCGCGGTGCGGCCGCTGACGGCCGCCGAGCGCGCCGCCTGGGTTCCGGCGGTTCGCGCCGCAGGCACGCGATTCTGGCTCTCGCGCCTGCACGACCAGTGCTTCCCCCGTGAGGGGGCACTTACTCATATCAAGGATCCCGCGCCTTTTCGCCGCGTCTTGCAGACCGCGATGGACGCGCCCGCGCGACTCGACGCCGTGTGGGGCTGAGCCGGGGCGCGATATCCGCGTTGCTGCCGCCGCGGCCGCACCAGGCACGCGCCGGGGTCATCGGCGCTGCCCCGGCACGCCGACGGCGCGCAAAAAAAAAGCCCCGCCGAAGCGGGGCTTTTCAAGGTATGTGAACGTCGCTCTTAGTTGGCGGTGACCACCAGCTCGACGCGGCGGTTCTTGTACATGTTCTCCGGCGTATCGTTCGGTGCGACCGGGGCCGATTCGCCGTAGCCGATGGCGCTCAGGCGGCCCGCGTCGATACCCTTGCTGACGAGGTAGGCAACGACCGACTGCGCGCGGCGATCGGAGAGCTTGCGGTTGTACTCGTCGCTACCGCGGCTGTCGGTGTGACCCTCGACGCGCACGTGAACCACCGGGTTCTCGTTGAGCACTTTCACCGCCGCATCCAGGATGCTCTCCGACTCGGGACGGAGCTTGGCGCTGTCGGTGTTGAAGTTGACGCCCTCGAGCGTAATCAGCTTCTCACCCACCTCGGGGCAGCCGCGCTCGTTGACCTTCACGCCCTGCGGGGTACCGGGGCAGTCGTCGTTGGGATCGATGACGCCGTCGCCGTCGGTATCGGCCGGCGGTTTCGGAGCCGGTTTCGGCTTCGGAGCCGGACGCGGCGCCGGTTTCGGCGCGGGCTTCGGCGGCTCGGTGCGGTCCATGCAGAGGAAGTAGCCGAGGCCGGCACCGACCACGGCACCCGCGGCGACTGCGCCGGCCTCGTCGGTATCCAGGCCGCCAGCGACCAGGCCGGCACCGGCGACGGAGCCGAGCAGCGGGCAGATGACCTCGCCGGGCTTGATGTTCTGGTTGGCGCAGCCGCTCGCCAGCGCGCCGAGCAGCAGGACTGCTGCTAATCGATAGAGCTTACTCATGCCGATGTCCCCAATCGTTCTTGTGACTCAGATGTTGTCCATTCGCCTGTATCGACGCTCCCGCGTGCCTGCCCTGCACCTGCGTTCCACGCGGTGAAGGCGGTCAAGCCCGGCGTCTCAGCTTCCGGCAAAGTGTTGTTGAACAACAACAACTAATCCGCAACAGTTATGTTAGCACAGAAGTTTCGCGATGATCGCAACTTTCCCTGTGGCGAATCCGCACGTCAGACCAGGAACTGCGCCGCGAGGCCGAGAAATGCGAAGAATCCCACCACGTCGGTGACGGTCGTCAGCATGACGCCGCCGGCCAGCGCCGGGTCGATGCTCATGCGCCGCAGCAGGAGCGGAATCGCCGCCCCGGCGAAGCCCGCCGTGAACAGGTTGACCACCATCGCGCAGGCAATGATGACGCCGAGCCGGTAGTCACCGAACCACAATGCGGCGACGCTGGCCACGACCAGCGCCCACACGCAACCGTTGATGATGCCGACGGCAACCTCGCGCATCAGCACCGCGCGCGCGTTCGCCGAGCCGACCTGGCCGAGGGCGAGGCCGCGCACGACGATGGTCAGCGTCTGGCTGCCGGCGATACCGCCCATGCTCGCCACCACCGGCATCAGCACTGCCAGCGCGACGAGCTTCTCGATGGTCGCCTCGAAGCGGCCGATGACCCAGGCGGCGAGGAACGCCGTGCCGAGATTGATCGCGAGCCACAGCGTGCGTTGGCGCGCGGTGACCAGCAGCGGCGCGAAGAGGTCGTGCTCTTCGTCGAGGCCTGCGGCTGACATGATCGAGCGGTCGTTCTCTTCGCGGATCACGTCGACGACGTCGTCGATGGTGATGCGACCGAGCAGCTTGCCGTCCTCGTCGACCACCGGCGCCGAGACGAGGTCACGCTGTTCGAACAGCGTCGCGACTTCGAGCACCGGCGTGGTCGCGGGAATCGCGCGCTCGTCGGCCGACATCACGTCCTTCACCACCGCGTCCGGCGTCGCCATGACCAGGGCCATGAGGCGCAGGGTGCCGAGAAACGTATTGCTGCGATCGACCACCATGAGCTGGTCGGTGTTCTCCGGCATGCGCGGCAGCCGTCTCAGGTAGCGCAGCACGACGTCGACCGAGACGTCAGAGCGCACGGTGACGGCATCGACGTTCATCAGG